>NZ_CP019445.1:0-309799 GCF_001975225.1 Kosakonia cowanii JCM 10956 = DSM 18146 | reverse complement strand
GTGGCCCATTCCGGGAGACGCCGATGGCGGATCTGGCGCTGATGACGCCGGATCAGGCTTGTCGCCATCCGAACTGGTCGATGGGGCGTAAAATCTCCGTTGATTCCGCCACCATGATGAATAAAGGTCTGGAATACATTGAAGCACGCTGGTTATTTAATGCCGCTGCCCGCCAGATGGAAGTGCTGATTCACCCGCAATCGGTGATCCACTCCATGGTGCGTTATCAGGATGGCAGTGTGTTGGCGCAGTTGGGTGAACCGGATATGCGAACACCCATCGCACACACGATGGCCTGGCCGGAGCGTGTGTCGTCAGGTGTCAACGCTCTGGATTTCTGCAAGCTGAGCGCATTGACTTTTGCCGCCCCCGATTTCGATCGTTATCCCTGTCTGAAGCTGGCGATTGACGCCTCCAGCGAGGGTCAGGCGGCGACAACCGCGCTAAATGCAGCGAATGAAGTGGCCGTTTCGGCTTTCCTGGCATCCGCTATTCGTTTCACTGATATTGCCGCTCTCAATCTCTCTGTGCTGGAACAGATGGATTTACGTGAACCGCAGAGTATTGATGACGTTCTGGCCGTCGATGTACTGGCACGAGAGATTGCGCAAAAACAAGTGATGCGCTTCGCAAGCTAGTGATAATGCTGTCCGGAGTGACGGTGCTATTTGTTAGCGTAGGGCTTCAGTGATATAGTCTGCGCCACAAAATTGCCGCTTTTTATTATGGCGAATTGTGTAAGCCGTGGTTTGCGCGGCTTTTTTGTGTGAAGGCTTTTGTATTCCTGAGTACCGCTAAATCCTTTTCAGGGACTAAAACGCGTTATGTTGTCTGCTAACCAACCGATAAGCGAAAATTTGCCAACGCATGGCTGCCGCCATGTAGCGATAATTATGGATGGCAATGGTCGCTGGGCAAAAAGGCAGGGGAAACTCCGTGCCTTTGGACACAGAGCGGGAGCGAAATCCGTTCGCCGCGCAGTCTCTTTTGCCGCCAACAATGGTATCGACGCGCTGACGCTGTATGCTTTTAGTAGCGAAAACTGGAACCGTCCGGCGCAGGAAGTGAGCGCGCTGATGGAACTGTTTGTGTGGGCGCTGGATAGCGAAGTGAAAAGCCTGCACCGCCATAATGTTCGTTTACGCATTATTGGCGATACCAGCCGGTTTAATGCGCGTTTGCAGGAGCGAATCCGCAAAGCGGAAGCGTTAACCGCCCAGAACAGCGGGCTAACGTTAAATATCGCCGCCAACTACGGTGGGCGCTGGGATATCGTTCAGGGAGTTCGGCATTTAGCTGAGCAAGTGCAGGAAGGGCTGTTGCGCCCGGACGAAATAGATGAAGAGACGCTGAACAAGCAAGTCTGCATGCATGAGCTGGCTCCCGTTGATTTAGTGATTAGGACGGGCGGCGAACATCGCATAAGTAATTTTTTACTTTGGCAAATTGCCTATGCCGAACTTTACTTTACTGATGTTCTTTGGCCTGATTTTGATGAACAAGACTTTGAAGGTGCGCTGAATGCCTTTGCTAATCGAGAGCGTCGTTTCGGTGGTACCGAGCCTGGTGGCGACAAAGCCTGATGGGGGTTGCTTTTGCTGAAGTATCGCCTGATTTCTGCGTTTGTATTGATACCCATTGTTATCGCGGCGCTTTTTTTGCTGCCACCGGTGGGATTTGCGATTATCACTCTCGCCGTCTGCATGCTCGCCGCATGGGAATGGGGTCAGCTGAGCGGCTTAACCTCGCGCACGCAGCGCGTGTGGCTGGCGGTGCTCTGTGGGCTGCTGTTAGCGCTGATGCTGTTTACGCTGCCGGAGTATCATCACAACGTTCACCAGCCGCTGGTTGAAGGCTCGCTTTGGGCCTCTCTGGTGTGGTGGCTGGCGGCATTGGGGCTGGTGCTGGGTTATCCGGCCTCTGCGGCGCTGTGGCGCAACTCTAAAGCGCTGCGCCTGCTGTTTGGCGTTCTCACCATCATTCCCTTCTTCTGGGGCATGCTGGCGCTGCGGGTCTGGCACTATGAGGTCAACCCCTACAGCGGCGCAATCTGGTTGCTCTACGTCATGATCCTTGTCTGGGGCGCGGACTCGGGTGCTTATATGTTTGGCAAACTGTTTGGCAAACATAAGCTGGCACCGAAAGTGTCGCCCGGTAAAACCTGGCAAGGTTTCCTCGGCGGATTGCTGACCGCAGGGATCATCTCCTGGGGCTACGGCGCATGGGCGAACCTTGAAGTGGCGCACTCAACGCTGCTGATCTGCTCTGTGGTGGCCGCGCTTGCTTCGGTGCTGGGCGATTTAACCGAGAGCATGTTCAAGCGTGAAGCCGGCATTAAAGATAGTGGTCATCTTATTCCAGGCCACGGCGGTATACTGGATCGCATTGACAGCCTGACGGCGGCGGTTCCCGTATTTGCCTGTCTGTTACTGCTGGTTTTCAGGACGATTTGACGGAAGGTTTTATGCTGAGCATTCTCTGGAATCTGGCGGCGTTCATTATTGCGCTTGGTGTTTTGATCACGGTGCATGAATTTGGCCATTTCTGGGTTGCTCGCCGCTGCGGCGTCCGCGTCGAGCGCTTCTCCATTGGTTTTGGTAAAGCGCTCTGGCGCCGCTTCGATAAGCAGGGCACCGAATTTGTTATCGCCCTGATCCCGCTGGGCGGCTACGTCAAAATGCTCGATGAGCGCGTCGAGCCGGTCGCCCCGGAGATGCGCCACTTCGCGTTTAACAACAAAACCGTCGGCCAGCGCGCCGCGGTGATCGCGGCGGGTCCCATCGCCAACTTCATCTTCGCTATCTTCGCCTACTGGCTGGTGTTTATCATCGGCGTCCCTGGCGTTCGCCCGGTAATTGGTGAAATAACGCCCAACTCTATCGCTGCAAGCGCGCAAATTGCACCCGGCACGGAACTTAAAGCCATTGATGGTATCGAAACGCCTGATTGGGATGCAGTGCGCTTACAGCTGGTGTCAAAAATCGGTGACAGTCAGACGACCGTCAGCGTGGCACCTTTCGGCAGTAACAATCGACAGGATAAAGTGCTGGACCTGCGCCACTGGACCTTTGCGCCTGACAAGGACGATCCGGTGATGTCGCTGGGGATTCGGCCGCGCTCCGCGCAGCTGGAACCGGTGCTCGCTGAAGTCCAGAGCGGTTCCGCCGCCAGCAAAGCAGGTTTGCAAGCAGGCGACAGGATCGTTAAAGTCGAGGGTCAGCAGTTAACGCAGTGGACCACCTTTGTCACGCTGGTGCGGGACAACCCCGGTAAGGCGTTAGCGTTAGACGTGGACAGGCAGGGGACTCCCTTGTCTGTAACACTGGTACCGGATACGAAACCCGGTAACAAGGCAGAGGGTTTTGCGGGCGTCGTGCCCAAAATTATCCCGCTGCCGGATGAATATAAGACAGTACGCCAGTACGGGCCTTTCAGCGCCATCGCCGAAGCCACGGGTAAAACCTGGCAGTTGATGAAGCTGACGGTCAGTATGTTGGGGAAATTGATCACCGGTGATGTAAAACTGAACAACCTCAGTGGGCCGATCTCTATCGCCCAGGGGGCTGGGATGTCAGCAGAGTTCGGGTTGATTTACTACCTGATGTTCCTCGCTTTGATAAGCGTGAACTTAGGCATTATCAATCTGTTCCCGCTCCCCGTTTTAGACGGCGGACATCTGCTGTTTTTAGCGATTGAGAAGCTGAAAGGCGGACCGGTATCCGAGCGAGTTCAAGACTTTAGTTATCGCATTGGCTCTATTTTGCTGGTGTTGTTAATGGGGCTTGCACTTTTCAATGATTTCTCTCGCTTGTAAGAGAGTTTGTTAGGAAGAACGCATAATAACGATGGCGATGAAAAAGTTGCTCATAGCGTCGCTGCTGTTTAGCAGCGCCACCGTATACGGTGCTGAGGGGTTCGTAGTGAAGGATATTCATTTCGAAGGCCTACAGCGTGTCGCCGTTGGTGCGGCCCTCCTCAGTATGCCAGTACGTCCAGGCGATACGGTGAATGATGAAGACATCAGTAACACCATTCGCGCACTGTTTGCCACTGGCAACTTTGAGGATGTTCGTGTCCTGCGTGATGGCGATACCCTTCTCGTTCAGGTGAAAGAACGCCCGACAATCGCCAGCATCACCTTCTCCGGCAACAAGTCGGTAAAAGATGACATGCTGAAACAGAACCTCGAGGCTTCTGGCGTGCGTGTTGGCGAATCACTGGATCGCACCACCCTATCCGATATTGAAAAAGGGCTGGAAGATTTCTACTACAGCGTCGGTAAATACAGCGCCAGCGTAAAAGCTGTCGTCACGCCGCTGCCGCGTAACCGCGTCGATCTGAAGCTGGTCTTCCAGGAGGGCGTCTCCGCGCAGATCCAGCAGATCAACATCGTCGGTAACCACGCGTTTTCAACCGAACAGCTGATCTCTAACTTCCAGCTGCGCGATGAAGTGCCATGGTGGAACGTAGTCGGCGATCGTAAATACCAGAAACAGAAGCTGGCGGGCGATCTTGAAACCCTGCGCAGCTACTACCTGGATCGCGGTTATGCCCGTTTCAACATTGATTCGACGCAGGTTAGCCTGACGCCGGACAAAAAAGGCATCTACATTACCGTTAACGTCACCGAAGGCGATCAGTACAAGCTTTCTGGCGTGCAGGTTGCCGGCAATCTGGCGGGCCACTCAGCGGAAATAGAAGGCCTGACCAAAATTCAGCCGGGCGAGCTCTACAACGGCACCAAAGTGACCAAAATGGAAGACGATATTAAAAAGCTTCTGGGTCGCTATGGTTATGCCTATCCGCGCGTACAGTCTCAGCCTGAGATCAATGACGCCGATAAGACCGTTAAGCTGCATATCAACGTCGATGCGGGTAACCGTTTCTACGTGCGTAAGATCCGCTTTGAAGGCAATGACACCTCGAAAGATACCGTTCTGCGTCGCGAAATGCGCCAGATGGAAGGGGCATGGCTCGGCAGCGATCTGGTCGATCAGGGTAAAGAGCGTCTGAACCGTCTCGGCTACTTTGAAACCGTCGATAGCGAAACGCAGCGTGTTCCGGGCAGCCCGGATCAGGTTGATGTGGTTTACAAAGTCAAAGAGCGTAACACCGGTAGCTTCAACTTTGGTGTCGGTTACGGCACGGAAAGCGGCGTTAGCTTCCAGGTCGGCGTGCAGCAGGATAACTGGTTAGGTACCGGTTACTCTGTTGGCATCAGCGGCACCAAGAACGACTACCAGACCTACTCGGAACTCTCGGTCACCAACCCGTACTTCACGGTTGATGGCGTGAGCCTCGGCGGCCGTCTGTTCTACAACGACTTTAAAGCGGACGACGCGGATCTCTCATCCTACACCAACAAAAGTTATGGTCTGGATGGCACGCTCGGGTTCCCGATTAACGAATACAACACGCTGCGCACCGGCTTAGGCTACGTGCACAACAGCCTGTCGAAGATGCAGCCGCAGATCGCCATGTGGCGTTATCTCGACTCCGTGGGGCAGAATGCCAGCACCAGGGATGACAGCAACGGCTATTCAGCGGATGATTTCACCTTCAACTATGGCTGGACGTATAACAACCTTGACCGCGGTTACTTCCCGACGAAAGGTTCACGCGTCAACCTGAACGGTAAAGTGACGATTCCGGGCTCTGATAATGAGTTCTACAAAGTCACTGTCGATACCGCGTCCTACTTCCCGATTGACGAGGATCACAAATGGGTGATGCTGGGTCGTACACGTTGGGGCTATGGCGATGGTATCGGTAGCAAAGAAATGCCGTTCTATGAGAACTTCTATGCAGGTGGTTCCAGCACCGTGCGCGGCTTCCAGTCCAATAACATTGGTCCGAAAGCGGTCTACTACGGCGGCAGCGGTCTGGAAAACTGTAACACTACCACGTCGAAATTCTGTAAGTCTGACGATGCGGTGGGCGGTAACGCAATGGGTGTTGTCAGCGCTGAGCTGATCACGCCAACGCCGTTTATCAGCGAGAAGTATGCTAACTCTGTACGTACCTCCTTCTTCTGGGATGCGGGCAGCGTATGGGATACGAACTGGCAAAATACCGCGGAGATGAAAGCGCTGGGTATTCCGGATTATAGCGATCCGAGCAATATCCGCATGTCTGCCGGTATCGCACTACAATGGATGTCCCCATTGGGGCCGTTGGTCTTCTCCTACGCCCAGCCGTTTAAAAAGTACGATGGAGACAAAGCGGAGCAGTTCCAGTTTAACATCGGTAAAACCTGGTAACGCCGCACTGCAACGGAATGCGCAAGCAGTGTAGTGATGGCTGCGGCTTCGAAGAAGCCCAGCCTCGCAAAGAGCTGTACCTCCGGGTACAAACGGGATGGTAAGGAGTTAATTGTGAAAAAGTTGTTATTAGCTGCAGGTTTAAGTCTGGCAATGGCCGCGTCGGCTCAAGCTGCTGACAAAATTGCGATTGTTGATATGGGTAACCTGTTACAGCAGGTCGCACAGACTTCCGGCGTTTCTCAGACCATGAAAAACGAATTCGGCGGCCGTGCCAACGAACTGCAGAGCATGGAGTCCGACCTGCAAGCAAAAGCACAGCGTTTGCAGCGCGACGGTTCTACCATGAAAGCGAGCGAGCGCAGCAAACTGGAAAAAGATATCACTTCCGGTCGCCAGGCATTCGCTCAGAAAGCGCAGGCTTTTGAGCAGGATCAGGCTCGCCGCTCTAACGAAGAGCGCGGCAAGCTGGTCACCCGCATCCAGTCCGCAGTGAAGAAAGTCGCTGCCGATCAGGGTGTGGATCTGGTTATCCCTGCCAATGCCGTTATTTACAACAGCAATGATGTGAAAGACATCACCGCTGATGTACTGAAACAGGTTAAATAAGTAATGCCTTCAATTCGACTCGCTGATTTAGCTCAGCAGTTGGATGCAGAATTACACGGTGATGGCGATATCGTCATCACCGGCGTTGCGTCCATGCAATCTGCCGAAGCAGGTCATATCACTTTCATGGTAAATCCTAAATACCGTGAACACCTGGCCGCATGCCAGGCCTCTGCCGTTGTAATGACGCAGGACGATCTTCCTTTTGCCCACAGCGCCGCACTGGTCGTGAAGAACCCTTATCTGACCTACGCGCGTATGGCACAAATTCTTGATACCACGCCGCAGCCTGCGCAGAACATCGCCCCTGGCGCCGTTATCGATCCGACCGCGACGCTGGGCAGCAATGTCTCTATCGGCGCGAATGCGGTGATTGAATCCGGGGTGACCCTCGGCGACAACGTCGTGATCGGCCCTGGCTGCTTCGTGGGGAAAAATACGAAAATTGGCGCAGGATCGCGTCTTTGGGCCAACGTATCTATTTACCATGAGATTGAGATCGGTGAGAACTGCCTGGTTCAATCGGGGACGGTAATAGGTTCGGATGGCTTTGGTTATGCTAACGATCGCGGAAATTGGGTGAAAATCCCGCAACTTGGTCGCGTAATCATCGGCAACAATGTCGAGATTGGCGCATGTACCACCATCGACCGCGGCGCGCTTGATGACACCCGTATCGGTAACGGCGTAATTATCGATAACCAGTGTCAGATTGCACATAACGTTGTGATTGGCGACAATACCGCCGTTGCCGGTGGCGTCATCATGGCAGGCAGCCTGAAAATTGGCCGCTACTGCATGATTGGCGGAGCCAGCGTAATCAACGGGCATATGGAAATTTGCGACAAGGTTACGGTAACGGGGATGGGTATGGTGATGCGTCCTATCACTGAGCCAGGCATTTATTCTTCCGGCATTCCGTTACAACCCAATAAAACGTGGCGAAAAACCGCAGCCCTGGTGATGAATATCGACGAGATGAGTAAGCGTTTGAAAGCTGTCGAGCGCAAGATAAATCAACAAGACGAGTAATTCATTCACCTGACGCTTGTACACAAAAGCGTTCGGGTTAACAGAAAAAGCGACAAAACGCCTCTGCAACTCGACGCATAAAGTGTATATACTCCCCGGCCTGTTGGCATTCTCAGGAATGTCGCGGGCCGTGTTATTATTGCTTTTTTGTATATTTAGACAGGAAGAGTATTTTGACTACTGACACTCATACTCTGCACATTGAAGAGATCCTGGAGCTTCTGCCGCACCGCTACCCGTTCTTACTGGTAGATCGTGTGCTGGATTTTGAAGAGGGTCGTTTTCTGCGCGCAGTCAAAAATGTTACGGTAAACGAACCGTTTTTCCAGGGCCACTTCCCTGGCAAACCGATTTTCCCGGGCGTGCTGATCCTCGAAGCAATGGCGCAGGCAACCGGTATTCTGGCGTTTAAAAGCGTTGGTAAACTGGAACCGGGTGAGCTGTACTACTTCGCCGGCATCGACGAAGCGCGCTTTAAGCGCCCGGTTGTGCCTGGCGATCAGATGATCATGGAAGTCACTTTCGAGAAAACGCGCCGTGGCGTGACCCGCTTTAAAGGGGTTGCTATGGTTGACGGTAAAGTTGTTTGTGAAGCTACTATGATGTGTGCACGTAGCCGGGAGGCCTGATACGTGATTGATAAAACCGCCTTTATTCATCCTACCGCCATTGTTGAAGAGGGTGCCGTCATTGGCGCCAACGTTCATATTGGCCCGTTTTGTATTGTGGGACCTCACGTCGAAATCGGCGAAGGGACCGTACTGAAATCTCACGTTGTTGTTAACGGCCACACCAAAATCGGTCGTGATAACGAGATTTATCAGTTCGCCTCCATCGGCGAAGTGAACCAGGATCTGAAATATGCTGGTGAACCGACCCGTGTGGAAATTGGCGATCGCAACCGCATTCGCGAAAGCGTCACCATCCATCGTGGCACAGTACAGGACGCTGGACTGACGAAGGTGGGCAGCGATAACTTACTGATGATCAACTCGCACGTTGCGCATGACTGCATTATCGGTAACCGCTGCATCCTCGCGAATAATGCAACGCTGGGCGGCCACGTCACAATCGGTGATTTTGCGATCATCGGCGGCATGACGGCAGTTCACCAGTTCTGCATTATTGGCGAGCACGTAATGGTTGGCGGCTGCTCCGGCGTCGCGCAGGACGTACCGCCTTATGTCATTGCTCAGGGCAACCATGCCACGCCGTATGGCGTGAACATCGAAGGCCTGAAACGCCGTGGCTTCAGCCGCGAAGCGCTTGTGGCTATCCGTAACGCGTACAAATTGCTCTATCGCAGCGGTAAAACGCTCGACGAAGCAAAACCGGAGATTGCCGAGCTTGCTGCGAAGCACCCGGAAGTTGATGCGTTTATGCAGTTCTTTGAGCGCTCGACGCGTGGCCTGATCCGTTAATGGTCGACAAGCGTCCGCTTACGATAGCCCTTGTCGCCGGAGAAACCTCCGGCGATATTCTTGGTGCCGGTCTTATCCGCGCACTGAGAGCGCGCGTGCCCAACGCCCGTTTTGTTGGCGTTGCCGGCCCGCGTATGCAGGCTGAAGGGTGTGAAGCCTGGTATGAGATGGAAGAGCTGGCGGTGATGGGGATTGTCGAAGTACTCGGCCGTCTGCGTCGCCTGCTGCATATCCGCGCTGATTTGACCCGCCGCTTCAGCGAGCTGCAACCCGATGTGTTTGTCGGGATTGATGCGCCAGACTTTAACATTACTCTTGAGGGTAATTTAAAAAAACGCGGCATCAAAACGATTCACTACGTCAGCCCGTCTGTCTGGGCGTGGCGACAAAAGCGCGTTTTCAAAATTGGTAAAGCCACCGATCTGGTACTGGCGTTTCTCCCTTTCGAAAAAGCGTTTTACGACCGGTTTAATGTCCCATGCCGCTTTATCGGGCACACCATGGCCGATGCCATGCCGCTCGATCCCGATAAAAATGCGGCGCGTGCGCATCTGGGAATTAGCCCGCAGGCGCGCTGCCTGGCGCTGCTGCCCGGCAGCCGTGGTGCAGAAGTCGAGATGCTGAGCGCCGACTTTTTGCGTACCGCGCAGCTGCTGCGTGAGCGCTACCCGGAGCTGGAAGTAGTGGTTCCGCTGGTCAATGCGAAACGCCGCGAGCAGTTTGAGCAGATCAAAGCGCAAGTTGCGCCAGATTTGACGGTGCACCTGCTTGATGGCCAGGCGCGGGAAGCGATGATTGCGTCCGATGCCGCGCTGCTTGCCTCGGGCACCGCAGCGCTGGAGTGCATGCTGGCGAAATGCCCGATGGTGGTCGGCTACCGTATGAAGCCCTTCACCTTCTGGCTGGCGAAACGGCTGGTGAAAACGCCCTATGTTTCCCTGCCGAACCTGCTCGCCGGGCGCGAAGTGGTTAAAGAGCTGTTGCAGGAAGAGTGCCAGCCGCAGGCGTTGGCTGCCGCACTGGAACCGCTGCTGGCGAACAGTGAAACCCGCCATGAAATGCATGATCTGTTTCGCGAGCTGCATCAGCGCATCCGCTGTAATGCCGATGAACAGGCAGCGGACGCGGTACTGGAGTTAGCAAAATGATTGAGTTTGTTTATCCGCACACGCATCTTGTTGCGGGTGTGGATGAAGTAGGGCGCGGCCCGCTGGTCGGCGCGGTTGTGACGGCGGCGGTGATCCTCGATCCCGCTCGGCCAATTGTGGGTCTCAACGACTCAAAAAAACTTTCCGAAAAACGCCGTTTGTCGCTCTTTGATGAGATTAAAGAGAAAGCGCTGGCCTGGAGTCTCGGCCGCGCGGAGCCGCACGAGATCGATGAGCTTAATATTCTGCACGCCACGATGCTGGCAATGCAGCGCGCGGTCGCCGGGCTTGCTATTACGCCGGAGTACGTGCTGATTGACGGCAACCGTTGCCCAGCGCTTGCCATGCCCTCGATGGCGGTGGTGAAAGGCGACAGCCGTGTGGCTGAAATCAGCGCGGCGTCGATTATCGCCAAAGTCACGCGCGATGCCGAAATGGCCGCGCTGGATGCGATCTTCCCGCAGTATGGCTTTGCACAACATAAAGGCTATCCCACGGCTTTTCATCTGGAAAAGCTGACGGAGCATGGCGCAACCGAGCATCACCGACGCAGCTTTGCGCCGGTCAGGCGCGCGTTGGGCGTCGTCTCCTGATTCTTAAGAACGTGAAACTACAGGCTGGAATTGAATAATGGCTGAACCACGTTTCGTACACCTGCGGGTGCATAGCGACTACTCCATGATTGACGGGCTGGCGAAAACCGGGCCGCTGGTGAAGAAGGCGGCCGCCCTTGGCTCGCCCGCGCTGGCGATCACCGATTTTACCAACCTCTGCGGTCTGGTGAAGTTCTACGGAACGGCGCACGGTGCCGGGATCAAGCCCATCGTCGGCGCTGACTTCCACGTGCAGTGCGATCTGATTGGTGACGAGCTGACGCAGCTTACCGTCCTCGCCGCCAACAATACCGGCTACCAGAACCTGACGCTGCTGATTTCGCGCGCCTATCAGCGCGGCTACGGCGCGGCGGGCCCTTATATCGATCGCGACTGGCTAATTGAGCTTAACGAAGGGCTGATCCTGCTTTCCGGCGCGCGAATGGGCGACGTCGGCAAAAGCCTGCTGCGCGGCAACAGCGCGCTGGTGGAGCAGTGCCTCGATTTCTATAAAACCCATTTCCCGGATCGCTACTATCTGGAGCTGATCCGCACCGGTCGTCAGGACGAAGAGAACTACCTGCACGCGGCAGTCGCGCTGGCAGAAGCGCAGGGGTTGCCGGTTGTCGCCACCAACGATGTCCGCTTCCTCGAAGAGGGCGACTTTGACGCCCATGAAATTCGCGTCGCCATCCACGACGGCTTTACCCTCGACGATCCCAAACGCCCGCGTAACTACTCGCCGCAGCAATATATGCGCAACGAAGAGGAGATGTGCGAACTCTTCTCCGATATTCCGGAAGCGCTGGAAAACAGCGTCGAAATTGCTAAACGCTGTAACGTCACCGTGCGCCTCGGCGAGTACTTCCTGCCGCAGTTCCCGACCGGGGATATGACCACCGAAGACTTCCTGGTCGTGAAATCGAAAGAGGGGCTGGAAGAGCGACTTGAATTCCTCTTCCCCGATCCGGCAGTGCGTGCCGAGAAACGCCCGCCTTACGACGAGCGCCTCGACATTGAGCTCCAGGTTATCAACCAGATGGGCTTCCCGGGCTACTTCCTGATCGTTATGGAGTTTATCCAGTGGTCGAAAGATAACGGCGTGCCCGTCGGGCCTGGACGTGGTTCCGGTGCCGGGTCGCTGGTCGCCTATGCGCTGAAGATCACCGATCTCGACCCGCTGGAGTTTGACCTGCTGTTCGAACGTTTCCTTAACCCGGAACGTGTCTCAATGCCCGACTTCGACGTCGACTTCTGCATGGAGAAACGTGACCAGGTAATCGAGCACGTGGCGGATATGTATGGCCGCGACGCGGTGTCGCAGATCATCACCTTTGGTACCATGGCGGCGAAAGCGGTTATCCGCGACGTTGGCCGCGTGCTGGGCCACCCCTATGGCTTTGTCGACCGTATCTCCAAGCTGGTGCCGCCCGATCCGGGCATGACGCTGGCAAAAGCCTTTGAAGCAGAGCCGCAGCTGCCGGAGATCTACGAAGCCGACGAAGAGGTGCGGGCGCTGATTGACATGGCGCGCAAGCTGGAAGGGGTGACGCGTAACGCCGGTAAACACGCCGGTGGCGTGGTGATTGCGCCTACCAAAATTACCGATTTTGCACCGCTTTACTGCGATGAAGCCGGGCAGCATCCGGTTACCCAGTTTGATAAGAACGACGTGGAATACGCCGGGCTGGTGAAGTTCGACTTCCTCGGCCTGCGTACGCTCACCATCATCAACTGGGCGCTGGAGATGATCAACGCCCGGCGCGAGAAGCAGGGCGAGCCGCCGCTGGATATCGCCGCCATTCCGCTTGAAGACAAGAAGAGCTTCGACATGCTGCAACGCTCGGAGACCACGGCGGTCTTCCAGCTTGAATCCCGCGGCATGAAGGATCTGATCAAGCGTCTGCAGCCGGACTGCTTCGAAGATATGATCGCACTGGTGGCGCTGTTCCGCCCCGGTCCGCTGCAATCGGGCATGGTAGATAACTTTATCGACCGTAAGCACGGGCGCGAAGAGATCTCCTACCCTGACGTGCAGTGGCAGCACGAGAGCCTGAAGCCGGTGCTGGAGCCGACCTACGGCATTATCCTGTATCAGGAACAGGTAATGCAGATTGCCCAAGTGCTCTCCGGTTATACCCTCGGTGGCGCGGATATGCTGCGTCGTGCGATGGGTAAGAAGAAGCCGGAAGAGATGGCCAAACAGCGCTCCATTTTTGAAGATGGCGCGAAGAAAAACGGTATCGATGGCGAACTGGCGATAAAAATCTTCGACCTGGTGGAGAAATTCGCCGGGTATGGATTTAACAAATCACACTCCGCCGCCTATGCTTTGGTTTCCTACCAGACCCTGTGGCTAAAAGCGCACTATCCGGCCGAGTTTATGGCAGCAGTAATGACTGCAGATATGGACAACACCGAGAAAGTGGTCGGGCTGGTGGATGAGTGCTGGCGCATGGGCTGAAGATCCTGCCGCCGGACATTAACTCCGGGCTCTACCACTTCCACGTCAACGACGATGGCGAGATCGTCTACGGCATCGGCGCGATCAAAGGCGTGGGCGAAGGGCCGATTGAAGCGATTATCGAAGCGCGTAACAACGGCGGCTATTTCCGCGAGCTGTTCGATCTCTGTGCGCGCACCGATATCAAAAAGCTCAACCGCCGGGTGCTGGAAAAGCTGATTATGTCCGGGGCGTTCGACCGCCTTGGCCCGCACCGCGCCGCGCTGATGAACTCGCTCGGCGATGCGCTGAAAGCGGCCGATCAGCACGCGAAAGCGGAAGCGATCGGCCAGGCAGATATGTTCGGCGTGCTGGCGGAAGAGCCTGAGCAGATTGAGCAATCCTACGCCAGCTGCCAGCCGTGGCCGGAGCAGGTTCAGCTTGAGGGCGAGCGGGAGACGTTAGGGCTCTACCTGACGGGACACCCGATCAACCAGTATTTAAAAGAGATAGAGCGCTATGTCGGAGGCTACAGGCTGAAAGACATGCATCCGACCGAACGTGGGAAGGTCACCACGGCGGCCGGGCTCGTCATTGCTGCGCGGGTTATGGTCACCAAGCGCGGCAATCGTATCGGCATCTGTACGTTGGATGACCGTTCCGGGCGTCTTGAAGTGATGTTGTTCACTGACGCGCTGGATAAATACCAGCAGCTGCTGGAAAAAGACCGCATACTCATCGTCAGCGGACAGGTCAGCTTTGATGACTTCAGCGGTGGGCTTAAAATGACCGCCCGTGAAGTCATGGACATTGACGAGGCCCGTGAAAAATATGCCCGCGGGCTTGCTATATCGCTGACGGACAGGCAAATTGATGACCAGCTTTTAAACCGACTCCGTCAGTCTCTGGAACCCCACCGTTCGGGAACCATTCCAGTACATCTCTATTACCAGAGGGCGGATGCGCGCGCGCGGTTACGCTTCGGCGCAACCTGGCGTGTCTCTCCGAGCGATCGTTTACTTAATGATCTGCGTGGCCTCATTGGTTCGGAGCAGGTGGAACTGGAGTTTGACTAATACAGGAATACTATGAGTCTGAATTTCCTTGATTTCGAACAGCCGATTGCTGAGCTGGAAGCGAAAATCGATTCTCTGACCGCCGTTGGCCGTCAGGATGAAAAACTGGATATTAACATCGACGAAGAGGTGCATCGTCTACGTGAAAAGAGCGTAGAGCTGACACGTAAAATCTTTGCCGATCTCGGTGCCTGGCAGGTTGCGCAGTTAGCCCGCCATCCGCTGCGTCCATACACCCTGGATTATGTTCGCCTGGCGTTCGACGAATTTGACGAGCTGGCCGGCGACCGCGCCTATGCTGACGATAAAGCTATCGTTGGCGGCATCGCGCGTCTGGATGGTCGCCCGGTGATGATCATTGGTCATCAGAAAGGCCGTGAAACGAAAGAGAAGATTCGCCGCAACTTCGGTATGCCAGCGCCGGAAGGGTATCGTAAAGCGCTGCGCCTGATGGAGATGGCGGAACGCTTTAACATGCCGATCATCACCTTCATCGACACGCCGGGTGCCTATCCGGGCGTTGGCGCGGAAGAGCGCGGCCAGTCTGAAGCGATTGCCCGCAACCTGCGTGAAATGTCTCGCCTGAGCGTGCCGGTTATCTGCACCGTGATTGGCGAAGGCGGCTCCGGCGGCGCGCTGGCGATTGGCGTTGGCGACAAGGTCAATATGCTGCAGTACAGCACCTACTCGGTGATCTCCCCGGAAGGGTGTGCCTCGATCCTGTGGAAAAGCGCGGACAAAGCACCGCTGGCGGCCGATGCAATGGGCATCATCGCACCGCGTCTGAAAGAGCTGAAACTGATCGACTCTATCATTCCGGAACCGCTGGGCGGCGCACACCGCAACCCGGAAGCCATTGCCGCTTCGCTGAAAGCGCAGCTGCTGGCAGATCTCGCCGATCTGGAAGGGCTGAGCAAAGACGAGCTGCGCAACCGCCGTTACCAGCGTCTGATGAGCTACGGCTACGCCTGATAGCGAAACGCTGTGTAAAACGCGATAATGAGCCGCACCCCGGGTGCGGCTTTTTTTATACCTGCTGTTTACCTCAACTATGCTTAGCTAAGGTTTTTAACGGAGGTAGTTGTGAATATTATTGCCATCATGGGACCCCATGGCGTTTTCTACAAAGATGAGCCGATTAAGGAACTGGAGCAGGCCTTACAGGCGCAGGGTTTTCAGATCATCTGGCCGAGAAACAGTACCGACTTACTGAAATTTATCGAACACAACCCCCGCATCTGCGGCGTGATCTTTGACTGGGACGAGTACAACCTCGACCTGTGCTGCGAGATCAACCAGCTTAACGAATACCTCCCGCTCTACGGTTTTATCAACACCCACTCGACGATGGATGTCAGCGCCCAGGATATGCGCATGGCGCTGTGGTTCTTCGAATATGCGCTGAGCGTGGCGGATGATATTGCGACGCGCATCGCGCAATACACCAAAGAGTATCTGGAAAACATTACCCCGCCCTTTACCCGGGCGCTGTTTACCTACGTAAAGGAGGGGAAGTACACCTTCTGTACGCCAGGGCATATGGCGGGCACCGCCTACCAGAAAAGCCCGGTCGGCTGCCTCTTCTATGACTTCTTCGGCGGCAATACGCTGAAAGCGGATGTCTCGATCTCGGTGACGGAGCTCGGATCGCTGCTCGATCACACCGGCCCGCATCTTGAAGCGGAGGAGTATATCGCCCGCACCTTTGGTGCCGAGCAGAGCTATATGGTGACGAACGGCACCTCCACCTCCAATAAGATTGTCGGCATGTACGCCGCACCAACCGGCAGCACGCTGCTTATTGACCGTAACTGCCACAAATCACTGGCTCACCTGCTGATGATGAGCGATGTCACGCCGCTGTGGCTGAAACCGGGGCGCAACGCGCTGGGCATTCTTGGCGGCATTCCGCGCCGTGAATTTGCCTCAGCCAGCATTGAGCAGAAGATCGTTGCTACGCCAGGTGCAAGCTGGCCGGTGCATGCGGTGATCACTAACTCCACCTATGATGGCCTGCTCTACAACACCGACTGGATCAAGAAGACGCTGGATGTGCCGTCGATTCACTTCGACTCCGCCTGGGTGCCCTATACCAACTTCCATCCGATCTACGCTGGGAAAAGCGGTATGAGCGGCGATCGCGTGCCGGGGAAAGTCTTTTATGAAACCCAGTCGACACACAAAATGTTGGCCGCCTTCTCGCAGGCGTCGCTGATTCATATCAAAGGTGAATATGACGAAGATGCTTTCAACGAAGCCTTTATGATGCATACCACCACCTCGCCAAGTTACCCGCTGGTCGCCTCCATCGAAACGGCGGCGGCGATGTTGCGCGGCAACCCCGGTAAGCGGCTGATTAACCGCTCCGTGGAGCGCGCGCTCCACTTCCGTAAAGAGGTTCAGCGGCTGAAAGAGGAGGCCGATGGCTGGTTCTTTGATATCTGGCAGCCGGAAGAGATTGATGAAGCGGAGTGCTGGCCGGTGGCGCCCGGTGCGGATTGGCACGGTTTTCGCGAAGCCGACGAGGATCATATGTTCCTCGATCCGGTGAAAGTGACGATCCTGACGCCGGGTATGGATGAGGTCGGCAATATGGGCGACGAAGGGATCCCGGCGGCGCTGGTGGCGAAGTTCCTTGATGAGCGCGGCGTAGTGGTGGAGAAAACCGGGCCCTATAATCTGCTGTTTCTCTTCAGTATCGGTATTGATAAAACGCGGGCGATGGGTCTGTTGCGCGGTTTGATGGAGTTTAAGCGCGCCTACGATCTCAATCTGCGGGTGCGCAATATGCTGCCGGATCTCTACGCAGAAGACCCCGACTTCTACCGCAATATGCGCATTCAGGATCTGGCGCAGGGGATCCATAAGCTGATCCGCCAGCACGATCTGCCGCGCCTGATGTTGCAGGCCTTCGACGTGTTGCCGGAGATGAAACTGACGCCGCATCAGGCGTGGCAGCGACAGGTACGTGGCGATGTCGAAACGGTAGCGCTGGAAGCGCTCATCGGCCGCGTTTCCGCCAATATGATCCTGCCTTATCCGCCGGGCGTGCCGCTGGTGATGCCGGGCGAGATGATCACCGAGCAGAGCCGGGCAGTGCTCGATTTTCTGCTAATGCTCTGCGCCATTGGCCGCCACTATCCCGGTTTCGAAACGGATATTCACGGTGCAAAACGGGACGAAGAGGGGTGTTATTACGTCAGAGTCCTAAAAACGCGCTGAATGGTTGCGGGCGTTCCGCGGCGGGCGTAACGTTCTGGCATCAAAAAAAGGAGAGATTATGCTGGGTTTAAAACAGGTTCACCATATCGCCATCATTGCGACGGATTATGCGAAGAGCAAAGCTTTCTACTGCGACATCCTCGGCTTTACGCTGCTCAGTGAAGTCTATCGCGAAGCGCGCGACTCATGGAAAGGCGATCTGGCGCTTAACGGGCAGTACGTTATCGAGCTTTTCTCCTTTCCGTTCCCGCCCGCGCGCCCCAGCCGGCCGGAAGCCTGCGGGCTACGCCACCTGGCGTTCAGCGTCGATGATATTGACCAGGCGGTTGCCCACCTCACCGCGCACGGCGTGGCGTGTGAAGAGATCCGCATCGACCCCTGCACCGATAAACGCTTCACCTTTTTTAACGATCCCGACGGCCTGCCGCTGGAGCTTTACCAGCAGTAAGGCTTGCCACTTCTGTGAATGCCCGGTAACGTGCCGGGCATTGTTCCCGTGTTAACACTCACTATGACCACGCCACTGCTTCTCTCGTTGCCAACCGAATCACGCCAGTTTCTGGTGGCGTTCAGCGGCGGGTTAGACTCCACCGTTTTGCTGCATCAACTGCGGCTCTGGCGTGAAGATCGCCCCGATGTGCAGCTGCGCGCAATTCATGTGCATCACGGTTTAAGCCCGAATGCCGATCGCTGGGCGGCGCACTGCGAATCACTGTGTGAGAGCTGGCAGATCCCGTTATTAACCGTTCGCGTCACGCTGGTGGATGAAGGGAAGGGGATTGAGGCGCAGGCGCGTACCGCGCGCTATCAGGCGTTTCGTGAAGCGCTACTGCCGGGGGAGGTGCTTGTCACCGCGCAGCATCTCGACGATCAATCTGAAACGGTGCTGTTAGCGCTTAAACGCGGCAGCGGGCCGGCCGGGCTGGCCGCGATGCCTCAGAGCCTGCCGTTTGGCGATACGCAGCTGATCCGCCCGTTGCTCAACCAGAGCCGGGCGTCCCTGGAGCAGTGGGCGCGCGATCATCATCTCAGTTGGATCGAGGATGAGAGCAACGCCGACACGCGCTTCGATCGCAACTTCCTGCGCCAGAATATCCTGCCTCTGTTAAACGCCCGCTGGCCGCACTTTGCCGACGCGGTGGCGCGCAGTGCCGCGCTGTGCGGTGAACAGGAACAGTTACTTGATGAACTGCTGGCGGAGTCGTTATCAACAGTGACCACCGCAGAGGGGGCGCTGACGATTGCGCCTCTCACCGGTTACAGTGATGCGCGGCGGCGAGCACTTTTGCGCCGCTGGCTGGCGCAGCGCGGGGCGATGATGCCTTCGCGGGCGATGCTCGATCGCCTGTGGCAGGAGGTGGCGCTCGCCCGGGAAGATGCGGTGCCGTGCCTGCGCGTTGGCGACGATGAGGTGCGGCGCTATCAGGGATGTTTATGGTGGGTGAAACGCACCGCGCATCCGCGTGATGCCGAGCTTGCCTGGCCTGCGCCTTTCGCCACGCTCACTTTGCCGCAGGGATTGGGATCTCTGTCGTTGCTCCTCGGCGGTGAGTTACGCGCGCCCACTGTCGATGAAGCGGTTTCGGTGCGCTTTCAGACGCCGGGCCTGATTCATATTGTGGGTCGTCATGGCGGGCGGAAGCTGAAAAAAATATGGCAGGAGCTGGGCGTTCCTCCCTGGCAGCGCGATGCCACGCCGCTGCTTTTTTATGGCGATACGCTGATTGCGGCGGCCGATCGGTTTGTAACGCGGGAAGGGGTGAAAGAGGCGGGGCAGACGGGTGTGTGTCTGGCGTGGCAAAGATAACGGGCAGCGACGCTGCCCGTACTGTTCAGGACTCGCTCACCACAACGGTGCCGATTTCGGGATGGCTGAAGCTGGCGATTCTGTCCAGACGCAGTTCACAGGTCTCCCCGGCGGCGTCAATCACCAGATACTCAACGTTTTTACGTAACAGCAGATCGTTCGCTTTGGCGCTGAGGACCTCGCCATCTTTCATTTCCAGCTTCAATAAAAGATGATGCTGGCAGGCGAGTTCAAGATTGTCATAATCATCACAATTGATGGGTTGATAGGCATCATTTATTGACATAATCGCTCACCAGTAAGTTCGCGGCAGCATAGGCTGCCTTATCCCTGACCGACTCTGAAAGGGTGTCATCCGACGCCATTTCATTCAAGACCTTCAATACGCACCCCAGCGCGTCCGGGATATACCCTACATCTCCGCTGGCGATTTCCGCATAACGTTTGCGCACTAGCTCACAATAATTATCCACATCACCTCCTGCCAGTCTCCCGGCTTTACTGTGAGATAACCCTAAGCCTACGAAGTTAACCTCTGTTTAGCAAGGTGACTATACCATAGCTTGTTTACCATTATCAGAGCGATGAATAACGCACGCGGCAAGAGATAACAGCGCTTTATGCTTATTTTCGCTACAATGGCGGCCATTTTATGAAGGAGGATGTAATGGCGTTAAAAGCGACAATTTATAAGGCGACGGTGAATGTAGCCGACATGGATCGGAACCAGTTTTTAGATGCCGCCCTGACGCTGGCCCGTCATCCTTCCGAAACGCAGGAGCGCATGATGCTGCGCCTGCTGGCCTGGATAAAGTATGCCGACGAGCGGTTGCAGTTTACGCGCGGGCTGAGCGCTGATGATGAGCCGGAAGCGTGGCTGCGCAATGACTACCTCGGGATCGATCTGTGGATTGAGCTTGGCCTGCCTGATGAAAAGCGGTTAAAGAAGGCGTGCAACCAGGCAAAAGAGGTGGCGCTCTTTACCTATAATTCACGGGCGGCGAATATCTGGTGGCAGCAAAACCAGGCGCGCTGCGCAACTTTCAGCAATTTAAGTATCTGGTATCTTGATGACGCACAGCTGGCAGCGCTCAGCGCATTTGCCGACGATCGCACCATGAATCTGCAGGCGACTTTGCAGGATGGCGCAATCTGGCTCTCAGATGCCACGCAAAACGTGGAGTTCCATTTTGAAACCTGGCAGCAACCATGATTGAGATCTCCCGCTCCGTCTCGCTGCCTGAGGATGAGCTGGATATCACCGCCGTGCGCTCGCAGGGCGCGGGCGGCCAGCACGTCAACAAAAGCTCAACCGCCATTCATCTGCGTTTTGACATTCGCGCCTCCAGCCTGCCAGAGTATTACAAGGCGCGCCTGCTGGAGGTGTCGCACCATTTGATAAGCCAGGATGGCTGGATCGTTATCAAAGCGCAGGAGTACCGCAGCCAGGAGATGAATCGCGAAGCAGCGATAGCCCGCCTGGTGGCGCTGATTAAAGAGTTAACCGTAGTGCAGAAAAGCCGCCGGGCCACGCGCCCGACCCGCGCCTCGAAAGAGCGGCGGTTATCGACGAAATCACAAAAGTCGACGGTCAAATCTCTGCGCGGCAAAGTCCGTCGCCATGACGGCGGATAAACAGAAAGAGAACAAGCATAAGGAAACGAGTGTGAACAGAGCGATTTTAGCCGTTGCGGCAGGGTGTACCCTCTTTGCCCTTTTCGGCTGTAATAACCGTAACGAGACCGAGATGGTGCAGCCGACCCAGGTCGAAGAGCTGAAACCGATGCAGCAGAGCTGGCGAGGTGTGTTGCCCTGCGCGGATTGTGAAGGTATTGAAACCTCGCTGTTTCTGCAAAAAGATGGCAGTTGGGTAATGAACCAGCGTTACCAGGGAGGGAAAGCACCATCGGTATTCGGCACCTATGGCAACTGGGCGCGCACAGCGGACAAATTAGTCCTTACCGATAGCCAGGGCGACAAGACCTATTTCCGTGCGAAGGGTGAAGCGCTGGAGATGCTGGATCAGGAGGGCAACCCGATTGAGTCGTCGCTCAACTACACCCTGCAGCCGGTAAAAGCACCACTGCCAGCCACGCCGATGGCGATGCGCGGCATGTATAAATATATGGCGGATGCGGCGGTCTTTACCGATTGCGCGACCGGAAAAGAGGTGGCGGTCGCCAGCAACGCGCAGCTTGAGCGCGATTATGCGGCGGCGCGCGGCACGGAGCTGAAACCGATTCTGCTGGTGGTGGAGGGGCATTTTGCGCTGGAGCCGAACCCGGATACCGGTGCGGCGCAGAAAGTGCTGGTGACGAATAACAAAGGCAAATTCAGCGCGGATAAAGGCTGTGATGAGTAGTCTCTGACAGCATAAAAAAAGCCCCGTTAAACGGGGCTTTTTAATTGGTTTAGCCTTTGATGGCTTTTACCAGGTAATCCAGCACATCGCCGGTTTTGATCATCTGCTTCTCGCCGCTGCGACGATATTTGTATTCGATATCGTCATTGTCGAGGTTGCGATCGCCAATCACCACGGTGTGCGGAATGCCGATCAGTTCCATATCAGCAAACATCACGCCCGGACGCTCTTTACGATCGTCCATCAGCACTTCAATACCCTGCGCGCGCAGATCGGCATAGAGTTTTTCCGCCAGCTCCTGCACACGGTAGGACTTGTGCATATTCATCGGCAGAATGGCAACCTGGAACGGAGCAATCGCGTCCGGCCAGATGATGCCGCGATCGTCGTGGTTCTGCTCAATGGCAGCCGCGACAACGCGCGTCACGCCAATACCGTAGCAGCCCATGGTGAGGATCTGGTTGCGGCCATCTTCACCCTGTACGGCGGCGTTCAGTGCCTCAGAGTATTTGGTGCCGAGCTGGAAGATATGACCCACTTCGATACCGCGTTTGATCAGCAGGGTGCCTTTGCCGTCCGGGCTTGGATCGCCGGCTACCACGTTGCGGATATCCGCCACTTCCGGCGTCGCCACGTCGCGATCCCAGTTGATGCCAAAGTAGTGTTTGCCATCGATGTTCGCGCCCGCGGAGAAGTCGCTCATGGCGGCAACGGTACGGTCAATCACTACCGGGATCGGCAGGTTAACCGGGCCGAGCGAACCCGGGCCGGCGTTGACCAGCGCGCGGATCTCTTCTTCGGTGGCGAAGGTCAGCGGGCTGGCAACCTGCGGCAGTTTTTCCGCTTTCACTTCGTTCAGCTCGTGATCGCCACGCACCAGCAGCGCAATCAGCGGCTCGCTGGCACCCTCTTCGGCTTTCACCAGCAGGGTTTTAACGGTCTTCTCAATCGGCAGATTGAACTGCTCAACCAGCTCGGCGATGGTCTTCGCATTTGGCGTATCGACCAGCGTCATCTCCTGTGTGGCAGCCGCGCGCGGCGCTTTCGGTGCCAGCGCTTCGGCAAACTCAATGTTGGCAGCGAAATCGGAGGAGTCAGAGAAGATCACATCATCTTCGCCGCTCTGCGCCAGCACCTGGAACTCATGGGATGCGCTACCGCCGATGGAGCCGGTGTCTGCCTGCACCGCGCGGAAATCGAGATCCATACGGCTGAAGATTTTGCTGTACGCAGCGTACATCGCGTCATAGGTCTCTTGCAGCGACTCCTGAGAAGTATGGAAAGAGTAAGCATCTTTCATCAGGAACTCGCGCGAGCGCATCACGCCGAAACGCGGGCGCACTTCATCGCGGAACTTAGTCTGGATCTGGAAGAAGTTCAGCGGCAGCTGTTTATAGGAGTTCAGCTCGTTGCGGATCAGATCGGTGATCACCTCTTCGTGGGTCGGGCCGAGCACGAACGGGCGCTCGCCGCGATCGACAAAACGCAGCAGTTCCGGACCGTACTGCTCCCAGCGACCGCTCTCTTGCCACAGGTCGGCTGGCTGCACGACCGGCATGGACACCTCAATCGCACCGGCGTTGTTCATCTCTTCACGCACGATGTTTTCGACTTTTTTCAGGACGCGCAGACCGGTCGGCAACCAGGTGTACAACCCGGAGGCCAGTTTGCGGATCATCCCGGCGCGCAGCATCAGCTGGTGGCTGATCACTTCGGCGTCGGCAGGCGTCTCTTTCAGAGTAGAGAGCAAGTATTGGCTAGTACGCATGTTGTTACGGTTCCATTTGGACAATTGGAGCAGGCCGGAGGCGGCCTGACACAAAAAAGTGGTTTAGTTTATCAGCCCGGCAGAGATGCCAAAAGAGAGGGGCTCAAAATTAGCGTGGTTCAAGGGCAAACACTTCAAAACCGCCGTCGACAACGCGCCAGCGAACATTCACATCATGCAGCCAGACGGCATAGGTTTTCCCCGGCTCCTCCTCTTTGCGGTAGGCCGGGCGCGGATCCTGCGACAGCACCTCCTGCACAAACGCGGCAAAGTGCGGAAAGCGTTTCTCCAGCAGGGCGAGCGACGGTGCAAGTTCAGGTGCAAAGGTTACGGCGACAGTCGCGGCGGGGCGTGCTGTGCATAGCTTGCCTGCGCGTCTGGCAGCGCTTCTGCAAAGGGGAGGTAGGGTTTGATATCAACCACAGGCGTGCCATCAACCAGGTCGAGACTACCAAGTTGCAGGATCACCTCATCTTTATGGCAGCGGATGCCCTTCAGCTCGACCAGCGACATGCCGATCGGATTGGGGCGAAACGTCGAGCGGGTGGCAAAGACGCCCATGCGGGCATTGCCGCCGAGACGCGGAGGCCGCACCGTTGGGCGCCAGCCGCCTTCCATCGTCTGATGAAAAACAAACAGCACCCACAGGTGGCTGAACGCCTCCAGGCCGCGAACCGCATCGGGCTGGTTATAAGGCGTCAGCAAGTGAAGTTCGCCGCCGCCGTGTTTCACCAGGCCTGGCTGGCGCGGGACAGCGAACTTCTCTTTGTAGGGTGAGCGAATAACGCCGATTTGCTCGAAAGCAAAATGACTCATTTGGCCGAAATATTCAGGGCAGAGCCGACACAGATCGCCTGGCGGTAGCAGCCTGGCGTGCCGCTGGTGACTTCGCAGTTATGCAGCAGGACGGCATTCGCTTTGGCTTT
This sequence comes from Kosakonia cowanii JCM 10956 = DSM 18146, assembly GCF_001975225.1. Taxonomy (NCBI): domain Bacteria; kingdom Pseudomonadati; phylum Pseudomonadota; class Gammaproteobacteria; order Enterobacterales; family Enterobacteriaceae; genus Kosakonia; species Kosakonia cowanii. Next base: position 285,132 of record NZ_CP019445.1, on the reverse strand, counting down.
TTTCGAGGCGTTGATCTGCAGGCGTTTACGGGCGGTAGGGATGTTCGGCGGTGAATCCTGGTTGCTGGCCTGGCACGATTCGCCGGTCACTTCACCGAGATCGCGGAACGGCTTGCCGACCAGCTCTTCTGCGTTGGTAATAATGCGAACGGGAGCGGCGCGTGCGACTTTCGCTTTTTGCGGCTCTGCTTTGGGTTCCGCTGCGTTGTTCTGCACGGGTTCGACAGGTGATCTGCTTAGCAACGAACAGCCGCTCAGCGTGAGTGCTAATAGACAGATCGGGAAAGCACGCATAAAAGTATCCTCACAAAAATTTTCTTAACGCCGTATTGAAACAAGGGCGTGCCCAAATAACAAGGCGGGCTTTCGCCCGCCCTGAATGATATTACAGACTGATGAGATTACCAGCCTTTCACCGCGCCGCCGTTAAAGACTTTGTTGGCGGCCTCGCTGACTTCGTCAGAGTGGAACGCCTGCACAAATTTCTTCACGTTTTCCGCGTCTTTATTATCTTCACGCGCGACGATCAGGTTTACGTACGGAGAGTTTTTGTCTTCAACAAAGATGCCGTCTTTTTCTGGGGTCAGGCCAATCTGGCTGGCATAAGTGGTGTTGATCACCGCCAGCGCAATCTGCGCATCGTCCAGTGAGCGCGGCAGCTGCGGGGCTTCCAGCTCAACAATCTTCAGGTTTTTCGGGTTTTCAGTAACGTCCAGCACGGTCGGCATCAGGCCAACGCCATCTTTCAGTTTGATCAAACCCTCTTTCTGCAGCAGCAGCAGGGCACGGCCAAGGTTGGTCGGATCGTTAGGAACGGCAACCTGAGAACCATCCTGCAGTTCAGAGATCGCTTTGATCTTTTTCGAGTAGCCAGCGATCGGATAGACAAAGCTGTTGCCGACCGGCACCAGTTTGAAGCCGCGATCTTTGATCTGCTGATCGAGGTACGGTTTATGCTGGAAGGCGTTAACGTCGATATCGCCTTTGCTCAGTGCTTCGTTCGGCAGCACGTAGTCGTTAAAGGTGACCAGCTCAACATCGAGGCCATACTTCTCTTTTGCTACTTTCTGCGCCACTTCCGCGACTTGCTGCTCAGCACCAACAATCACACCGACTTTGATGTGATTCGGATCTTTTTCATCCGGGCCGCAGCCAACCAGCGCCAGGGAGCCGATCAGTGCGCCAACGGCGGCAAAGGTCTTGAAGTTAAAAGCCATCAGTTATTCCTTACTGTCAGAGTCGTTATGTTGTGTAACGTTATTTGTGCGTCACAGCCTGGACGATACGATCGCCCGCGAATTGAATTAAGTAAACCAAAACCACAAGCAATACTAAAACCGTGTTCATTACTAATGGGTTATAGGTGACATAGCCGTACTGAATACCTAACTGACCAAGACCGCCCGCACCCACGGCACCGCCCATCGCTGAGTAACCGACCAGCGTGATAAGCGTAATGGTTGCGGCATTGATTAACCCTGGCAGCGCTTCCGGCAGCAATACCTTGCGGATGATCTGCATCGGCGTTGCGCCCATTGCGCGGGATGCTTCAATCAGACCTGCTGGCAGTTCAAGCAGGGCGTTCTCTACCATACGGGCGATAAACGGCGCTGCGCCAACGGTCAGCGGCACGATCACCGCGTAAAGGCCGATCGAGGTGCCAACGATGACGCGGGTAAAGGGGATCATCCATACCAGCAGAATAATAAAGGGGATAGAGCGGAAGATGTTGACCGTGGCCGAAATCGCGCTATAGAGCGTGAGGTTCTGCATAATCTGGCCGGGACGGGTCACATAAAGTAATACGCCGAACGGCAGGCCGACGACAAAACCGAGCAGGCCTGAGGCAAAGGTCATAAACAACGTTTCCCAGATGCTGCGGGCGAAGAGCCAAATCATTGCCTCAGACATAACCGAGTACCTCTACTTTTACATGGTGTTCTTGCAGCCAGGCGATGGCCGCCTGCGTATCCTGCGCGGTGCCGTGCATTTCGGTCAGCATAATGCCGAACTTCACGCCGCCGGCGTAATCCATCTGCGCGCTGATAATATTGTTATTCACATTGAAACGACGGGCAGTTTCCGACAGCAGCGGTGCGTCTACCGACTGGCCGGTAAACTCCATGCGCAGCATCGGAACGCTATCCGCCTGCGGCTCAGGCAGCAAACGCTGTAAATAGTCTTCGGGGATGTCCAGATGCAGCGTCGATTGGATAAACTGCTGCGCCAGCGGCGTTTTCGGATGGGAGAAGACTTCGCTGACGGTATCCTGCTCAATCAATTCGCCGTTGCTGATTACCGCCACGCAGTCGCAGATGCGCTTCACCACGTCCATCTCATGGGTGATCAACAGAATGGTCAGCCCCAGGCGACGGTTAATGTCTTTCAATAATTCAAGAATCGAGCGGGTCGTTGCCGGGTCAAGGGCGCTGGTGGCTTCATCGCACAGCAGCACCTTTGGATTGCTGGCTAACGCACGGGCGATGGCGACACGCTGTTTCTGCCCGCCGGAGAGGTTGGCCGGGTAGCTGTCGTGCTTATCGCCGAGGCCGACCAGATCGAGCAGCTCTTTAACGCGGCGGTTAATCTCTTCGCGCGGGGTGTTATCCAGCTCCAGCGGCAGCGCCACGTTGCCGAACACCGTGCGGGAAGCGAGCAGGTTGAAGTGCTGGAAGATCATGCCGATTTGGCGGCGCGCTTTGGTTAATTCCGCTTCAGAGAGCTGGGTCAGATCCTGACCGTCGACCAGCACGCTACCTTGTGACGGGCGCTCAAGCAGGTTTACGCAGCGAATCAGCGTACTTTTCCCTGCGCCAGATGCGCCAATCACGCCATATATTTGGCCAGCAGGCACATGCAGACTGACGTTGTTTAACGCCTGAATTTTGCGGTTTCCCTGTTGGAACACCTTGGTGATATTCGAAAGTTTAATCATTAGATTATTTTTATCGTATAAGAGTGAGCCGTGGCATTTTGTTCTGCCGGTTACGGGAAATAGCCGTAAACAGAGCGGATGGTAAGGCATCCAGACGTCTAAATCAATGTCGCGCTGTTATGATGAGCACTTTCCTGCGTAGCGAAACATGAGATACTACGCCGCAACACGGCCTTTATCAGGAGTAAACCTTTGGCAACTTTAGTACCCGCTATTTTTCTCGATCGTGATGGCACGATTAACATCGATCACGGCTATGTTCATGAGATCGATAACTTCGAGTTTATCGATGGCGTCATTGATGCCATGCGTGAATTAAAAGCGATGGGCTATGCGCTGGTGCTCGTCACCAATCAGTCTGGTATTGCGCGTGGCTTATATAGTGAAGCGCAATTTGAAACGCTGACCGAATGGATGGACTGGTCTCTTGCCGATCGCGATGTCGATTTTGATGGCATCTACTATTGCCCGCATCATCCTGAGGCGAGCGTAGAAGAGTATCGCCAGGAGTGCGATTGCCGTAAGCCGCAGCCGGGTATGCTGATCTCTGCGCGTGACTTCCTGAACATTGATATGGCCGCTTCTTATATAGTGGGCGACAAAATGGAAGATATGCAGGCGGGTGCGGCAGCGAACGTCGGCACGAAAGTGCTGGTGCGTACCGGTAAGCCAGTAACGCCAGAGGCGGAAAAAAGTGCAGATTGGGTGCTAAATAGCCTTGCGGAGCTGCCTGCAGCGATTAAAAAGCACCAAAAATAGCCGTTATGTTGAAAAGATGAGCGGTTGAAATAAAAATGCATTTTTCCGCTTGTCATTCCTCGTAGGCTCCCTATAATGAGCCTCCATCGACACGGCGCTAAGCAAACAACAGCTTGCAGCGACGTTAAGTCGGAAGAGAAAAAATCCTGAAATTCAGGGTTGACTCTGAAAGAGGAAAGCGTAATATACGCCACCTCGCGACAGAGCGCTGAAGCGCGTCGCAACTGCTCTTTAACAATTTATCAGACAATCTGTGTGGGCACTCAGGTGACATGGATTCTTAATGTCTTCGGACACTAAATGAATACCAAGTCTCACGGGTGAACACGTAATTCATTACGGTTTAATTCGATGAGCATCAAACTTTAAATTGAAGAGTTTGATCATGGCTCAGATTGAACGCTGGCGGCAGGCCTAACACATGCAAGTCGAACGGTAACAGGAAGCAGCTTGCTGCTTCGCTGACGAGTGGCGGACGGGTGAGTAATGTCTGGGAAACTGCCTGATGGAGGGGGATAACTACTGGAAACGGTAGCTAATACCGCATAACGTCGCAAGACCAAAGAGGGGGACCTTCGGGCCTCTTGCCATCAGATGTGCCCAGATGGGATTAGCTAGTAGGTGGGGTAACGGCTCACCTAGGCGACGATCCCTAGCTGGTCTGAGAGGATGACCAGCCACACTGGAACTGAGACACGGTCCAGACTCCTACGGGAGGCAGCAGTGGGGAATATTGCACAATGGGCGCAAGCCTGATGCAGCCATGCCGCGTGTATGAAGAAGGCCTTCGGGTTGTAAAGTACTTTCAGCGGGGAGGAAGGCGATGCGGTTAATAACCGCGTCGATTGACGTTACCCGCAGAAGAAGCACCGGCTAACTCCGTGCCAGCAGCCGCGGTAATACGGAGGGTGCAAGCGTTAATCGGAATTACTGGGCGTAAAGCGCACGCAGGCGGTCTGTCAAGTCGGATGTGAAATCCCCGGGCTCAACCTGGGAACTGCATCCGAAACTGGCAGGCTTGAGTCTCGTAGAGGGGGGTAGAATTCCAGGTGTAGCGGTGAAATGCGTAGAGATCTGGAGGAATACCGGTGGCGAAGGCGGCCCCCTGGACGAAGACTGACGCTCAGGTGCGAAAGCGTGGGGAGCAAACAGGATTAGATACCCTGGTAGTCCACGCCGTAAACGATGTCGACTTGGAGGTTGTGCCCTTGAGGCGTGGCTTCCGGAGCTAACGCGTTAAGTCGACCGCCTGGGGAGTACGGCCGCAAGGTTAAAACTCAAATGAATTGACGGGGGCCCGCACAAGCGGTGGAGCATGTGGTTTAATTCGATGCAACGCGAAGAACCTTACCTGGTCTTGACATCCACAGAACTTTCCAGAGATGGAAAGGTGCCTTCGGGAACTGTGAGACAGGTGCTGCATGGCTGTCGTCAGCTCGTGTTGTGAAATGTTGGGTTAAGTCCCGCAACGAGCGCAACCCTTATCCTTTGTTGCCAGCGGTCCGGCCGGGAACTCAAAGGAGACTGCCAGTGATAAACTGGAGGAAGGTGGGGATGACGTCAAGTCATCATGGCCCTTACGACCAGGGCTACACACGTGCTACAATGGCGCATACAAAGAGAAGCAATCTCGCGAGAGCCAGCGGACCTCATAAAGTGCGTCGTAGTCCGGATTGGAGTCTGCAACTCGACTCCATGAAGTCGGAATCGCTAGTAATCGTGAATCAGAATGTCACGGTGAATACGTTCCCGGGCCTTGTACACACCGCCCGTCACACCATGGGAGTGGGTTGCAAAAGAAGTAGGTAGCTTAACCTTCGGGAGGGCGCTTACCACTTTGTGATTCATGACTGGGGTGAAGTCGTAACAAGGTAACCGTAGGGGAACCTGCGGTTGGATCACCTCCTTACCTTAAAGAACCTTTCCCTGCAGTGTCCACACAGATTGTCTGATGAAAAATAACGAGCAGTGAAAATCTCTGCAGGCTTGTAGCTCAGGTGGTTAGAGCGCACCCCTGATAAGGGTGAGGTCGGTGGTTCAAGTCCACTCAGGCCTACCAAATTCGCTCCCGTGCTTTGTTGTGCTGAAGCTCACATACGTTACGTATGCTTCGCTCCATCACGCCGCGCCCGGAAACGAATTCAAGGTACAGAGTTTAACTACGATGGGGCTATAGCTCAGCTGGGAGAGCGCCTGCTTTGCACGCAGGAGGTCTGCGGTTCGATCCCGCATAGCTCCACCATCCTCACTGTTCGTCACTAGAAAACTTCAGAGTACACATTCTGTGTGTGCTGCGAAGTTTTGCTCTTTAAAAATCTGGATCAAGCTGAAAATTGAAACACAGAACAATGCGAATTGTTCCGTGAGTCTCTCAAATTTTCGCAACTGATGATGTTTTACGAAACGTCTTCGGGTTGTGAGGTTAAGCGACTAAGCGTACACGGTGGATGCCCTGGCAGTCAGAGGCGATGAAGGACGTGCTAATCTGCGAAAAGCGCCGGTAAGGTGATATGAACCGTTACAGCCGGCGATGTCCGAATGGGGAAACCCAGTGCAATCCGTTGCACTATCACAGCATGAATACATAGTGCTGTGAGGCGAACCGGGGGAACTGAAACATCTAAGTACCCCGAGGAAAAGAAATCAACCGAGATTCCCCCAGTAGCGGCGAGCGAACGGGGAACAGCCCAGAGCCTGAATCAGCCTGAGTGTTAGTGGAAGCGTCTGGAAAGTCGCGCGATACAGGGTGACAGCCCCGTACACAAAAGCACACAGGTTGTGAGCTCGATGAGTAGGGCGGGACACGTGGTATCCTGTCTGAATATGGGGGGACCATCCTCCAAGGCTAAATACTCCTGACTGACCGATAGTGAACCAGTACCGTGAGGGAAAGGCGAAAAGAACCCCGGCGAGGGGAGTGAAACAGAACCTGAAACCGTGTACGTACAAGCAGTGGGAGCCTCTTTATGGGGTGACTGCGTACCTTTTGTATAATGGGTCAGCGACTTATATTCTGTAGCAAGGTTAACCGTATAGGGGAGCCGCAGGGAAACCGAGTCTTAACTGGGCGTTAAGTTGCAGGGTATAGACCCGAAACCCGGTGATCTAGCCATGGGCAGGTTGAAGGTTGGGTAACACTAACTGGAGGACCGAACCGACTAATGTTGAAAAATTAGCGGATGACCTGTGGCTGGGGGTGAAAGGCCAATCAAACCGGGAGATAGCTGGTTCTCCCCGAAAGCTATTTAGGTAGCGCCTCGTGAATTCATCTCCGGGGGTAGAGCACTGTTTCGGCTAGGGGGCCATCCCGGCTTACCAACCCGATGCAAACTACGAATACCGGAGAATGTTATCACGGGAGACACACGGCGGGTGCTAACGTCCGTCGTGAAGAGGGAAACAACCCAGACCGCCAGCTAAGGTCCCAAAGTCATGGTTAAGTGGGAAACGATGTGGGAAGGCACAGACAGCCAGGATGTTGGCTTAGAAGCAGCCATCATTTAAAGAAAGCGTAATAGCTCACTGGTCGAGTCGGCCTGCGCGGAAGATGTAACGGGGCTAAACCATGCACCGAAGCTGCGGCAGCGACACTATGTGTTGTTGGGTAGGGGAGCGTTCTGTAAGCCGTCGAAGGTGGCCTGTGAGGGCTGCTGGAGGTATCAGAAGTGCGAATGCTGACATAAGTAACGATAAAGCGGGTGAAAAGCCCGCTCGCCGGAAGACCAAGGGTTCCTGTCCAACGTTAATCGGGGCAGGGTGAGTCGACCCCTAAGGCGAGGCCGAAAGGCGTAGTCGATGGGAAACAGGTTAATATTCCTGTACTTGGTGTTACTGCGAAGGGGGGACGGAGAAGGCTATGTCGGCCGGGCGACGGTTGTCCCGGTTTAAGCGTGTAGGTGTGTGTTCCAGGTAAATCCGGTTCACTTTAACACTGAGGCGTGATGACGAGGCACTACGGTGCTGAAGTGACAAATGCCCTGCTTCCAGGAAAAGCCTCTAAGCATCAGGTAACACGAAATCGTACCCCAAACCGACACAGGTGGTCAGGTAGAGAATACCAAGGCGCTTGAGAGAACTCGGGTGAAGGAACTAGGCAAAATGGTGCCGTAACTTCGGGAGAAGGCACGCTGGTGCGTAGGTGAAGTGACTTGCTCACGGAGCTGAAACCAGTCGAAGATACCAGCTGGCTGCAACTGTTTATTAAAAACACAGCACTGTGCAAACACGAAAGTGGACGTATACGGTGTGACGCCTGCCCGGTGCCGGAAGGTTAATTGATGGGGTCAACCGCAAGGTGAAGCTCTTGATCGAAGCCCCGGTAAACGGCGGCCGTAACTATAACGGTCCTAAGGTAGCGAAATTCCTTGTCGGGTAAGTTCCGACCTGCACGAATGGCGTAATGATGGCCAGGCTGTCTCCACCCGAGACTCAGTGAAATTGAACTCGCTGTGAAGATGCAGTGTACCCGCGGCAAGACGGAAAGACCCCGTGAACCTTTACTATAGCTTGACACTGAACATTGAGCCTTGATGTGTAGGATAGGTGGGAGGCTTTGAAGCGTGGACGCCAGTCTGCGTGGAGCCAACCTTGAAATACCACCCTTTAATGTTTGATGTTCTAACGTGGACCCGTGATCCGGGTTGCGGACAGTGTCTGGTGGGTAGTTTGACTGGGGCGGTCTCCTCCTAAAGCGTAACGGAGGAGCACGAAGGTCAGCTAATCCTGGTCGGACATCAGGAGGTTAGTGCAATGGCATAAGCTGGCTTGACTGCGAGCGTGACGGCGCGAGCAGGTGCGAAAGCAGGTCATAGTGATCCGGTGGTTCTGAATGGAAGGGCCATCGCTCAACGGATAAAAGGTACTCCGGGGATAACAGGCTGATACCGCCCAAGAGTTCATATCGACGGCGGTGTTTGGCACCTCGATGTCGGCTCATCACATCCTGGGGCTGAAGTAGGTCCCAAGGGTATGGCTGTTCGCCATTTAAAGTGGTACGCGAGCTGGGTTTAGAACGTCGTGAGACAGTTCGGTCCCTATCTGCCGTGGGCGCTGGAGAATTGAGGGGGGCTGCTCCTAGTACGAGAGGACCGGAGTGGACGCATCACTGGTGTTCGGGTTGTCATGCCAATGGCACTGCCCGGTAGCTAAATGCGGAAGAGATAAGTGCTGAAAGCATCTAAGCACGAAACTTGCCCCGAGATGAGTTCTCCCTGAGACTTTAAGTCTCCTGAAGGAACGTTGAAGACGACGACGTTGATAGGCCGGGTGTGTAAGCGCAGCGATGCGTTGAGCTAACCGGTACTAATGAACCGTGAGGCTTAACCTTACAACGCCGAAGATGTTTTGGCGGATGAGAGATGATTTTCAGCTGATACAGATTAAGCCGTCCGGCTAACGCGGGATGGCAACAGAATTTGCCTGGCGGCACTAGCGCGGTGGTCCCACCTGACCCCATGCCGAACTCAGAAGTGAAACGCCGTAGCGCCGATGGTAGTGTGGGGTCTCCCCATGCGAGAGTAGGGAACTGCCAGGCATCAAATAAGAAGAACCCCAGCCTCACGGCTGGGGTTTTTTGCTTTCTGCGGGAAAAAACGCCCAATAAAATGGCAAGTAGCGCTTAAACAGCCTCTTTCTGTCCTAACCACTGCAAGACAAACTCCGCAACTTCCTCAATATCATTAATATCCAGCACCGGTACAGACAGCGCCAGTTCAACATCGCTCGCAACCGCGATCGAATGTTCATCTATCGTTAACTCACTAATGTCATGCCCACAATCTGCGCGCCAAAGCAGGATCTTAGGCACCGGTTCATGTTTAAAGCCTTCTACAAGCACCAAATCCAGCTTTGTCGCATCCATCCTGCTGACCAGCCAGTTAAGATCCAGCCCCGTTTCATCAGGCGTTTCCATCATTAATGCCCATCGTTGACTGCTGGCGACCAGCGTCTGCGCTGCGCCTGCCTTACGTAACTCATAACTATCCTTGCCCGGCGTATCCAAATCCATATCATGATGGGTATGCTTGATTAAGCCGGGACGAATGCCTCGTGCGCACAGCGCCGGAATCAGCTTTTTCAACAGTGTCGTCTTACCCGTTCCGCTCCAGGCCGCCACCGCAAGTAATGGGATCATGATCTCTCCTGCCAACGCGCGAGATCGTCAGGCGTATTCACATTGGCAAATGCCGCACGGCGATCGCTGAAATCTATCGCATGCCCACCTGCTTCGCGCATAAACATCATAACCCTGCGCTCACCTTGTGCCAGCCACGCTTCCAGGCGCGGTGAAAGGTCCCGATGAAGCAGAGCAATCACAGGGTGATCGCGTTCGCCATCATGCACCCAGACTGCCGGAGCCTGGCCGCGGCCGGCCAGTAAACGCGATAAGAGATCGGCCGGAATATAGGGCGTATCACAGGGGCAAAAGAGGAACCATTCGGCTTCGCACTGTTGTAAAGCAGCCAACATCCCAGCAAGCGGGCCCGGGAAGTCACGTAGAGTGTCCTCAATGACCGGCAGGCCGCTGAGGCGATAGGTATCAAGATTGCGATTGGCGCTGATTGCCACGCTCTTCACCTGGGGTGCTAATCGCCCGGCGACATGTTGCCAGAGCGGTTTACCGTTAAGCTCCAGCAACCCTTTGTCTTTGCCCGCCATACGTGACGCTTTGCCGCCAGCCAGCACGACGCCGAGCACTGCACTGCTATCCTTCACCAGTAACGCCTCTTTTATTGTGGGATTGACCCTGCTAACGTGTCGGAACACAAAATAAGGAGCAGATACATGAAATGTAAACGCCTTAACGAAGTTATCGAACTTCTCCAGCCAGCCTGGCAGAAAGAGCCCGAACTCAATTTAATGCAATTTTTACAGAAACTGGCGCAAGAGTCAGGTTATGAAGGCGAACTGGCAGATTTAAGTGATGACATCCTGATCTATCACCTGAAAATGCGCGACTCGGCAAAAGACGCAGCGATCCCGGGCATTCAAAAAGATTACGAAGAGGATTTCAAAACCGCGTTGCTGCGCGCCCGCGGCGTGATTAAAGAGTAAAACCTTGTAAGAGGAGCCACCGAAAACGGCCCAAAATGATATCCTGAATCATTCGTCGTATTTTCGGATCCCAGGATGACCTGTAACGCTTTTACTTTCCAGACGCTTCACCCGGATACCATCATGGATGCGCTTTTCGCGCAGGGGATCCGGGTCGATTCCGGCCTCACTCCGCTTAATAGCTACGAAAACCGTGTTTATCAGTTTCAGGACGAAGATCGCCGCCGCTATGTCGTGAAGTTCTACCGCCCGCAGCGCTGGTCAGCGGAACAGATACGCGAAGAGCATCAGTTTGCGCTCGACCTGCAAGAGAATGATGTGCCGGTCGCCGCACCGCTCGCGTTTAATAATGAAACCTTACTCACCCACCAGGATTTTCTCTTCGCCGTTTTCCCGAGCGTTGGCGGCCGCCAGTTTGAAGCGGACAACCTCGATCAGATGGAGTGGGTTGGCCGCTATCTTGGTCGTCTGCACCAGACCGGCCGTCAAAAGCGTTTTACCCATCGTCCTGACATGGGGGTTAACGAATATTTGCGCGAGCCGCGCCAGCTTTTTGAGACCACCTCGCTAATCCCGACAAGCTTAAAAGAGGCGTTTTTGAGCGCAGTTGATAAGCTTATCGATGCCGTTATGGCGCAGTGGCATAATCGCGCCAACTTGCTGCGTCTGCATGGGGATTGTCATGCCGGGAATATTCTCTGGCGAGATGGCCCAATGTTTGTCGATTTAGACGATGCGCGTAATGGCCCGGCGGTACAAGATTTATGGATGTTGTTGCACGGTGATAAAGCCGAGCAGCGCATGCAGCTGGAGATGATCGTCGAAGCCTACGAAGAGTTTTGCGAGTTTGATACCGCGGAGCTTGCCCTGATTGAACCGCTGCGCGCCATGCGTCTGGTCTACTATCTGGCGTGGCTTATCCGCCGCTGGGACGATCCCGCGTTTCCTAAAAATTTCCCCTGGTTGAACAGCGAAGATCACTGGCGCAATCAGACGCACATTTTTCTTGAACAGGTGAAGGTTCTGCAAGAACCCCCTTTAGCATTAACCCCCATGTATTAAACGGAGAGAGTTGACCATGAAGAAGATTTGGCTGGCGCTGGCAGGAATGATTCTGGCATTTAGCGCTTCGGCAGCAGACATTACCGAAGGTAAGCAGTACAACACGCTGGATAAGCCGGTCGCCGGTGAACCGCAGGTGCTGGAGTTCTTCTCATTCTATTGCCCGCACTGCTACGACTTTGAGCAGGTCTGGCACGTCTCCGAAGCGGTGAAAAAGAAACTGCCGCAGGGGACAAAAATGACCAAATACCACGTCGAGTTCCTGGGGCCGCTGGGCAAAGAGATGACGCAGGCCTGGGCAGTAGCCATGGCGCTGGGCGTGGAAGATAAAATCAGCTCCCCGATGTTTGAAGCGGTACAAAAAACGCAGACTGTTCAAACCGTTGCTGACATTCGTGACGTATTTATCAAAGCCGGCGTGAAGGGCGAAGAGTACGACGCTGCCTGGAACAGCTTCGTGGTGAAATCACTGGTTGCCCAGCAAGAGAAAGCTGCGGCCGATCTGCAGTTGCAGGGTGTACCCGCGATGTTCGTCAACGGTAAATACCAGATCGATCAACGCGGTATGGACGGCAGTAGCCTTGATGCGTTTGTGAAAAGCTACGCTGATACGGTGAAGTTCCTGGTTGAGAAGAAGTAAAGATAACGCCGGTCACTGACCGGCGTTTTTACAGGTGGCTTTGATGGCGTCTATACGTTCATCTTTAGCGAGCCATAACCCATTCAGCCACTGCTGAAAGCTGCGCTTAAAATTCTTGTCATTAATATAATCGCCATGCAACCCTTCGTGAACCGCCAGCAAATCAATACGCACCACGATACGGGTCAATTTGCCGCTGAGCATATCGAAAAAGGGCGTGCTATCGTTCTCGGGGTAGCAAAGCGTCACATCCAGCATTTTGTCGAACTGTTTACCCAGAACGTTTAACGCCATCGCGATACCCGCCGCTTTTGGTGGCAGCAGATGCTTAAACGAAGAGCGTGTCTGACGCCGTTTCTCTTCTGTAAAACGCGATCCTTCAACAAAATTCACCATCGTTGTCGGCTGCAGGCGAAACTTCTCACACGAACGGCGCGTTGTCTCAACATCCTTGCCCCGTCTTTCAGGATGCCTCAGCAGATAACTTCGTGAGTAGCGGCGCATAAAAGGCATATCCAGCGCCCAGCACGCCAGGCCGATAAAGGGCACCCAGGCGAGTTGCTGCTTCAGGAAGTACTTGTTCATCGGGATCTGTTTGCGGAACAGGACACACAGCACCACGATATCTGCCCAACTATGGTGGTTACAAATAAGCAGATACCAGTTTCTTTTATTCAATCCCTCCAGCCCCTGAATATCCCATTCCAGCCGGGGATTGAGGCGCAGCAGCCAGTAGAGGCCTTCGCACCAGCAAGCCATCATCACATTACAGAAGGCAGAGATCGCCCGCCAAAAACGCGGGATCGGAATAAGCAGTTTTATCAGGCCGGCGATAATAATCGGCACAGAGCAGACAGCAGTAAGCAGGATGGTTAACAGAACGCTAAAAAAGAGCGTAATAACCGCGGGTAGTCTCGACATGATTAAATATTTCAAAAAGTTAGCAGCAAAATGCTTGCTAAAAGGTGTGCAAGGCGCCGATTTTATCAGAAAAGCGAGAGCGGCAATGAGGAAACCTTATTCAGCGCTTTTGATAGATAGTAAAGAAGAATGCAATGCCCTTTTTCTTCTATCCACACAGAGCAGATTATCACCAAAAAGCAACAGCGATCCTTTTTATCTTCTCAATGTGTTGATTTTAATGGTTTTGTATATTTTTACGATCCACGAAAAGCCACAAAAATCCAGCCAATTAAAAACTGTGCACAAACTTATCCACAGGATGTTTCTGCGAGGGATCCCGACGATCGCGAAATCTTTTCCGCCATTTACCGGGAAAAACTCATGTTTTCATCCTGTCTGTGGCATCCTTTAGCGTAAATTGAAAAAACAGGCATGGATATCATGGTTCAGATCCCCGAAAACCCACTCATTCTTGTTGACGGCTCCTCTTACCTCTATCGCGCGTATCATGCGTTTCCTCCTCTGACCAACAGCGTTGGAGAACCCACCGGCGCAATGTACGGCGTGTTGAATATGCTGCGCAGCCTGTTGCTGCAGTATCAGCCGACGCATGTCGCAGTGGTGTTTGATGCGAAGGGTAAGACGTTCCGTGATGAGCTGTTCGAACATTACAAATCCCACCGCCCGCCGATGCCGGACGATCTGCGTGCGCAGATTGAGCCGCTGCATGCAATGGTGAAAGCGATGGGTCTGCCGCTGCTGGCGGTGTCGGGTGTTGAAGCGGATGACGTTATCGGCACGCTGGCATGTGAAGCGGACAAAAAAGGGCGTCCGGTGCTGATCAGTACCGGCGACAAAGATATGGCGCAGCTGGTGACACCAAACGTCACGCTGATCAATACCATGTCCAACACCATTTTGGGGCCGGAAGAGGTCGTTACCAAATATGGCGTACCGCCAGAGCTGATTATCGACTTCCTCGCGCTGATGGGCGACTCCTCCGATAACATCCCCGGTGTCCCTGGCGTGGGTGAAAAAACCGCGCAGGCGCTGTTACAAGGGCTGGGTGGTCTCGACTCGCTCTATGCCGCGCCGGAGAAGATTGCCGAACTGAGCTTCCGTGGTGCGAAAACCATGGCGGCGAAGCTGGAGCAGAATAAAGAGGTCGCTTACCTCTCCTACCAGCTGGCGACCATCAAAACCGACGTTCCGCTGGAGCTGACGAGCGAACAGCTCGAAGTTCAGCAGCCGGCCACCGAAGAGCTGGTGGAGCTCTTTAAGCGTTACGAATTCAAGCGCTGGACGGCGGATGTCGAAGCCGGAAAATGGCTGCAGGCGAGAGGAAGCAAGCCAGCCGCGAAGCCGCAGGAAACGATTGTGGTAGAAGCGGAGCCCGATATCCCGACGGCTATCCTCTCTGCTGAAAACTACGTCACCATCCTTGATGAAGAGACGTTGCAGAGCTGGATCGGCAAACTGAAAAGCGCGGCGCTGTTTGCCTTCGATACGGAAACGGACAGCCTGGATAACATCAGTGCCAATCTGGTCGGCATCTCCTTTGCTATCGAACCTGGCGTGGCGGCCTATGTACCGGTTGCCCATGACTACCTTGATGCGCCGGATCAGATCCCGCGCGACCGCGCGCTGGAACTGCTGAAACCGCTGCTGGAAGATGAAAAGCTTCTCAAAGTGGGCCAAAACCTGAAATACGATCGCGGCGTGCTGGAAAATTACGGCATCGAACTGCGCGGTATCGCCTTCGACACCATGCTTGAGTCCTACATCCTCAATAGCGTTGTTGGCCGTCATGATATGGACAGCCTCTCTCAGCGCTGGTTGAAGCACAAAACCGTGACCTTCGAAGAGATCGCCGGGAAAGGTAAAAACCAGCTGACCTTCAACCAGATTGCGCTGGAAGAGGCCGGGCATTATGCGGCGGAAGATGCTGATGTCACGCTGCAACTCCATCTGGCGATGTGGCCTGAGCTGCAACAGCACGCCGGCCCGCTGAATGTCTTCCAGAATATTGAAATGCCGCTGGTGCCGGTCATTTCGCGCATCGAACGCAACGGCGTCAATATCGATCCGGCTGTGCTGCACAAGCACTCTGAGGAGCTGACCCTGCGTCTGGCGGAGCTGGAGCAAAAAGCGCATGAGATCGCGGGCGAAGCGTTTAACCTCTCGTCGACCAAGCAGCTGCAAACCATTCTGTTTGAAAAACAGGGTATTAAACCGCTGAAGAAAACCCCGGGCGGCGCGCCGTCGACCTCAGAAGAGGTGCTGGAAGAGCTGGCGCTGGATTACCCGCTGCCAAAAGTGATCCTGCAATATCGCGGTCTGGCGAAGCTTAAATCGACCTACACCGATAAGCTGCCGCTGATGATCAACCCTAAAACCGGGCGTGTACACACCTCTTACCACCAGGCAGTGACCGCGACGGGACGCTTGTCCTCCACCGATCCTAACCTGCAAAACATTCCTGTGCGTAATGAAGAGGGACGTCGTATTCGTCAGGCCTTTATCGCGCCGAAAGATTACGTCATCGTCTCTGCGGACTACTCGCAGATCGAGCTGCGCATCATGGCGCACCTCTCACGGGATAAGGGCTTGCTGAAAGCGTTTGCTGAAGGTCAGGATATTCACCGTGCAACGGCAGCAGAAGTGTTTGGCCTGCCGCTGGATAGCGTAAGCAATGAGCAGCGCCGCAGCGCGAAAGCGATCAACTTCGGTCTGATCTACGGCATGAGCGCCTTTGGCCTCTCGCGCCAGCTCAATATTCCGCGCAAAGAGTCGCAGAAGTATATGGATCTCTACTTCGAGCGCTATCCTGGCGTGCTGGAGTATATGGAGCGTACCCGCGCGCAGGCGAAAGAGAGCGGCTATGTTGAAACGCTCGATGGTCGCCGCCTCTATCTGCCGGACATCAAATCGAGCAACGCTGCCCGTCGTGCGGGCGCCGAGCGCGCGGCGATCAACGCCCCGATGCAGGGCACCGCGGCAGATATCATCAAACGCGCGATGATCGCCGTCGATGCGTGGTTACAGCAAGAGAAGCCGCGCGTGCGGATGATCATGCAGGTACACGATGAACTGGTGTTCGAGGTGCATAAAGAGGATATCGAGGCGGTCACGAAGAAGATCCATGAGCTGATGGAGAGCAGTACTCAACTCGATGTGCCGCTGCTGGTGGAAGTGGGAAGCGGGCCAAACTGGGATCAAGCGCACTAAGCCTGCGCCAGGAAAGGGACTTTTCTGTAACTAAGCAACATAACGCGGCGTTTTTGTGACAATCATTAGAATTCCGTATGTAAAAATTGAAAAGAAATTACAAAAAGTCCTTTTTCCAGATCCAAAAAGGGAGTAGAGTTATTCGCGTAGGGTACAGAGGTAAGATGTTCTATCTTTCAGACCTTTTACTTCACGTAATCGGATTTGGCTGAATATTTAGCCGCCCCAGTCAGTAATGACTGGGGCGTTTTTTATTGCGCGAAAGAAAGCAATAAAGCGCAGCGGACGCCGCGCCAGAAGGGTTATTCGCCTGCGTCTTCTGTTGCCGGCGCAATAGAAGAGAACCAGCTATCCAGCTTCTCGCGCAGTTTATCCACGCCCTGTTTTTTCAGCGACGAAAACGCTTCAACCTGCACATCGCCGTTAAAGGCAATTGCCGCTTCCCGCACCATCGTAACCTGCGCTTTGCGCGCGCCGCTGGCGAGCTTGTCCGCTTTGGTCAGCAGCACCAGCACAGGGATCTCGCTTGCTACCGCCCAGTGGATCATCTGCTGGTCGAGATCTTTTAACGGATGGCGGATATCCATCAGTACGACCAGCCCCTTCAGGCACTGACGTTTCTCCAGATATTCACCCAGCGCGCGCTGCCATTTGATTTTCATCTCTTCCGGCACTTCGGCATAACCGTAGCCGGGCAGGTCGACAAGGCGTTTGCCTTCTACGACTTCGAACAGGTTGATTAGCTGGGTACGGCCCGGCGTTTTAGAGGTGCGCGCCAGGCTCTTTTGATTGGTTAGCGTATTGAGTGCGCTCGATTTTCCGGCGTTGGAGCGGCCAGCGAATGCCACTTCGATGCCGGTATCGGCGGGTAAGTGGCGAATATCAGGCGCACTGGTGACAAAGTGCGTCTGTTGGTAATTCAGGTTAGTCAAAACGGTCGTCTCCATCGTTAAAGCATGCGGGGATTATACCTGAACCCACGTAAAAGACTGTTTTTCTCGCATCATTCCTCTTTGTAGGTGATTGCCGCGCGCTTTGTAGGATATTTGCCCTTTATACGTTGCGAACTTTCGGAGTAATTGCAGGTTTAAAAATAGTCAATAATAATGCAATCAAAGACTTATTTTTGTGGAATTCTCTTAATTTATCGTTTGTAAGGGTATTCATACTTGTCTCTTTCTCTGAGACAGGTAAAGTAACGCCCTGTAGCAGGACGCTTTACAGGAAAGGATAACTCACGGATTGAGGGGTCGGGAGCGCCAGGAGGCGAAGACCAGAGGAAAACGTCAGGAGACGTTCACAAGGAGAGGGACCGCAACACGGAGTGTTGATGCTAATGGAAAAACAGGGCACGTTGACAGCAAACAGGGAACGTAGAGCCCTTTACGGGTCAGGGTCAAGAAAAAAGGCGACAGTTTACACTGCCGCCTTTTTTCTTTGCTTGCTTTCTGCTAGATTCCGCCGCAATTCTATACTGATGAAAAACCACCTAAGACCCCTATGATGAAAAAACCGTCTACCCAACCGCGCGGCAAAGTGCGCCGTAAAACCCGTGAAGAGTTGAACCAGGAAGGCCGCGAACGTAAGCGTGATAAACGGCATCGCGGCAACGCTTCAGGCAGCCGCGCGAACGGTGGCGATAACGCTTCAGGCTCCGGCAAGGGCAAAGCGCAGAAAGATCCGCGTATTGGCAGTAAAACACCGATTCCGCTGGGTGTTACCGACACGCCAGTCACTAAGCAGCACAAACCGAAGAGTGAGAAACCTATGCTTTCACCACAGGCTGAATTAGAGATGCTGGAAACGGATGAGCGCCTGGATGCGCTACTTGAACGTCTTGAAGAGGGCGAAACCCTGAGCGCCGACGAGCAGAAATGGGTTGATGCCAAACTGGATCGTATTGATGAGCTGATGCAGAAGCTGGGCCTCTCTTACGATGATGACGAAGAAGAAGAGGAAGAGGAGCGTAAGGAAGATATGATGCGTCTGCTCAAGGGCGGCAACTAATCCTTTCTTATGGGGCTTCCCGTCCTGCTTATAACCCTTCCGGTTATATGTTATCTGGTGTGGTTATTCGTTAAACTACAGCGGTTGTCGCGGCGCAAACAGTGGCTGCGCAACCGGCTGATAACCCGAAACGGGATCGGCCCAGGCCGCCGGTATCGCCAGCGGCGTCATCGGAAGGAGTAAGCAATGTCTGAGCACGTCATCGACTGGGATCTGGCCCTGATCCAGAAATATAACTATTCCGGGCCGCGTTACACGTCCTATCCCACCGCGCTTGAGTTTTCTGACGCCTTTGGCGAAGCGGATTTTCACCGCGCCGTGGCGCGTTACCCTGAACGTCCGCTTTCGCTCTACGTTCATATCCCGTTTTGCCACAAGCTCTGCTACTTCTGCGGCTGCAATAAAATCGTCACCCGCCAGCAGCATAAAGCCGATCAATACCTCGATGCGCTGGAGCAGGAGATTATCCACCGCGCGCCGCTGTTTAAAGGCCGTCACGTCAGCCAGCTGCACTGGGGCGGCGGTACGCCAACCTATCTCAACAAAGCACAGATCAGCCGCCTGATGGCGCTGCTGCGCGGCAACTTCGCCTTTGATGCCGAGGCGGAGATCTCCATTGAGGTCGACCCGCGCGAAATTGAACTGGATGTGCTCGACCATCTGCGTGGGGAAGGGTTTAACCGCCTCAGCATGGGCGTGCAGGATTTTAATAAAGAGGTGCAGCGGCTGGTTAACCGCGAACAGGATGAATCGTTTATCTTTGCTCTGCTTAACCACGCGCGCGACATCGGCTTTACCTCGACCAATATTGACCTGATCTATGGCCTGCCCAAACAGACGCCGGAGAGTTTCGCCTATACGCTGCAACGCGTCGGCGAACTCAGCCCCGATCGCTTAAGCGTCTTCAACTATGCACATCTGCCGACGCTCTTTGCCGCCCAGCGTAAAATCAAAGACGCGGATCTGCCTTCGGCGCAGCAGAAGCTCGATATCCTGCAGCAGACCATCTCCTCGCTGACCGCATCCGGGTATCAGTTTATCGGCATGGATCACTTTGCCCGTCCGGATGATGAACTGGCGATTGCCCAGCGCAACGGCGTGCTGCACCGCAACTTCCAGGGTTACACCACTCAGGGCGACAGCGATCTGCTGGGCCTTGGCGTCTCTGCCATCAGCATGATTGGCGACAGCTATGCGCAAAACCAGAAAGAGCTCAAACACTACTATCAGCAGGTTGATGAGCAGGGAAATGCGCTGTGGCGCGGCATTGCGCTGACCCGCGATGACTGCATTCGCCGGGATGTGATCAAAGGGCTTATCTGTAATTTCCGTCTCTCATTCAGCGATATTGAGCGCGCGTGGGATCTCGATTTCCAGGACTACTTTGCTGAAGATCTGCAACTGCTTGCGCCATTGATCAAAGATGGGCTGGTGGAGAGGGATGAGCAGGGGCTTCAGGTAACGGCGAAAGGGCGTCTGTTGATTCGCAACATCTGCATGTGCTTCGATGTCTATCTGCGCCAGAAAGCGCGGCTACAGCAGTTCTCGCGGGTGATTTAACAGGCCTGCAAAAGCACCAGGCCTGTTAAACCGTTAGCTAAACAGCCCGACCAGCGTTGCACACAGCAGCGCTGCGACAGCCGTTTGTGGCGTATGGCTGGCAGAGGCGCCAGCCGTAACCAGATGAATGAACGATTCCAGCATGATAACCCCCCTGAACGCGCAAGATCATACTGCACTGCGACGAACAGTAAAGCACAAAATAGCAGCACTTTTCGCGGGCGGATCGCGCTTTACGTTTACTCCATTCCCAGCTCTTTTAACTTACGCGTAAGGGTATTGCGCCCCCAGCCAAGCAGGCGTGCCGCTTCCTGCTTATGCCCCTGAGTGTGGCGCAGCGCGGTGGTCAGCAGGGTGCGCTCCATCTCCGGTTGCGCTTCAGAGAGCAGGTTTTGATGACCGGAACGCAGCGCGCGATCGGCCCACTGCGCGAGCAGCGTTGCCCAGCTGTCCGGCAAACTCTGCGACGGGCTTTCCGGCGCGGTAGCTTCAAACAGTTCACTGGGCAGATCCTGAATCAGCACTTCCTGCCCTGCCGCCATCACCGTTAACCAGCGGCAGGTGTTCTCCAGCTGGCGCACGTTGCCCGGCCATGCCAGACGGGTCAATGCCGCTTCGGTTTCCGGGTGCAGCAGCTTCGCTTCCACACCCAGTTCACGGGCCGCGTCCTGTAAGAAGTGGCGCGCCAGACGCGGAATATCTTCCCGGCGTTCGCGCAGCGGCGGCAGATGCACACGGATAACATTCAGGCGGTGGAACAGATCCTCCCTGAATTTCCCCTCCTGCACGCGCAGCTCCAGGTTCTGGTGTGTCGCCGCAATAATACGCACATCGACTTTCACCGGCGCATAGCCGCCCACGCGGTAAAACTGCCCATCGGCGAGCACGCGCAGCAAACGCGTCTGCACATCAAGCGGCATATCGCCAATCTCATCAAGAAACAGCGTGCCGCCGTCGGCCTGCTCAAAACGCCCCTGACGAATGGTGTTAGCGCCGGTAAAAGCCCCTTTTTCGTGGCCAAACAGCTCCGATTCAATCAAATCTTTCGGGATTGCCGCCATATTGAGCGCGATAAACGGCGCTTTGACGCGCGGGCTGTGGCGATGCAGCGCATGGGCAACCAGCTCTTTCCCGGTGCCGGACTCGCCGTTAATCAATACGCTGATCGATGAGCGCGACAGACGGCCAATAATGCGAAACACATCCTGCATCGCCGGCGCTTCGCCAATGATATCGGTGGTCGGGCCGAGAGCCTGCACATTGCGCGGCTGCTGCTGCTCCTGGTAGTGACTGATAGCGCGCTCAACCAGTGCCACCGCTTCATCAATATCGAACGGTTTAGGCAGGTAGTCGAATGCTCCCTGCTGATAAGCGCTTACCGCCGCATCAAGATCGGAGTGGGCAGTCATAATGATGACCGGAAGCATCGGATGGCGCTGCTTAATCTGTTTTAACAGTGCCAGCCCGTCCATACCGGGCATACGGATATCCGAAAGCAGAACATCCGGCGTTTTGGTGGTCAGCGCATCAAGCACTTCAATGGCACTTTCAAACGTTGTACAACTCAAGCCTGCCCCGGTGAGCGCGCGTTCAAGCACCCAACGGATGGAGCTATCGTCATCCACGATCCAGACTATCCCTCGTTGCATAAACACCTCTACTTCCGAATAGGCAGGAATACCGAGAACTCGGTATGGCCTGGCCAACTGGTAAATTCAATTTTGCCTGAGTGTTGATCAATCAGGCTGCGTGCAATCGATAAGCCAAGCCCGGTGCCGCCTTCGCGGCCGCTGACCATCGGGTAAAACAGCGTGTCCTGCAGATGCTGCGGTATACCCGGGCCGTTATCCTGCACATCGATTCTTGCTGCCAGGCGATAACGCACACCGTGCAGCGTTAACTGGAACGCGGTGCGGGTGCGCAGAATAATTTCGCCGCCCTCCGGCCCTAATGCCTGAAGCGCATTGCGCACGATATTGAGTAAAACTTGCTCGATCTGGTCAGGATCGTGCGCCAGCTCCGGTAAACTGGGATCGTAATCGCGAATTAACGTGACGTTAGCTGGCAGCTCCATCGACACCAGGTTCACCACGCGCTCGGCCACTTTATGGATGCTTTCGGTAACGTGCATTCCCGGCTGCTGTGGCCCTAACAGGCGATCGACCAGATTGCGCAGGCGGTCGGCCTGCTCAATGATCACTTTGGTGTATTCCAGCAGCGACGGGTCGGGCAGGGCTTTACTCAAAAGCTGTGCCGCGCCGCGCAGGCCGCCCAGCGGGTTTTTAATCTCATGCGCCAGGCCGCGCACCAGATCGCGCGCCGCCACCTGTTGAGCATGCTGAAGCTGCTCCTGGCTTAAACGACGCTGGTTATCCATCGGCGCCATTTCCAGCAGCACCAGCCCGTCCGGCAGGCGTTGCGCCGTCAGGGAGAGAATATGCGAGCGCCCGTCGATGACCAGCGTCACTTCGTTATCGGTAAAGCCCTGGCCTGCATGCAAACTTTCACGCATCAGGTCGATATTGAGGGAGAAGTAGCTCAGCAGTTCCGGCAGCGGGGTGCCGAACAGTTTGCGCGAGCTTTGCGCCAGCAGCTGTTGTGCTGCGGGGTTGGCGTAATGTACCGCCAGGTCGTCATCAACCAGCAGGATGCTGTTGATCAAAGAGTTGAGGATCTGCCCAGCATCGGGCAGCGCGCCGCTTGCCATGTAGCAGTCTCCCGGAGATATGCACCAATTTTGTGCAGTATAGCGTTATAGAAAGAAAAAGCGCGTGAGATCAGGTTGTTGTCGGCGAAAAAAGCCCATCGTGTGATGGGCCAAAGTTTCCACGGCAACTAAAAAATTCTCTGGCCTCTTTCTCGCCGTCAGCTGCCTGTGACGAGAAAGAGGCTGAGTATTAATAACGTAATTAAACGCTGTAATAGAGTTCGAACTCTACCGGGTGCGGCGTCATGCGAACGCGGTCGTTCTCTTCAATGCGCAGCGCAATGTAAGCGTCGATAGCGTCGTCGGTGAATACGCCGCCGGCGGTCAGGAACTCGCGGTCAGCGTCCAGCGCGTTAAGCGCTTCTTCCAGGGAGCCTGCAACCTGTGGGATCTCTTTCGCCTCTTCCGGCGGCAGATCGTACAGGTTTTTGTCCATTGCTTCGCCCGGGTGGATTTTGTTCTTAATACCATCCAGACCCGCCATCAGCAGTGCGGCAAAGCACAGGTACGGGTTCGCAGCCGGATCCGGGAAGCGCACTTCGATACGACGCGCTTTCGGAGAGGCAACAACCGGAATACGGATAGAGGCAGAACGGTTACGGGCTGAGTAGGCCAGCATAACCGGTGCTTCGTAACCCGGGACCAGACGCTTGTAGGAGTTGGTGGTCGGGTTAGAGAGGGCGTTGATCGCTTTAGCGTGTTTGATTACGCCGCCGATGTAGTACAGCGCCATTTCAGACAGGCCAGCGTATTTGTCGCCAGAGAACAGGTTGGTGCCGTTCTTGGAGAGAGACATGTGGCAGTGCATACCGGAACCGTTATCACCGAACATCGGTTTCGGCATAAAGGTCGCGGTTTTACCGAAGCGGTGCGCAACGTTATGTACCACATATTTGTAAATCTGAATTTCGTCCGCTTTTTTGGTCATGGTGTTGAAGCGGGTTGCCACTTCGTTCTGACCCGCAGTCGCCACTTCGTGGTGATGCGCTTCGACAACCAGGCCCATCTCTTCCATCACCAGACACATGGTGGAACGCAGATCCTGAGAGGAGTCTACCGGCGGAACCGGGAAGTAACCGCCTTTCACAGCCGGACGGTGACCTTTGTTACCACCTTCATATTTGGTGGTGGTGTTCCATGCGCCTTCGATATCGTCGATAGCAACGCTGGAACCGGAGATGGAGCTGCCGAAACGCACGTCGTCAAACAGGAAGAATTCCGGCTCTGGCCCGAACAGCACGGTGTCTGCCAGACCGGTGGAGCGCAGGTACTCTTCAGCGCGTTTGGCGATGGAGCGTGGGTCGCGATCGTAGCCCTGCATAGTGCCTGGCTCGAGGATATCGCAGCGAATAATCAGCGTAGACTCTTCGTAGAACGGGTCAATGACAGCGGTAGTGGCGTCCGGCATCAGCACCATGTCGGATTCGTTGATGCCTTTCCAGCCACCAATCGAAGAACCATCAAACATTTTGCCTTCTTCGAAGAAGTCAGCGTTTACCTGATGGGCTGGGATCGTGACGTGCTGTTCTTTACCTTTGGTATCTGTGAAGCGCAGATCGACAAACTTCACTTCGTGCTCATTCAGCATCGTCAAAACGTGTTCAGCGGACATACTTAAACTCTCCCGGGATTGTCATTGTCGTCGTGGTAACGAGGTCTTCTAATTACTACGTAAATCTGGCGTAGTTGCCGTACAATGGATAAGCGAAATCTATGCCAACTTTTAAATCACCCCAAAAAGGCGTTATCATGCTCGGCATAGTGCAAAAGGGCTGCACCATGATGGTTACCTTGCACCAATATAGTGCTTTTATGGAAACATAGGGCACCATATTGGTGCAATTTTCGTTATTTGCCCCTTTTAACGCTCCGTGAAAGCGATCACAAAGCAACTCTGCAATACTTGTTTGCAGGGTATGTTTGTGATCCTGTTTAGTCCTTCGATTAATACGTGTACAATAACGCGCTATTTCTAATGCCTGAGGCAAAGTTGTGATCGAAAATCTGCGTAACATCGCCATCATTGCTCACGTTGACCATGGTAAAACGACCCTGGTTGACAAGCTGCTGCAGCAATCCGGTACGTTCGACGAACGTGCTGAAACTCAAGAGCGTGTGATGGACTCCAACGATTTGGAGAAAGAGCGTGGGATTACCATCCTCGCTAAAAACACCGCTATCAAATGGAATGATTATCGTATCAACATCGTTGATACCCCAGGGCACGCCGACTTCGGTGGTGAAGTTGAGCGTGTAATGTCCATGGTCGATTCCGTGCTGCTGGTGGTTGACGCATTTGACGGCCCGATGCCGCAAACGCGCTTCGTGACCAAAAAAGCATTTGCCCATGGTCTGAAACCTATCGTGGTAATCAACAAAGTTGACCGTCCTGGCGCGCGTCCGGACTGGGTTGTTGATCAGGTCTTCGACCTGTTCGTTAACCTTGACGCGACCGACGAACAGCTGGACTTCCCGATCGTTTACGCTTCTGCGCTGAACGGTATCGCGGGTCTGGACCACGAAAACATGGCTGAAGACATGACCCCGCTGTACCAGGCGATTGTTGAACATGTACCGGCACCGAACGTCGATCTCGACGGCACGCTGCAGATGCAGGTTTCCCAGCTCGATTACAACAACTACGTTGGCGTAATCGGCATCGGCCGTATCAAGCGCGGTAAAGTGAAGCCGAACCAGCAGGTCACTATCATCGATAGCGAAGGCAAAACCCGTAACGGTAAAGTTGGCAAAGTGCTGACTCACCTGGGGCTGGAGCGTATTGAGAGTGACGTGGCTGAAGCGGGCGACATCATTGCAATCACCGGTCTGGGCGAGCTGAATATCTCCGACACCATCTGTGATCCGCAGAGTGTTGAAGCGCTGCCGGCGCTCTCCGTTGATGAGCCGACCGTCACCATGTTCTTCAACGTCAACACCTCTCCGTTCTGTGGCAAAGAGGGTAAATATGTTACCTCTCGTCAGATCCTTGACCGCCTGAACAAAGAGCTGGTGCACAACGTTGCGCTGCGCGTTGAAGAGACTCAGGATGCGGATGCGTTCCGTGTTTCTGGTCGTGGTGAGCTGCACCTCTCTGTTCTGATCGAAAACATGCGTCGTGAAGGTTTCGAAATGGCGGTTTCCCGTCCGAAAGTAATCTTCCGCGAAATCGATGGCCGCAAACAAGAGCCGTTCGAGAACGTAACGCTGGACGTTGAAGAGCAGCACCAGGGTTCTGTCATGCAGGCACTGGGCGAGCGTAAAGGCGATCTGAAAAACATGAATCCGGACGGCAAAGGCCGCGTACGTCTCGACTACGTGATCCCAAGCCGCGGTCTGATCGGCTTCCGTTCAGAGTTCATGACCATGACCTCTGGTACCGGTCTGCTGTACTCCACCTTCAGCCACTACGACGATATTCGTCCGGGCGAAGTGGGCCAGCGTAACAACGGCGTGCTGATCTCCAACGGTCAGGGTAAAGCGGTTGCGTTTGCGCTGTTCGGTCTGCAGGATCGCGGTAAGCTGTTCCTCGGTCACGGTGCGGAAGTGTATGAAGGCCAGATCATCGGTATTCACAGCCGCTCTAACGACCTGACGGTAAACTGCCTGACCGGTAAGAAACTGACCAACATGCGTGCGTCCGGTACTGACGAAGCAACGGTTCTGGTTCCGCCGATCAAGATGACCCTGGAGCAGGCGCTCGAGTTCATCGATGATGACGAACTGGTAGAGGTAACACCTCAGTCCATTCGTATCCGTAAACGTCATCTGACTGAGAACGACCGTAAACGCGCCATGCGCGGTGCAAAAGAAGAGTAATTCTCCTCTTTTAGCCCAACAAAAGCCGCTGATTATCAGCGGCTTTTTTTATCCCGCGATCGCGGGCGTGAAAGGGCCCGCTATTCAAGCGGAAACTTTCCCGCTACAGTTAACTCTCCATGGCAGGCAAGGAGAGGCAAATGCTCTATATCTTTGATTTAGGTAATGTGATTGTCGATATCGACTTCAACCGGGTGCTCGGAGCCTGGAGCGATTTCAGCCGCGTACCATTGGCAACCCTGAAGCAGAACTTTGTCATGGGGGAGGCCTTCCACCGTCATGAACGCGGGGAGATCAGCGATGAGGAGTTCGCCAAAGCCCTGTGTGAAGAGATGGCGCTGCCGTTAAGTTATGAGCAATTCTCCACCGGCTGGCAGGCGGTTTTCGTCGCGCTACGCCCGGACGTTATCGATATCATGCACAAACTGCGCGCGAAAGGAGATCGTGTGGTGGTGCTGTCCAACACCAACCGCCTGCATACGACCTTCTGGCCGGAACAGTATCCGGAGATCCGCGCCGCCGCCGATCATATCTATCTCTCGCAAGAGATGGGCATGCGTAAACCCGAATCAAGAATTTATCAGCAGGTTCTAACGCTAGAAGGTTTTTCTGCCGAAGATGCCGTCTTTTTCGACGACAATGCTGAAAATATCGCTGGCGCTGAGCGCGTGGGAATTACGTCGATCCTGGTCGCTAACAAGGCCACCATTCCGGACTATTTTTCAAAGCTGCTATGAAAGAAGCCGTAAAACAGCGCGCGAAGAGGAGTGCGCAGTCGCTGCAGGCCTGGTCAAAACTGCTGTGGCGACATATCAACGATGACAATATGACGACGCTGGCGGGGAATCTCGCCTACGTCTCACTGCTTTCGCTGGTGCCGCTGATTGCGGTGATCTTCGCGCTGTTCGCCGTTTTCCCAATGTTTTCCGACATCAGCATCCAGCTGCGTCACTTTATTTTTGCCAATTTCATTCCCACAACCGGCGACGTTATCCAGAACTACATTGAGCAGTTCGTCGCTAACTCGACGAAGATGACCGCGGTAGGGGCCTGCGGGCTGGTGGTCACTTCGCTCTTACTGATGTACTCCATCGACAGCGCGCTGAATACCATCTGGCGCAGCACCCGCGTGCGCCCGCATGTTTACTCATTTGCCGTCTACTGGATGATCCTGACCCTCGGCCCGCTGCTGGCCGGGGCAAGTCTGGCAATCAGCTCTTATCTGCTGTCGCTGCGCTGGGCGAGTGAGCTTAATAGCGTGATTGATGATGTGCTGCGAATTTTCCCGCTGATCCTCTCCTGGCTCTCGTTCTGGCTGCTCTACAGCATTGTTCCGACCACGCGCGTACCAAACCGCGATGCGGTGCTGGGGGCGTTTGTTGCGGCGGTGCTGTTTGAACTGGGCAAGAAAGGTTTTGGCTTATATATCACCATGTTCCCCTCCTACCAGCTGATTTATGGTGTGCTGGCTGTTATCCCTATCATGTTTCTCTGGGTCTACTGGACCTGGTGTATCGTCTTGCTTGGGGCTGAAATTACTGTCACTCTCGGGGAATACCGCGAACTTAAAAAAGCAGCACAACGAGAAGAAGCAGACCAACCATGATTGCATTAATTCAACGCGTTTCCCGTGCGAGCGTTAGCGTGGCGGGAGAGGTGACGGGTGAAATTGGCCCGGGTCTCCTGGTATTACTGGGCGTCGAGAGGGAAGACGACGAGCAGAAAGCAAACCGCCTGTGTGAACGGGTGCTGGGATACCGAATTTTTAGCGATGCCGACGGGAAAATGAACCTCAACGTCCAGCAGGCCGGCGGCAGCGTGCTGGTGGTATCGCAGTTTACGCTGGCAGCCGATACGGAACGCGGCATGCGTCCGGGCTTTTCGCGCGGCGCCGCGCCGGAAAAAGCCGAGGCGCTCTATAACCACTTTGTTGCACACTGCGGCCAGCAAATCGCCACGCAAACCGGGCGCTTCGCTGCCGATATGCAGGTGTCGCTGGTCAATGACGGTCCCGTTACATTCTGGCTACAGATATGAGCCAGCTTGCGGCGCGGCCCCGGGTCACAAGAGAGAATGCAGCTATGTATCATCTTCGCGTACCGCAAACTGAAGAAGAGTTAGAACGTTACTACCAGTTCCGCTGGGAAATGTTACGCAAGCCGTTGCACCAGCCGCAGGGCTCCGAGCGCGACGCCTGGGACGCCATGGCGCATCACCAGATGGTGGTTGATGAAGAGGGCAATATCGTCGCGTCCGGTCGGCTCTATATCAATGCCGATAACGAAGGCTCGATTCGCTTTATGGCGGTGCACCCCTCCGTACAGGATAAAGGCCTCGGCACGCTGATGGCGATGACCCTGGAATCCGTCGCCCGCCAGGAGGGTGTTAAGCGCGTAACCTGTAGCGCCCGCGAAGATGCGGTACCCTTTTTCGCCAAGCTTGGGTTTATCAACGAGGGCGAAATCACCGCGCCGCAAACCACCCCCATCCGCCATTTTCTGATGATCAAACCCATCGCCTCGCTGGATGATATTCTTCATCGCGGCGACTGGTGCGGTCAGCTACAACAAGCCTGGTATCAGCATATTCCGCTCAGCGAAAAGATGGGCGTGCGCATCCAGCAGTACACCGGGCAGAAATTTATTACCACCATGCCGGAGATCGGCAATCAAAACCCGCATCACACGCTGTTTGCCGGCAGCCTTTTCTCGCTGGCGACGCTCACCGGCTGGGGTCTTATCTGGCTGATGCTGCGCGAACGCCATCTCGGCGGCACAATTATTCTCGCCGACGCCCATATCCGCTACAGTTCACCCATCAGCGGTAAACCGAGCGCCATTGCCGATCTCGGCTCGTTAAGCGGCGATCTCGACCGCCTGGCACGCGGGAAAAAAGCGCGCGTGCAGATGCAGGTAGAGCTGTTTGGCGATGATAAGCAGGGTGCGATTTTTGAAGGCATCTATATCGTCCTGCCCGCAAAACCGTTTGGCTCGTTCGAAGAGGGCGGCAACGAAGAGGAGTAGGCGCTGGGCCTGCCGATGGCGCGCGCGAAAAGCGCGCTTTCCCGTATAGCCAGTTACACCCTGGCGACGCGCGACGCCACATCGTGGATTACATCCACTGCCGTGCGGCTGATGCCGGCAAGCTGGAAGAAACCGTGTATCACACCGAGATAACGCGAACAGGAGCAGGCCACGCCCTGTTCGGTCATTCGCTGATAGAGTGACTCTCCTTCATCGCACAGCGGGTCAAACTCCGCGGTGACAATATGCGTCGGCGGCAGGCCGTTGAAATCATCGCGCCACAGCGGGCTGACATCCGGCAGCAGGCGGTCGGTCTCGCCGAGATAGTGCGTGTAGCCGGAGAGCAGTGCCTCGCGGGTGATCACATAATCTGCGCCGTTAAGGGTATAGCTGTCGAACCAGGCGGTTGCATCAAGCATCGGGTAGATGAGGATCAGCTGAGCAGGCTGCCACTCCCCTGCGGCTTTTAAGCGCAGTGCCGTGACCAGCGCCAGATGTCCGCCTGCGCTATCGCCCGCCAGCGTGAGGCGCTGAGGATCGATGCCAAGCTGCTGCGCGTTTTCCCGGACAAGTTCAGCGCCCCTCAGCGCATCATCATGTGCCGCTGGCCAGCGGTGTTCTGGTGCAAGGCGGTACTGCACGGCGATAACCCGACAGCCGCTGTAAAAGGCGAGCTGGCGCAACTGTTTATCATGGGTATCAAAGCCACCGCTAACAAAACAGCCACCGTGGTAGTAGATAAGCGCGGGTAAATTATCATCGGCATTTTGTGGCGAGAAGCAGCGAAAGCGAATGCCCTCAAGCGTTAACTCACTCACCTCAACACGGGTTTCCGTCTCGCCTGCCAGCGTCGTGCTGGCGAGATACCCCGCGCGCCGGTCATCAATACTCTGCTCGCCGGCGGAAGGCCGTCCTGCAGCAATAAAGTCGCTTACCAGTTGGCTAATACCCTGTTCCAGTGCCATTTTGCATTCCTTTATCTGTATAAATACCCAGGTTTTATAGCCTGGTTTTTGCGAAATGGAAACGGGGTTTTTGGGCTGAAAATGAAAAGTGGAACCCAGCTCGAAAGAACGTTTTTTTCTTTCAGGAATGCATCAGA
This sequence comes from Kosakonia cowanii JCM 10956 = DSM 18146, assembly GCF_001975225.1. NCBI lineage: Bacteria > Pseudomonadati > Pseudomonadota > Gammaproteobacteria > Enterobacterales > Enterobacteriaceae > Kosakonia > Kosakonia cowanii. The sequence goes on along the minus strand of NZ_CP019445.1, from coordinate 254,337 downwards.
AGGGAGACTTAAGACTTATTAGAAGGGGGGAAGCGCTAATAAACTTGAAAAAGGAGGGGAGTGAGTGTGTCACCCCATATCAGTAACAGGCCGGGCAAAAACTTACCGCGACCTGCTGATTTTACTCCCCTTCGCCGGGGAATAAGAACGGGTTGATGGAGCTACGGGCGAACCCTTCCTGCTCCATGCGGGCATCGAGGATCAGCGACGCAAGATCGTCGGCTACCGCTTCGACATTCTGGTCTTTTTCCTGATAAAGGATCTTCAGGTAAGTGCCGCAGTCGCCGCAGCTTTCCGCTTTGATTGCCGCCTGCTCGTTATCCAGCGACCAGTAGTGCAGATCGCGGGTTTGCTCGCAGTTGCTGCACTTGACGCGTACCACGTGCCATTCGGTTTCGCACAGGTTGCAGTGCAGGTAGCGCAGCCCCTGGCTGCTGCCGATGTGCACCGTACTGGAAACCGGCATCGATCCGCATACCGGGCAGAACTGGCGCTGCTCGCCATATTCCGCGCGGGCTTTCCCCGGAATCAGGCTGGCCATCTGCGCCCAGTAGAGCGACAGCGCGGCCCAGATAAAGGGCGCTTTATCGCTGCTGACGGAGGCGAAGTCGGCGGCGAAGAGCGCGCTGGCCATCGCTTCCAGCTCCTGCGCAGAGGCTTTTTCCAGATTCTCGATCACCGCCAGCGCCGGGCCGCTCATCTCCGGCTTCAGCTCGGCGATCAGCGAATGCAGCAGCTTATGCCAGTGCGTATCGCGCGGCAGAACATGAATATCAAGCGGCGGCTTGCCCTGCGCGGCAGCTTCTTTAAGACGCGCCGTCAGATCGAGTTGTAACGGGTGGTCATACAGCACCACCTCCTGGGCATGGGCGATAAGCGCGGCAAAACGCAGATAATCACCCAGCGGATTACTCTCTGCCAGCGTGCGCAGACGTTCCGCACGGCGGTTATAGAGGTTTTTAAGTCTGGGGAATAACAACGGCGGAATTACTTCCGCCGTGCGTTTCTCGCTCTTCTCCAGCTCATCTTGCGGGATTATGCGAATACTCATTCAGTTGGTTTTTCCGTTGTCTTGCTGCGAACTTCCCGGTACCAGCGCGGGTGATGTTTCTTCGCCCAGGTGCTGGTAACCCAGCCTTCCACCATTGCGGTTATGGTGCCTTTAACCCACAAGGCGGCATAAATGTGCACCATGATAACCACAATTAACGCAACTGCTGCAAATGAATGCACCATCAGCGCTAAGCGGATCACCGGGATGGGAAACGCGGGTGCAAAGTAAGGGCGCCAGATAACCACGCCGCTTGCCAGTAGCAACACCAGGAAGATAATCGCCGCCCAGAACACACACTTCTGACCGAAATTATAGCGCCCGGTGTCACCCACTTCCTCATTGACGACGATCTTACGAATATTCTTCGCCCAAAAGATATCATCCCTATTGATGAGGTTATGGTGCCAATAGCGGAAAAACATGATTATAAACGAGGCAAACATCACCACGCCGACAAACGGATGAAGAATACGCGCCAGCTGCGGCGTGCCCAAAATGTTCATCAACCAGTTGAAGGAGGGGAAGAAAAACCCCAGCCCGCTCACCGACGCCAGCACGAAGCAGAAGGCGGTGATCCAGTGGTTGATGCGCTCGGGTGCCGAATAGCGCACGATGGTGTCACGTTTTCTCATTTGCGCACCTCGTCTTTCTCTTCATGCAGGTTGTCCTCTTCCTCTTCTGCGCGGTTCGGACCGACACCGACATAGTGGAAGATGCTGGCCGCGAAGGTGGCAGCAAAGCCGACCGCCGCAAGTGGTTTCCAGATCCCTTTCCAGAACTTCACGGTTGCGCTGATTTCCGGGTTCTCCGGCAGACCGTGGTACAGATTCGGGTTATTGGCATGGTGCAGCACATACATCACGTGCGTGCCGCCAACACCGGCCGGATCGTACAGACCTGCGTTATCGTAACCACGGGTTTTCAGCTCTGCCACGCGCTCGCCGGCGAGGTTTTTCATATCCTCTTTGGAGCCAAAGTGGATAGCGCCGGTCGGGCAGGTCTTCACGCAGGCTGGTTCCTGGCCTACCGTCACACGGTCAACGCACAGCGTACATTTGTAGACGCGGTTGTCTTCCGGGTTCAGGCGCGGCACATCGAACGGGCAGCCCGCGATGCAGTAACCGCAGCCAATGCACTGCTCAGACTGGAAGTCGACAATGCCGTTAGCATACTGAATGATAGCCCCTTCTGACGGACATGCTTTCAGACAGCCGGGATCGGCGCAGTGCATGCAGCCATCTTTACGAATCAGCCACTCCAGTTTGTCGTTCTGCTCCACTTCCGAGAAACGCATCACCGTCCATGATTTGGCGGTCAGATCCGCCGGGTTGTCATACATCCCGACGTTATGCCCCACCTCATCACGCAGGTCATTCCATTCGGAACAGGCCACCTGACAGGCTTTACAGCCGATACAGGTGGTGACGTCGATAAGCTTCGCCACTTCCTGCTGGTGATCCCGCGCCTGAGGCGCGGGAGTGAAACCGTTAGTCGCGGAACGACGGATGATGTCTTGCGATTGATAAGCCATAAGTCGTCTCCGTTACACCTTTTCCACATTCACCAGGAACGCCTTGAACTCCGGCGTTTGGGTATTCGCATCACCGACAAACGGCGTCAGCGTGTTAGCGATAAAGCCTTTCTTCGCCACGCCTTCGTAACCCCAGTGAATCGGAATACCAATCGTGTCGATATCTTTGCCGTCCACTTTCAGGGTACGAATACGTTTGGTCACCACCGCTTTGGCTTTGATATAGCCACGGTTGGAGGAGACGCGCACAGTATCGCCCTGCGTAATGCCCAGCTTGCCCGCCAGTTTCTCGCCAATCTCCACAAACTGTTCCGGCTGCGCGATGGAGTTCAACAGCGCGTGTTTAGTCCAGTAGTGGAAGTGCTCGGTCAGGCGGTAAGTGGTCCCGACATACGGGAACTTATCGGCTTTACCCATCGCAGCGAGATCGTCTTTAAAGACGCGCGCGGCAGGATTCGAGACGACATTCGGGTGCAGCGGGTTGGTGCCCAGCGGCGTTTCAAACGGCTCGTAGTGTTCCGGGAATGGCCCTTCCATCATCTTATCGAGAGCGAAGAGGCGACCCATCCCTTCCGGCTGCATGATAAACGGCCCGACTTCACTGCCAGGTGCGGCGGTGCTGTAGTCCGGAATATCTGCACCCACCCACTTGCCGTTGGCATAGCTGAGCAGCTTGCGCTTCGGATCCCACGGGTTACCCTGCGGGTCAGCGGAGGCACGGTTATAGAGAATACGGCGGTTGAGCGGCCACGCCCATGCCCAGCCCAGCGTATTGCCAAGGCCCGACGGATCGGCGTTATCACGGCGCGCCATCTGGTTGCCGTCCGGCGTCCAGCTCCCGGCGAAAATCCAGCAGCCGCTTGAGGTGGTGCCGTCATCGCGCAGGTGCGCAAAGCTACCAAGCTGGTTGCCTTTCTTCGCCAGCACGTCGCCGCTTACCGGATCGATAATATCGACCAGCGCTTTGCCGTTGCTCTCCATCGCCACTTCTTCTGCTGACGGATTCTCCGGCGTCGAGTAGTTCCAGGTCATGTTCAGAACCTGTTCCGGATTCGCGCCACCCTCTGCGGCATACATCTTACGCAGACGTAAGAAGATACCGGCCAGGATCTCACCGTCGTTCAGCGCTTCGCCCGGGGCGTCTGCGCCTTTCCAGTGCCACTGCAACCAGCGGCCGGAGTTAACGATGGAGCCGTTCTCTTCAGCAAAGCAGGTCGACGGCAGGCGGAACACTTCGGTCTGGATGGTCGACGGATCGACATCGTTAGACTCGCCGTGGTTCTGCCAGAAGGTCGAGGTTTCCGTATTCAGCGGATCAATGGTCACCAGGAACTTCAGTTTCGACAGGGATGCCACCACCTTGTTCTTGTTCGGGAACGAGGCGACCGGGTTAAAGCCCTGGCAGAGATAGCCGTTGACCTTGCCCTGGCTCATCATTTCGAAATACTGCAGAACGTCGTAGCCTTTGTCCCACTTCGGCAGCCAGTCAAAGCCCCAGCTGTTCTCCGCCGTCGCTTTGTCGCCAAAGAAGGCTTTCATCATCGACACGAAGAATTTCGGGTAGTTGCTCCAGTAGTTAACCTGGCCTTCCAGCAGCGGTTTAGGCGTGTTGACGGTCAGGTAGGTCTGGAGATCCTTCTGCTTCTCACTCGGCAGCGTCATGTAACCCGGCAGGCTCTGCGACAGCAGGCCAAGATCGGTCAGACCCTGAATATTGGAGTGGCCGCGCAGGGCGTTTACGCCGCCGCCTGCCATCCCCATATTGCCGAGCAGCAGCTGGATCATCGCCATGGTACGGATGTTCTGCGCGCCGACGGAGTGCTGCGTCCAGCCCAGTGCATAGAGGAACGAGGCGGTTTTATCATGCACGCTGGTTTCCGCGATGTACTCGCACACCTTCAGGAAGTCCGCTTTTGGCGTCCCGCAGATGTTTTCAACCACATCTGGCGTATAGCGGGAAACATGCTGTTTCAGCAGGTTCCACACGCAGCGCGGGTGAGTCAGCGTTTTATCGCGCTTAGCGAAGCCCTTCTCATCCAGCTCGTAGTTCCAGGTGGTTTTGTCGTACTTGCGTGTTTCCGCGTCATAGCCGGTGAACAGGCCATCTTCGAAGCCAAAATCTTCACGCACGATCAGGCTGGCGTTGGTATAGGCTTCGGTATATTCGCGGTTATATTTTTCGTTGTTCAGCAGGTACAGCAACACGCCTGACAGGAAAGCGATGTCAGTACCGGAACGAATCGGCGTATAAAAATCCGCAACCGAGGCGGTTCGCGTAAAGCGAGGATCGATAACAATCAGCTTCGCGCCATTGTGGATCTTGGCTTCCATCGCCCAGCGGAATCCCACCGGATGCGCTTCTGCCGCGTTCCCTCCCATCACCACGATGAGATTGGCGTTCTTCATATCAACCCAGTGGTTGGTCATCGCACCGCGACCAAATGTTGGAGCAAGACTTGCTACCGTTGGTCCGTGTCAGACACGCGCCTGGTTATCGACGGCTAACATGCCGAGGGCGCGGGTAAATTTCTGGGTTAAATAGCCGGTTTCGTTACTGGAAGCGGATGCGCACAGCATCCCGGTGCTCAGCCAGCGGTTCACGGTGGTGCCTTCGGCGTTCTGCGCAACATAGTTGGCGTCGCGGTCGGCTTTCATCAGTTTGGCGATGCGCTCAAAGGCATCTTCCCAGGTGATGCGTTGCCACTTATCGGAACCTGGAGCACGGTATTCCGGGTATTTCAGGCGGCTTTCAGAGTGGATGAAATCCACCAGACCTGCCCCTTTCGGGCAGAGCGCGCCGCGGTTTACCGGATGGTCCGGATCCCCTTCGATATGGAAAATTGACGCTTTGGCGTTTTTTGCACCGTCGCCGAGGCTATACATCAATAGCCCGCAGCCCACGGAACAATATGTGCAAGTATTACGGGTTTCGCGGGTGCGCAACAGCTTATATTGCCGTGTCTCCGCGAGTGCAATGTTGGGGGCAAAGCCCAGTGCTGCAGCCGTTGTACCTGCCATACCGCCAGCGCAGATCTTAAAGAACTGCCTTCTGCTGACCTGCATGGGTTACTCCTGGTTGACATTACTCTTATCGTTTTTTTCTTTGCGGTGAATTTCACAAAGGTTCAGAATTGCTGCATATCCCTCTGCTTAAGAAGGATATGCGCGGAGAATACCACAATGTCGGTACGCTTGTTCGAGGGTAGTTAATACAAAGTGAACATTTTGCATACTAAAAAGCACAAAAATGCAACATCAGTCACAGGCGTACGCGAAGTCGTGCTCTGGAAGCGTGACAACCTGCAGCAGCCCCAGCCAGACATGCTGGCGGAAGAGGTGCCTGTTGCGCTGGTCTACAACGGTATTTCCCACGTGGTGATGATGGCATCGCCAAAAGATCTGGAGGAGTTCGCCATCGGCTTCTCCTTATCCGAAGGGATTATTGAAACCCCCGCCGACATTTACGGCATGGAGGTTGTGCCGTCCTGTAATGGGCTGGAAGTGCAGATTGACCTCTCCAGCCGCCGTTTTATGGGGCTGAAAGAGCGTCGCCGCGCGCTGGCCGGGCGCACCGGCTGTGGCGTCTGCGGCGTTGAGCAGCTCAATGATATCGGCAAGCCCATTGTGCCGCTGCCGTTCACCCAGACCTTTGATTTAGCCACGCTGGATAACGCGCTCACTCACTTAACTGATGTGCAGCCGATCGGGCAGCTGAGCGGCTGTACCCACGCCGCCGCGTGGCTGTTGCCTTCCGGCGAGCTGGCGGGGGGGCATGAAGATGTGGGTCGCCATGTGGCGCTGGATAAGCTGCTCGGGCACCGGGCACGCGCCGGTGAAAGGTGGGCCTCCGGTGCGGTGCTGGTCTCCAGCCGCGCCAGCTATGAGATGGTGCAAAAGTCGGCGATGTGCGGCGTCGAAATCCTCTTTGCCGTCTCGGCGGCGACTACGCTGGCGGTAGAAGTGGCAGAGCGTTGTAACCTGACGCTGGTCGGTTTTTGCAAGCCGGGCAGGGCGACAATTTATACCCATCCGCAGCGGCTGGTGGGTGTTAAATAACCGTCAAAAAAACTGAAAGAGATTAACAAATCCTTCCGCTTTTTGTTTTGAAGGTAGAGGTCTATCATTACTTTCATCGAGGCACGGCGCCTCACTTAAACAAAACAACGTAAGGGTTTATCTCATGAAAAGCATCAAAACTTTTGTCGCAGTTATCGCTCTCGCTTCCTCTTTCGGTACATTTGCTGCGCAAACCGTGACCGCAACTGACACCACCCTGAGCGGTGCTGAAGCGAAAATCGCGGCCCAGGCACAACAGGCTGGCGCCTCTTACCAGATCACCGAAGCGTATAACGGCAACCAGGTTCACATGACCGCTGAACTGACCAAATAAGTTAAGCACTATCGTCGAAAGAGCGCCTACGGGCGCTTTTTTCGTTTTAGTGCAGACCCGCCAGCCGCAGCAGCGCTGTCACCACCGCTGCTGACAGGATTACCACAATCAGCGGCATCTTGCGCCAGGCAAGAAAGAGCGCAAACAGCACGCCGGAAACCCGCGCCATCCCGGCGAAGTGATCCCCTTCATAGAGCATTGCGGCCAGCGCCACAGCAAACAAAAGCGTGGTTGCTGCATCCGAAAGCAGCCCCTGTGCGCGTTCCGACAGCGCCAGACGCCCGCCCAGTTTTGCGCCGCCGAGCCGCATCAGATAGGTACCTACCGAGAGAATGGCGATACCGCCAAGAGTCAGTGCAACGCTTGCCATTATCGCTTCCTCGTCAATAAACCAAGCAGTGAGAGCAGCACCGGTAACCCCACCGGCGCGAAGGGGACTGTCGCCAGCGAGAGCGCCGCGCCGCTGCAGGCGCGTATCAGCGTGGTGCGCTTTTTCAGCGCTGGCAGCACTAATGCCAGCAAAATCGCCGGGAACACCGCGTCCAGACCGATGGTTTCCGGCGCGGGCAGAAACGTGCCGACCGATGCGCCGATCAGCACGCCAACCGGCCACAGCAGCGCCACGCCCAGCCCGCAGAGCCAGTAGGCGGCTTTGCGCTGTTCCGGGGTTGACTGTGAAAGCCCGAACACCACGCTCTCATCATTCATAATGTGGCAGCCCAATAATCCGGCGGCCCGTTTACCCACCAGTTCTCGCACCGTTACGCCGAAGGGAATATGGCGCGCATTGACCAGCAGCCCGGCGACCGCTGCCGCCAGCGGGCTACCGCCGCTTGCCACAATACCGATAAACATAAACTCCGAGGCGCCTGCCAGCACCAGCGTTGAGAGCATCAGCGGCACCCAGAGCGGAAAGCCGTAGGCCATCGCCAGCGAACCATAGGAGACGCCGACAACGCCGACCGCCAGGCAGACCAGCCCAATCGCTCTAACCGTGTCGCGTGTAAGGGAAGAAAAGTGTTGTGTGAACATCGCTTTTTAGCCATATCGAACGTGTATCCATTATAATGAACACCCTGAGACCGTTTTTCAAGACGAACATAACGTTCGATTAAATGAACATTAAGGCCGGTATGACACAACCCATCGCTATTATCGCCAAAAGCCTGGCGCGTGAGCGGCAGCGGACCGGGCTCTCGCTGGCGGAGATCGCCCGCCGCGCCGGGATTGCGAAATCGACGCTCTCGCAGCTGGAAGCGGGCAACGGCAATCCGAGCCTCGAAACCCTGTGGGCACTCTGCGTGGCGCTGGATATTCCGTTTGCCCGCCTGCTGGAGCCGCAAAACCCACAAACGCAGGTGATTCGCCGCGGTGAAGGCACCAAAGTGGTTGCCGAGCAGGCGCACTACCAGGCGATATTGCTGGCAACCTGCCCGCCCGGTGCGCGGCGCGATATCTATCTGCTGCTGACGCAGCCCGGCGCGGATCGCATCTCCCATCCGCATCCCGCCGGTTCCGTTGAGCACATTATTGTGACGCAGGGACGGGCACTGGTCGGGCTGACCGAAGCGCCTGAAGAGTTAAACGAAGGGGATTACATCTGTTACCCGGCGGATCGCGAGCATATCTTTAAAGCGCTGGAGCCGGATACGCAGGCGATCCTCGTTGCCGAGCAGAATTGAGCCTTCATCCCCTGCGTGCCTTGAGGGGATGAAGGGAGCGGCTTACGCCAGATAGAACACCTCTTCCAGCTCGGCGCTCACCGGGCTGTTATCGGCATTGGCAGGCATCACGTCGCGCATATGCTTCCACCAGCGCTGGCACACCTCGGTGCGGGCAACCGCCTCCCAGCGCGCTTCTGATTCAATCTCCACCGTGGCGAAGAGCAGGTTGCGCGCTTTATCGAGATAGATGGCGTAATGGTGCGCGCCCGCCTCTTTCAGCACCGCTTCCAGCTCCGGCCAGATTGGGTTATGGCGACGCGCGTACTCCTCATGCGCATCGGGATTGACCTGCATAACAAACGCTTTACGGATCATAATGCCTCCAGATAGAGCTCGCGCACCTCATCGCGGCTGGCGCTGCGCGGGTTGCAGGGCGCACACGGATCGGCGAGCGCCTTATCCAGCCACCCTTCGATATCGGCTTCGCGCACGCCCAGCGCACTAAAGCCGGAGGGAATACCGACTTTGGCGCTCAGCGCGCGAATGGCAGCAATCGCCTGCTGGCTTGCCGCCTCCTCGCTCATCTCCCGGGTATCAACGCCCATCGCCTGCGCGATGCGGGCGAAACGCGTTACCGCATGGGGGCGGTTAAAGTTTTCGATGATCGGCAACAGGATGGCGTTGCAGACGCCGTGCGGCAGATTGTGGGTCGCGCCCGGCTGGTGGGCCAGCGCGTGCACCAGCCCGAGCCCGGCGCTGTTAAAGGCCATACCGGCCAGATACTGCCCGTAAGCCATCTGTTCGCGCGCCTCAAGGTTATCGCCCTCGGCAACGGCGGTCGGCAGCCACAGGTTGATGAGGCGAATCGCCTCCAGCGCGTTGGCATCCGTTAACGGATGCGCGCCCACGGAGACATAGGCTTCGACCGCATGGGTCAGGGCATCCATGCCGGTTGCGGCAGTGACCGCGGCGGGGATCGCCAGCATCACGCTGGCATCGTCGACGGCGATATCGGGGATCAGGTTGGCATCAATAATCACCTCCTTCACCTGGCGCTCGCTGTCGATAATCACTGCGTTGCTGGTCATCTCCGCCGCCGTGCCTGCGGTAGTGTTGATTGCCACCAGCGGCACCCCGGCATGTTTCACTTTGCCAACGCCGGAGTAAGCGGTTGACGGTCCGGGGTTCGCGGTGAGGATTTTTATCGCTTTCGCGGTATCAATCGGGCTGCCGCCGCCGAAGGCGATCAGGTAGTCACAGCCTGACTGCTGATAGGCGGCAAACCCCTCCTGCACCAGCGCTTCGGTCGGGTTGGGGAAGACGCCATCAAACAGCTGATAGGGCATCTTATGCGCCTTTAGCGCGGTAAACAGGCTGTCGAGCAGACCGAGTTTCACCAGCTGCCCGTCGGTGACAATCAGCGCCTTACCCCACTGTTTGTCAGCCACCAGTTTCACCATATCGCCAATTGCGCCCGCGCCGTGCAGGCTGATTTTCGGCAGTGCCAACATAAAGCTCATCATGTTTCTCCTTGATTTGGTTGAATCCTGACCGGCGGCAATGCTCCCTGTCGCCGGATAAAATTTTTCCCGCTAGCGCTTTGACGTAAGCCGCCATCCGGCAAGCCATGCCTGCACTACAGCCGCCTGCGCTGCAACAGGCGCCGGGTGAGGATCGGCAGTGAAATCACCACGATCAGCATCGCGCCGACAATAATCGACATCACGATCCCCGGCACGTTGAGCAGGCTCAGGCCAAAGGTCACCAGCCCCATCAAAAAGGCGGCGATAATCACGCCGACCATGCTGCCGGAGCCGCCGAGAATATTGACGCCGCCGAGCACCGCCATCGTCACCACGGAAAGCTCCCAGCCCAGCGCGATGGTCGGGCGCGTGCTGCCGAGGCGCGAAGTGAGCAGCACTGACGCCAGCCCCGCCATTAACCCCACCAGCGCAAAGAGGATCAGGTTGTGGCGTTTGACATTGATCCCGGCATACCACGCGGCGGTCGGGTTATTGCCGATGGCGTAAGTGCGGCGGCCAAAGTTGGTTTTATGCAGCAGAAAGGCAAACAGCAGCCCGAGCACAATAAAGAGCGCAAACTCAAACGACAGCGCGCCCCAGACGTAGCCCTGGCCGAGCCACGCGAAGCTCTCCGGCCAGCTGTTGAGCGCCTGGTCGCCCAGCAGGATGTAGGAGATGCCACGGTATAAGCTCATGGTGCCGATGGTGATAACAATCGACGAGAGGTTAAATCGGGTCACCAGAAAGCCGTTGAACAACCCGCACAGCAAGCCGACGCCCAATCCCACGCAGACTAACAGCGGCGTATCGACGCCCGCCTGCGCACAAAAGCCCATCGCCGTTGAGCTGAGCGCGATGGTGGCGGCGACCGAGAGATCGATCTCTCTGGCGATAATCAACATCGCCATTGGCAACACGATGATCGCCTTCTCGGTGAAGTTAAAGGTGGCATCTGACAGGTTCCAGATATTAAGGAAGTAGGGCGAGGCGAGGGCGTTCACCACAAACACCGCCAGCGTCACCGCCAGTAAAAACCCCTCCCAGCAGAGCAGACGGCGCAAGAGTGGCGTCGGCGCAGCCGGGCTATTTACCGCTTCAGAAGTGAGAATTTTGCTCATGATTTCACCGCCTGTTTCTGCCGGGCCAGCGCCGCATCGCGCAGGATCAACCGCCCTTTGCGCTTATTGCCACGCTCGTTGAGCAGCACCGCAATCACGATCACCGTGCCGGAAATCGCCATTTGCCAGAAGGGCGAGACGCCAATCACCGGCAGGGCATTGTTGATAACGCCGAGGAACAGCGCGCCAAACAGACAGCCGAGCACGCGCCCGCTGCCGCCCATGGTGCTGATGCCGCCAATCACGCAGGCGGCCACAACTTGTAGCTCAAAGCCGTTGGCGACATCGACATAAGCGACGGCGAAGCGCGAGATCCACAAGTAACCGCAGAACCCGGCCAGCGCGCCTGAAAGGCAGAAGCTGACAAACTGCATCTTGCCGGCGTTGATACCGGTGTAGTAGGCCGCCGTGGCGTTGCCGCCTGCGGTATAGAGCGCCCGTCCGCTGCGGCTGTAACGCAGGAAGTAGCCGACCAGCAGCAGCGCGGCGATGGCGCACCAGCTCAGCACCGGTAACCCCAACAGCCCACTGCGCGGCACGGCAAGGAAATCGGCGCTCATCTGGTTGGCGTTCACCCAGCCGCCGCCGGAGAGGAGAAAGATAATGCCGCGGTAGATGCTCATGGTGCCGAGCGTTACCACAATCGCCGGAATACCCAGTTTCCACACCAGCAGGCCGTTGATGATCCCCATCACCAGCCCGAGCGCAGTTGCCAGCAGCAGCAACGCCCACACCGGTACATCCGGGTGATGGAAGTTAATCAGCGCGACAATCATGCCGGTGAGCGCCAGGTTCGCCGCCATCGACAGATCGATCCCTTTGGTCAGCAGCACCAACATCTGCCCGAGGGCGAGAATGATCAGGATGGAAGTATCGTTGAACATCTCCACCAGGTTGCCGGGGCTGATAAAGGCAGGCACGCGGCTGCCGATTGCCAGCATCAGCAGCACAATCACCCCGCCGAGCAGCGCTTCACGATGTTTAAGCAGTGCGTTCATCATGCGGCCTCCTGCCCGGCACCGCTGGCGGCGCTGACAATGGTTTCTGCCGACGCTTCTCCGGCCCGGTAGTGCGCGACCATCAATCCTTCATGCATGACGATCACCCGATCCGCCATGCTCATCACTTCCGGCAGTTCGGAGGAGACCATAATCACCGCCAGCCCCTGCGCCACCAGTTCGGACATAAACTGGTGCACCGCCGCTTTCGAACCGATATCGATCCCTTTGGTCGGCTCATCGAGAATAATTACCTGCGGCTGGGTGGCGAGCCACTTACCGATCACCACCTTCTGCTGATTGCCGCCGGAGAGCGTCTCAACCGCCTGCTTCCAGCTAAAAGCTTTGACCTGCAAGCGGCGGGCGTACTCCTCCGCCAGCGCCCACTCTTTGGCATCATTCAGCACCCCGTTGGCGTTGAGCGTGCTCAGCTGCGGCAGGCTGATGTTCTGGGCAATCGACAGGGCGGTGATCGCCCCCTGCTGTTGGCGCTCTTCCGGCACGCAGACAATCCCGGCCTGAATCGCATCCGCCGGCTGGCGGAACTGTACCGCCTTGCCATTGAGGATAATGTCGCCCGAGGCGGGACGCGTTACGCCGCAGAGCGCCTGCATCAGCTCGGTGCGCCCGGCACCCACCAGGCCATAAAAGCCGAGGATCTCCCCTTTGCGCAGGCTGAAGTTGATATGGGCAAACTCAGTGGCATGGCAGAGATCGTTTACCTCCAGTACCACCTCGCCCGGCTCGCAGGCGATTTTCGGCCAGCTCTGGCTGATGGCGCGCCCGACCATCAGCGTCACCATCCGCGCTTCGGTAATCTCCTTGATAGCACCGGATTCGATAAAGACGCCGTCGCGCAAAATGGTGTAGTGATCCGCCAGTTCGAAGATTTCATCGAACTTGTGCGAGATAAAGAGGATCGCTTTCCCCTCCTGCTTCAGGCGCTCAACGATGTGGTAGAACTCCAGAATCTCGTGCTGCGAGAGGGCGGCGGTCGGCTCATCAAGGATCACCACCTGCGCATCGAAGGCGAGCGCGCGGGCAATCGCCACCATATGCCGCTGGGCAATGCTGAGGGTTTTAAGCGTCGCGCGCGGATCGATCTGCACCTCCAGCCGGGCGAGGAGTGCCCGTGCCTGCTGGTGCATGGCGGGCCAGTCGAGCTTTTTCAGCAGCCCTTTATAGAGATAGTGGCCAACAAAAATATTTTCGGTGACCGATAGCTCGTCGAACAGCACCGTCTCTTGGTGAATGGCGGTAATGCCCACTCTGTGCGCCGCATCGGGTGTCGGCAGAGAGATGGGGATCGCTTTATAGAGGATCTCGCCCTCATCGGGCTGATAAATGCCGGTCATTACTTTGACCAGCGTCGATTTGCCCGCGCCGTTCTCGCCAATCAGGGCGGTTACGTGGCCAGGCCAGAGATCAAGCTGTACGTTCTCAAGTGCGCGCACGCCGGGAAAGCGCTTGCTGATGCCCTTAAGCGACAGCAGTGGGGTGGATGCCGTCATGATAACTCTCCGGTTTTGCCCCCTCCCGTCGGAGAGGGGAAAGGGTCAGAACATCTTCGAGAACTTATCAATATTGCTGGCATCGTAGACGAACGGTTGCGCCATCGCGCCATTGCCGTCGGCATCCAGCGTCACTTTCCCTAAGCGGCCCATGCTGGCTTCCGTTTTCGTCGCCGTCCCTTTCACCAGATCGTTTGCTAAATAGGTGGCGGCATAGCCGAGATCGATCGGGTTCCAGATGGCAAAACTTTTACTCGCGCCGGATTTGATGGCACCCGCCATTTCAGAGGGCAAGCCGAGACCGGTAACGTAGACTTTGCCGATTTTGCCCTGATCCTTCACCGCCTGCGCGGCGGCGACAATGCCGACGGAGGAGGGGGAAACAATTACTTTCAGATCCGGATAAGACTTCAGCAGGCCGACCGCTTCGCGGTAGCTTTTATCGGAGAGGTCGTCGCCATAGGCGACGGTGACCAGATTGACGGAGGGGTACTTCGGCAGCACCTTTTTCATCTCCGCAATCCAGATATTCTGGTTGGTGGAGGTGGGCGTGGCGCTCAGAATGGCGACATCGCCCTTCTCAACATTCAGCGCTTTCAGCGCATCGGCGGCAAGCTTGACGTTGGTTTCGCCAATCAGCGCGTTATTGGAGGGGTTAAGGTGGATCTGCCGCCCGGCTTTCGCCACGCCGGAGTCCCAGGACACCACTTTGATACCGCGCTGCATCGCTTTTTTCAGCACCGGCACTACCGCGTCCGGATCGTTGGCGGAGATGGCGATCGCATCTACCCCTTGGGCGATCAAGCCGTTCAGCACTTCGATCTGCGCTTCCGCGGTGGTGGTGGTCGGCCCGGTGTAGATCACTTTAACGTCGCCTAACTCTTTCGCTGCCTCCTGCGCGCCGGTGTTGGCGGCTTCAAAAAAACCATTCCCTAACGATTTCGCCACCAGGGCGATTTTCACTTCGGCGATGGCGGAACCGGATAACGCCATCATGACAACGGTGAGGATCAAGCTTGCTTTTGTTTTCATTGCTCGTACTCCACGGATGACACTCCCGTTCGCTTTCGTGTTACCGAAATCATTGGGAGTGGTTTTTTGCAGGTGAACAGAGTTCGCCCCGTCTGCGTGAGCGGGGCGCGTTTTTTTTAGTGGTACAGATCTAACGCCGATTGCAGCGGGTTGACGCCGAAGCGTTTGCCCAGTGCGATCAGTTCTTCACGGGTGATGGTCTGTTTCATACTGCCCATCGAATAGACTTTGACTAACACCTCGGCAGATTTTTCTGCGGTGTCGATCAGGCCAAAAGCTTCATCCAGCGTCGGGCCGCTGCCGAAAACGCCGTGGAACGGCCACAGTACCAGCGAATGTTTCTGCATGTCGTTGGCGGTGGCGCGGCCGATTTCATCGGTGCCCGGCACCATCCACGGCAGAATGCCGACGCCGTCCGGGAAGACCACCAGGCACTCGGTGCTCCCTTCCCACAGCTTGCGGGTAATCAGATCCGAGCTGTTTTCCAGCACGTAGGTCAGGGCGATAAGGTTGGTGGCGTGGCAGTGCATGATCACCCGATCTTTGCCGCCGGTCGCCTGGATGCGCTCGCAGTGGGACAAGAAGTGCGCCGGCAGTTCGGAGGTGGGCACCGCTTCGTTAGTCAGCCCCCACAGGATGTGGTAACCGGCGCCGTCGCTGTCGACTTTGACCACGCCGAGGTTGGCCGTTGGATCGAGCTGCACGTTGCGGAAAAATTTGCCGGAGCCGGTAACGATAAAGTGCGTGTTGGCGAGCAGCGGCATCGGCTGGCTGAGGGGAATGTAGCGCGGCTGCGGGTGAAAATCTGCTTCATAGGGCGCAATATCCGCATCGTCGAGACGCAGGGTCAGGTTGCCGCCGTTGCGCTCGTCCCAGCCTTTTAGCCAGGCGTCGGTCGTCGCTTTGATCATCCCCTGGACGAACCAGGCGTTAATAATGGTCTGCATGTATGGAGTTCCTGTTGGTTCTGTTGCCGGATGGCGCTGCGCTTATCCGGCCTACGTGAATCGGTTTCTCTGTAATCCGCCATCCGGCACAGCGTTACTGGCGCTGGCGTAATACCGCTTGCTCATACGCCCGCACGCTCTCAAGCCACTGGCTACCGGCGGGAGTGTCGTGGCGCTGGCAATAGATCTCCCACACCGCCTGCCACGGCAGGGATTTCTGCTCTTCGAGCAGCGCAAGGCGCGCGGTGTAATCCCCGTCGGCTTCCAGCTGGCGCAACTGTTCAACCGGCTCCAGCAGGGCGCGCAGCAGCGCTTTTTTCATATTGCGGGTACCAATCACCCACGCGGCGATACGGTTGATAGAGGCGTCAAAGAAATCCAGCCCGATATGCACGCGGTCGAACAGCTGGTGGCGAATGATCTCGCTGGCAATGGCCTGGGTTTCATCATCCAGCAGCACCACGTGATCGCTGTCCCAGCGCACCGGGCGGCTGACATGCAGCAGCAGGCGCGGCACATAGAGCATGGCGGCGGAGATTTTGTCGGAGATCACCTCCGTCGGGTGGAAGTGGCCCGCATCCAGGCAGAGCGCGGTCTGGCGGCTGGTGGCGTACCCCATATAGAACTCATTCGAGCCGACGGTATAGCTTTCGGCACCGATGCCGAACAACTTACTCTCCACGGCATCGATATGGTGGGCCGGGTTCAGTTTCTCGCTCATCGCCTCATCCAGCGCCGCCAGCAGACGCTGGCGCGGGGCCAGGCGATCGACGGTGACATCCTTCATGCCATCCGGCACCCAGATATTCATCACCGACGGCGTGCCGAGCTGCTCGCCGAAGGAGGCAGAGACGCGGCGGCTGGCTTTAACATGATCAATCCAGAACTGGCGCACCTCATCATTGGCGTGGGAGAGGGTAAAACCATCCGCGCTGAGCGGGTGCGAAAAACAGGAGGGGTTAAAATCGAGCCCCAGTTTGTTGGCTTTTGCCCACGCAACCCAGTTTTTAAAGTGCTCCGGTTTGATCTCGTTACGCGCCACGGGCGCATCGGCTTCGTGATAAATCGCGTGCAGGTTGAGGCGTTTAGGGCCGGGGATCAGGCTCAGCGCCTGCTCAAGATCGGCGCGTAATTCGGCGGCGTTGCGCGCTTTACCCGGGTAGTTACCGGTGGCCTGAATGCCGCCGGTCAGGCTGCCTTCCGGGTTTTCGAACCCGGCCACATCGTCGCCCTGCCAGCAGTGCATCGAGACCGGCAGGCGATCGAGCTGACGCAGCGCCTCCTCGGCGTCGATGCCGACCGCGGCAAAACGCTCTCTGGCAATCTCCCAGGCCTGTTCAAGTTGAGTGGTCATGCGCAAAGCTCCTTTGTCTGTCGTTTTTGCTGAAAACGCGCGACATAGCGGGCGATTTCATTATCAGAATCGGGGGTAAAGGTGAGCAGGGGGTGGTTAGCCGCCACCACCTGACGGAACTCATCGACGTTGGTCAGCTCATCGAGCGTCATCAGCTGTACGCCAATATTGCCGAGCGTTGAGGCTTCAACCGGCCCGGCGACCACCGGCAAACCGCAGGCGTCGGCGCAAAGCTGGTTTAACAACTGGTTCTGGCAGCCGCCGCCAACAATATGCAGGCGGGTAAAGGGCTTGCCGCGCAGGGTTGCCAGCTCGCTCAGCACATCGGCATAGAGCAGGGCGAGGCTGTCGAAGATGCAGCGCGCCAGCTCGGCGGCGCTCTGCGGCACCGGCTGATCCGCGTCGCGGCAGGCGGCCTGGATCTCGGCACTCATATTCGCCGGGTTGATAAAGCGCTCATCGTTGGGGTTGATGATGAAGCGGCAGACCGCGATCTGTTCAGTGAGGGCGATAAGTGCGGGCAGGTCGCTGATGTTCTGCTCTTTCAGCACCCGCTGTAGCAGCCACAAACCCATGATATTTTTCAGCACCCGGTAGCGCCCCTCGGCACCGCCCTCATTGGTGATATTGGCGGCGAGCGCGGCGTCGCTGGTGTAGGGCGTTTTGCTCTCAAAGCCCATCAATGACCAGGTGCCGGAAGAGAGGTATGCCGCATCGTTATCGGCCAACGGCGAGGCGATCACCGCGCTGGCGGTATCATGGCTGGCAACGGCGACCACCGGAATGGCGTTGCCCTGCGGGCAGATCCAGTCACCAATCACATTCCCCGGATGGGTCGGTGTGCCAAACCAGCTTGCAGGCACCCCGGCCCAGTCGAGCAGCGTCGTGTCCCAGTTGTCAGTGTTGATATTGACCAGCTGCGTGGTGGTGGCGTTGGTGTACTCCCAGTTGAGCTGCCCGGTCAGGCGGAAGCTGAAGTAGTCCGGGATCAGCAGAGCGTGCTCCACCTGCGCTACGGTGTGCGGTTGCTGCTCCGCCAGCGCGCGCAGCTGATAGAGAGTGTTGAAGGGGAGAAACTGGATGCCGCTGCGGCGATAGATATCGGCTTGGCCCGGCTGCTGGAAAGCGCGCTGCATAATGCCGTTGGTGCGGCTGTCGCGGTAGGCGATTGGCAGACCGACGCGTTCACCCGCGCGGTTAATCAGCACATAATCGACGCCCCAGGTATCAATGCCGATGCTGTCAGGCTGCACGCCGGATTCGCACACCTTTTGCAGCCCGCTGCGGATCTCGGCTTCCAGGCGGTCGATATCCCAGCAGTCGAATCCATCAACACTCTGTAAGCAGTTAACAAAGCGGTGAATTTCCTGAAGCGTCAGCGCCCGGCTCTGGCGATCGTAACGCGCCAGCATTACCCGTCCGCTGGAGGCACCTAAATCAACCGCGACGCAGTGGCGAAAAGTCATGATGAGGTCCTTCATAGAGTCATTGCGGACAGTCTAAAAAAGGGGGCGTGGGGTCTACCTTCTTGCTACTGACAGCGGCAAGGGGGCGCTGGCAAGAAAGCAAAGATGAACGTGAGAGAGTTCACAAATTCCAGTGATGACGCGGCGTTGCGCCATTGTGACTCTCGCCACATTTCCCGATCTTTCCGGGCGTTTCTTGAAAAACGGGCAACTTATGCGCGAAATGGCGTCGAAAATTAAAGGTGAGGTTGGCTGCCCTTAATTACTATTTTGAGACTGTTTCTCATTTGCTGGGGCGATCATGACCATACTGCATAGCGTCGATTTCTTTCCGCCAGGTAAATCACCGGTTGCCATTGAGCCGCGGCTGCCGCAGGCGGCTTTCCCTGAGCATCATCATGATTTTCATGAAATTGTAATTGTTGAGCATGGCTCCGGCATTCATGTTTTTAACGGTCAGCCTTACACCATCAGCGGCGGCACGGTCTGCTTTGTGCGCGATCATGACCGCCATCTCTATGAACACACCGATAATCTCTGCCTGACCAACGTGCTCTACCGCTCGCCGGACGCTTTCCAGTTCCTTGCCGGGTTAAACCAGCTGTTACCGCAGGAGCAGGAGGGGCATTACCCGTCGCACTGGCGGGTGAGCCAGCAGACGCTGGGGCAGGTGCGCGGCATTATCAGCCAGATGGAGGCGCAGGGCGCGGAACTGGAAACCCACGATATTGCTAACCGCGAGATACTCTTTATGCAGCTGCTGGTGCTGCTGCGCCGTAGCAGCCAGCAGGCGGAGATGGGCAACAGCGACGCACGGCTTAACCAGCTGCTGCTGTGGCTGGAGGATCACTTCGCCGAAGATGTCTGCTGGGCGTCGCTTGCCGAGCGCTTCACGCTCTCCTTGCGCACGCTGCATCGCCAGCTTAAACAGACCACCGGCATGACACCGCAGCGCTACCTGAACCGCCTGCGACTGATTAAAGCCCGCCATATGTTGCGTCACAGCGATGAGAGCGTAACGAATATCGCTTTTCGCTGCGGATTTGGCGACAGTAACCACTTTTCGACCCTGTTTCGCCGCGAGTTTAGCTGGTCTCCGCGCGAGATCCGTCAGGGGCGCGATACGCTGCTTCAGTAACGAGAAGAGAATCACCGATTTTTGGCTGCGCTTTGGCTAATAATGTCAGGTTAGTGCACGCGGAGGTGATGATGTGACAGGCCAGCTTATTCTTCGTCGGGACGACTTTTTTCCGCGCGCCGGTCAGGCGGTGGCGGTGGCGGATCGCTACCCGCAACATGTGTTTGCCGAACACACTCACGAGTTTAATGAGCTGGTGATGGTGTGGCGCGGCAATGGCCTGCATGTGCTCAACAACCGCCCGTATCGCATTACGCGCGGCGATCTCTTTTATATCCGCGCCGAGGATTGCCACTCTTACGCCTCGGTTAACGATCTGGTGTTGCAGAACATCATCTACTGCCCGGAGCGGCTGACGCTCAATCTGGACTGGGCGGCGCTGATCCCAGGCTTTAGCGGCGGGGCGTGGAGCCCGCACTGGCGCATTGGCAGCAGCGGCATGACGCAGGCCCGCCAGGTGATTGCCCAACTGGAGCATGAGAGCAATAAGAGCGATCCGCTGGCGAATGGGATGGCAGAAATGCTCTTCGCCCAACTGGTGATGATCTTAAAACGCCACCGCTTCGCCGCCGATAACCTTGCCGCTACCCACAGCGAAGCGCTGCTGGATAAGCTGATCACCGCCCTTTCCGGCAGCCTGAATCGCAGCTTTGTGCTTGAGCAGTTTTGCGAGCAGGAGCAGTGCAGCGAGCGTGCCCTGCGCCAGCAGTTTCGCTCCCAGACCGGCATGACCATCAACCACTATCTGCGCCAGTTGCGCATCTGCCACGCGCAGTATCTGCTCCAGCACTCGGAGCAGATGATTGGTGAAATCGCCATGCAGTGCGGGTTTGAGGACAGTAACTACTTTTCGGTGGTCTTTAGCCGCGAAGTGGGGATGACGCCAGGACAGTGGCGTCATCGCAGTCGCGCCGCCGCCTGATTAGCTCGCCATACCGAGGCCGACGATATTGGCCGCGATAATGATCACCACGCAGCCGAGGCTCAGCACGCTGACCGGCTGGCGTCCGGCATTTTTCCACTCCTTCAGCACCAGCCCGACAATGCCGCCGCACAGCACGTAGAAACTCATGTGCAGCATCCAACTGATGTAGTCATACTGCGCCGGAATACGGGCGTGGCCCCAGGCGTAGAAGAAGAATTGCAGATACCACATCAGCCCGCCAAGCGCTGAGAGCAGGATATTGCTGATAATCAACGGCGTTGCCAGCGAGAAGTCCGCTTTGACCGACAAATTCTTCACTTTTGCCAGGCGAATAATGCAGAAGCCAAGGTTGACCAGCGCGCCCCCGCCCATGATCACCACATAGCTTGGCAGCGCGGTATAGAGCGGATCGATGCCCAGCGCCGCAGCGGCATCGTGCATCGGTTTGGCGGCATTCATCGCAAAGGACATCCCCGCTGAGAAGATGCCGCACATGACGGCCAGCGCCAGCCCTTTTTTCAGGTTGAACTCTTCGGCTTTGATGCCCATTTTGCGCTCTTTCAACTGCCCGGCGCGCGTCACAATGCCGACGCCAATCAGGGCAACCAGCACGCCAAGCAGCGTCATCCGACCCCCTTCGGTATGGATCAGCACGCCGAAAGTGCCGTTGAGCACCGGCGTCATCAGGGTGCCAACAATCAGCGTGATGCCGATGGCGATACCAATGCCCATCGACATGCCGAGATAGCGCATCGTTAAACCATAATTGATATTGCCGACGCCCCACATTGCGCCGAAGAGAAACACCGGCAGCAGGGTGGAGGCATTGAACGAGCTGAAATAGGCCCAGAAATCGGGCAGTAACAGCGCGCTGATGCTCCAGGGAAGGACTATCCAGGAGACGAGGCCGCCTATCGACCACATCGTCTCCCATGACCACTGTTTGACCTTTTTGAACGGGGCATAGAAACAGGCAGCACTGGCCGCGCCTATCAAATGCCACAAAATACCCATCGTAATCGCGTTACTCATTGTGCACTCCTTTTGTTTTTATGGCCGGGACAGAGGTCGCCGACTCGCAGAGTGTAAAAATCAGTAAACGATTTAACCTTGAGACGATTGCCGCGCTGCGCCTGGCGCTGGCAATCAGGGCATGATGGGGGTGAGCAGCTTCACAATTTCAAGAACATAACTAAAATTTATAACCTTATAAAAACTACGGCATTGATAAACATTTTCAATATCACGTAATTAACTATAATGATCCGACTGCTTACGCGGCATTAACAATCCGCCGCCAGACTAAAAATGGAGATGAAAATGAGCTATACACTGCCCGCTCTGCCGTATGCGTATGATGCCCTTGAGCCTCATTTCGACAAGCAGACGATGGAAATCCATCACACTAAACATCACCAGACCTACGTAAACAACGCTAACGCCGCGCTGGAAAACCTGCCGGAGTTCTCAAGCCTGCCGGTTGAAGAGCTGATCACCAAACTGGACCAGCTGCCGACCGACAAGAAAACCGTACTGCGCAACAACGCGGGCGGCCACGCTAACCACAGCCTGTTCTGGAAAGGCCTGAAAGTCGGCACTACCCTGCAGGGCGATCTGAAAGCGGCTATCGAGCGCGATTTCGGTTCCGTGGACAACTTCAAAGCTGAATTTGAAAAAGCAGCAGCAACCCGCTTCGGTTCCGGCTGGGCATGGCTGGTGCTGAAAGGCGACAAACTGGCTGTAGTCTCTACCGCAAACCAGGACTCCCCGCTGATGGGTGAAGCGATCTCTGGCGCATCCGGCTTCCCGATCATCGGTCTGGATGTGTGGGAACACGCTTACTACCTGAAATTCCAGAACCGCCGCCCGGACTACATCAAAGAGTTCTGGAACGTGGTGAACTGGGACGAAGCAGCAGCACGTTTCGCCGCTAAAAAATAAGTTCGCACGATCCCCCACGCTTGCGTGAGGTCAACCCCCGTCCGGCTTCGCCGTCGGGGGTTTTTTATTGCCTGCGGTTTACCTTCGCGAGGTGATACTAAACACCTGATCGACAATGGCGCACTGCGCGTCGCTGAGCGTGCCGCCGAC
This sequence comes from Kosakonia cowanii JCM 10956 = DSM 18146, assembly GCF_001975225.1. Classification (NCBI taxonomy): domain Bacteria; kingdom Pseudomonadati; phylum Pseudomonadota; class Gammaproteobacteria; order Enterobacterales; family Enterobacteriaceae; genus Kosakonia; species Kosakonia cowanii. Next base: position 231,595 of record NZ_CP019445.1, on the reverse strand, counting down.
GTTGCGCGAGACGGGCGTCGAGTAGCCAAATTTACGTGATACCACGGTTTTGATGGTGGTGACGAAATCATCCCCGATGGCGTAGATCGCCATAAACTTGCCGATCTCCTGCTGCGCTTTACTCAACCCGTCGAGATCGCCGGTGCGCCAGGCTTCTCTCGCCTGCACAAACAGCTCTGGCATAACGTTATTCAACCCGGAGATCACCCCTGCGCCGCCTGCCAGTAAGTTCGGGATGTAGTACTCGTCGTAGCCGCTCAACACGGCGAAATCGCCGCGTACCGCCTGGGTGGCGAGGATCATGTTCCGCGTGTGTGACTGGCAATCGACCGTATCTTTGATGCCGGCGAAATCAGGAAACTCGGCGGCCAGGGTGGCAACCAGTTCCGGCGTTAAATCGCAGCCGGTGCGCGCCGGGAAGTTGTAGGCGAACCACTTGCCTTCAACCGCCTGGCCGATGGCGCGGAAATAGTGCAATAACTGCCCGCTGGTCTGCCCGTAGTAATAGGGTGGCAGCACCATTACTGCATCATACCCGACGCGCCTGGCCTCTTGCGCCATGTGCACCACATCGGAAAAGCAGGGGGAGGAGACGTTTGCTACCAGCGTACCCGGCGACATCTCCCGCGCTTCGCGGATAAGCATCAAGCGCTCCTCCAGCGAGAACGAGGCAAACTCCCCGATGCTGCCCATCAGCAGCACGACATCGACTTTTGCCGCGTTCAGGCGGGCAATGTGTTGCGCCAAGCCTGCCAGATCGATATTCCCTTCACGATCCATCGGCGTGATGGAAGGGCACCAGACGCCGGAAAATGGAACTGTAGTGGCCACGTCGCTCTCTCCTCGTTTAATGAAATTGCGTTTCAAAACTCAAGGTAAGTGATAACACGGCATGGCGTCAGACACGCGCATGAATGTCTCATTTTCGCCGCTTCGGGTGAGAAAAAAGTGTGCTCTAATAACGCGACCAACAACGGAATTCCGGGAGGGAAGATGCGCCATCAGGTTAACGTTTTCAGGGGCAAGATAAGGGATTATGAGGGCAGCCGACCGAGCGCCATCGCCAAATTGCAGGTTCAGGGGGAGTTGACCCTGACCGAACTGGGCCTTGCCGGCGATGAGCAGGCGGAGAAAAGCTACCACGGCGGGGCCGATCGCGCGCTGTGCCACTATCCGCGTGAACACTACACGCACTGGGCGCAAGCCTTCCCGCAACAGGCCGCACTTTTCTGCGCGCCCGCCTTCGGCGAAAACCTCTCTACCGTCGGGCTGACGGAACAAAATGTCTTTATCGGCGATATCTTTCGCTGGGGCGAGGCGCTGATTCAGGTGACGCAGCCACGCTCGCCCTGCTTTAAGCTCAACTACCACTTCGGCATTGAGGATATGGCCACGCAGATGCAGGCGAGCGGCCGCGTGGGCTGGCTCTATCGGGTGATTGCCGCAGGCAAAGTCGCCGCTGACGCGCCTTTAGAGCTGGTATCAAGGGTAAGCGATGTCAGCGTTCATGAGGCCGCGGCGATCGCCTGGTATCAACCGTTTGATGATGAGCAGTATCAGCGCCTGCTGGCGGCGGCGGGGTTATCGGCAAGCTGGACGCGCACAATGCAGAAGCGACGCCTGAGCGGCAAAGTTGAGGATAACGCCCGGCGGCTGCGCGGATAAAAAAACGCCCCCTCCGGCAGGAGAGGGCGCATTATCAGGCGCGTTTATAGAGCGGCAGCCAGAGGGTTAAGCGTAAACCGCCTAACGGGCTGTCGTCCGCTTTCACCCAGCCGCGATGCTGCTGAATTGCCGTTTCGACAATCGCCAGCCCGAGGCCAGTGCCGCCCGATTCGCGGTCGCGCGCTTCGTCGGTGCGGTAGAAGGGACGGAAAATCTGCTCGCGATCTTCTGCGCTGACGCCAGGGCCGTCGTCATCAACGTTGATGGTGATGCCCTCTTTATCCACCGCAAAACTCACTTCGATTTTAGTGTGGGAGTAGCGCAGCGCGTTGCGGACAATATTCTCCAGCGCACTCTCCAGCGCGTTGGGGTTGCCATACAGCGGCCACGGCCCGGGCGGGAAGGTGACCGTCAGGGATTTGCCCATCTGCTCGGCTTCGAACGCGGCGTTATCCAGCACCTCATGCCACAGCTGATTGGCTTTCACCGTTTCGCTAACCAGCGCGTTTTTCTGCTGGTTGCGCGACATCACCAGCAGATCGTTGATCATGCTGTCCAGCCGCTGCGCCTCGGTTTCAATGCGCTCCAGCTCTTTGCTCTCTCCGCTACGACGACGCAATAGCGCGGTGCCAAGTTGCAGGCGCGTCAGCGGCGTGCGCAGCTCGTGAGAGATATCCGACAGCAGACGCTGCTGCGCGGTCATCATGCGCTCCAGCGCGCTCACCATCTGGTTAAAACTGGCCCCGGCGGCGAGAAACTCCTGCGGCCCGGCTTCCAGCTCCGGATGCTGACGCAGGTTGCCTTGCGCCACCTCATCCGCCGCGTTTTTCAACTTACGCGCCGGTTTTGCCAGGCTCCACGCCAGCCACAGCAGCAGCGGTGAACTGATCAGCATGGTGACAATCAGCAGCAGCAGCGGGCGGTCGAACAGCAGATTGATAAAGTCAGATTGCGAATTGCTGGCAGGGCGAATCAGGTAGAGCTGGTAGTTGTCTTCCCCGTCACGAATGGAGAAGGGGCCAACCATTTCGACGCGGCCATACTTTTTCTTCTGCGGATGATCGGAGTTATCGGCCTGGCCGATAAAGTTGCGGATGATCTGCATTTCGCTGCGCTCCGCGCCGATCACGCGCCCTTCGCTGGTGACCAGCAGCAGACGTTGACCGGGCGGCGCCCATTTGTCGATGGCGCGAAACAGCCTTCGCCACCACATCAGATCGTTCGGCGGGTCGTTAGCCAGCTCCGCTTCCACATGCTGTTCAATCATCAGACCCTGGCGCTGCTCGCTGTCGAGCAGCTCCGTCATCTGGCGGGAGTCCAGCTTTGGCACCATCAATACCAGCATCAACACCAGCGCCAGGGTTAACCAGAAGATGGCGAAGATGCGGGCGGTCAAACTTCCTATCATGAAGCGGAGACCATCAGATAACCGCGGCCGCGCAGGGTTTTAAACCACGGATGCCCATCTTTACGCTCCGGCAGTTTGCGGCGCAGGTTGGAGATATGCATGTCGATGGCGCGATCGAACGGCGTCAGACGTTTACCCAGCACTTCCTGGCTCAGGTGTTCACGCGACACCACCTGGCCTAAATGCTGAGCCAGCAGGTAGAGCAGGGTAAATTCGGTGCCGGTAAGCTCCAGCGACTGGCCGTCAAAGCTCGCTTCCTGGCGGCCAGGATTGAGGCTAAGCGCGTCCACTTCCAGCGTCGGCGAACCGCTGTCGCTGTTCTGCTGCTGTTCGCTCCAGTGGGAGCGGCGCAAAATCGCGCGAATACGCGCCACGAGTTCACGATCGTTAAAGGGTTTCGGAAGATAGTCATCCGCGCCCAGCTCAAGGCCGAGAACGCGATCCAGCTCGCTGCCGCGGGCTGTAAGCATGATTACCGGTGTCTGGTGTGTCTGGCGAAGCTCTTTAAGGGTATCAATGCCGTTTTTCTTCGGCATCATCACGTCGAGCAAAAGCAAATCGATGCTGTCATCAAGGAGGTCGAGCGCCTGTTCACCGTCATGGGCAACGAGCACGTTAAAACCTTCCATGTCGAGAAGTTCCTTTAACAAGGAAGTCAGCTCTCGGTCATCATCTACTAAAAGGATTTTATTCATTGTTTAAATACCTCCGAGGCAGAAATTACGTCATCAAGCGTCGCTAATCCATGACTTTACGTTGTTTTACACCCCCTGACGCATGTTTGCAGCCTGAATCGTAGACTGATTTTCGTTCACTCGTGAGACAAATAGGTTACTGGAGTAAATGATGCGCATCGTTACCGCTGCCGTCATGGCCTCAACGCTGACATTAAGCGCTGTTAGCCAGGCTGCTGAAGCCGTAACAGGCGATAACTGGCATCCGACTGAAGGGATTGCACAGCGCAGTGTTCAGAGCCATATGTTCGACGGTATTAATCTGACCGAACATCAGCGCCAGCAGATGCGGGATCTGATGACACAGGCGCGGCACGACCAGCCACCTGTTAATGTTAGCGAAATGGAGACAATGCACAGCCTTGTCACCGCAGATAAATTTGATGAAACCGCTGTACGCGCTCAGGCAGAAAAAATGGCGCAGGAGCAGGTCGCTCGCCAGGTTGAGATGGCGAAAGTCCGCAACCAGATGTACCACCTGCTAACGCCGGAGCAGCAAGCGGTTTTAAACCAGAAGCACCAACAACGGATGGCAAAGCTGCGTAACGTTGCGCAGATGCAAAAAAGCTCCCCGTTGACGGTAATGAGTAGTAGCAGTACCAGGTAACAACCCCTGTTTTTCCTTGCCATAGACACCATCCCTGTCTTCCCCCACATGATGTGGGGGTTTTTTTTGCCTGCAATTCCTGCCCCTATTTTCTCCATTGCTCCTTTTGCTATCCGTTATAATTCCGCCAACGACAAGCAGGAGCGTGTATGAAAGCATCTTATGGACGGCTGGTCACACGGGCGGCAATGGCGGCAACCATCATGGCGTCGCTGCTGCTGGTGATTAAAATTTTCGCCTGGTGGCACACCGGTTCGGTCAGTATTCTGGCGGCGCTGGTCGATTCGCTGGTGGATATCGCCGCGTCGCTCACCAACCTGCTGGTGGTGCGCTATTCGCTACAACCGGCAGATGAGGAGCATACGTTCGGGCACGGCAAAGCGGAGTCATTAGCCGCGCTGGCGCAGAGCATGTTTATCTCGGGCTCCGCGCTGTTCCTCTTTTTAACCGGCATTCAGCACCTTGCGCGGCCGGAGCCGTTGCAGGCCGCGGGAATTGGCGTTGCCGTCACGCTGGTGGCGCTGCTCAGCACTGTGATTCTGGTCACCTTTCAGCGCTGGGTTGTGCGCAAAACACACAGCCAGGCGGTGCGCGCGGATATGCTTCATTATCAGTCTGATGTTATGATGAACGGCGCTATTCTCATCGCGCTTGGGCTGGCGTGGTATGGCTGGCACCGGGCGGATGCGCTGTTTGCGCTGGGTATCGGCGGCTATATCTTGTACAGTGCGTTGCGTATGGGGTATGAGGCGGTACAGGCGCTGCTAGATCGCGCACTACCCGATGGAGAGCGTCAGGAAATTGTTGATATTGTCACTTCCTGGCCGGGCGTCAGAGGCGCTCACGATCTTCGCACGCGGCAGTCAGGGCCGACCCGCTTTATTCAAATACATCTGGAAATGGACGATCACCTGCCGCTGGTTGAGGCGCACCTTGTCGCCGAACAGGTAGAGCAGGCGATTTTGCGCCGTTTCCCCGGCTCCGATGTGATTATTCATCAGGATCCGTGCTCAGTTGTTCCTCAAGGACGATAAGCCCGCAGAGGCTTTCGTAACGCGTTTTTTAAGTGTGGGTCAGTCAGTGCGGTTGTGTATAAAATACCCCCATTTCGCCTGACCTGAATCAATTCAGCAGTAGTGGATTGAGATACTATTTGCAGCATTGTTGTTCGCTCCCCGTGGGAGTTGCTTCGGGCCACAGAATTTTATTTTGCATTCCTAAGTTCAGAGGTAGTCATGATTAAAAAAATCGGTGTGTTGACAAGCGGCGGTGATGCGCCAGGCATGAATGCCGCCATCCGCGGCGTTGTCCGTGCAGCATTAACAGAAGGTCTGGAAGTTGCAGGTATCTACGACGGCTACCTGGGCCTGTATGAAGACCGGATGATCCAGCTCGACCGCTACAGCGTGTCTGACATGATCAACCGCGGCGGTACCTTCCTCGGCTCTGCCCGCTTCCCGGAGTTCCGCGAAGAGCATATCCGTGCCGTGGCTATCGAAAATATGAAAAAGCGCGGCATTGACGCGCTGGTCGTTATCGGCGGCGACGGCTCCTACATGGGCGCGAAGCGCCTGACCGAAATGGGCTTCCCGTGCATCGGTCTGCTGGGCACCATCGATAACGACGTTGCCGGTACCGACTACACCATCGGCTACTTCACTGCGCTGCAAACCGTGGTTGAAGCGATTGACCGCCTGCGCGACACCTCCTCTTCACACCAGCGTATCTCCATCGTTGAAGTGATGGGCCGTTACTGTGGCGATCTGACCCTGGCCGCAGCCATTGCCGGCGGGTGTGAGTTTATCGTTCTGCCGGAAGTGGAGTTCAACCGCGAAGACCTGGTAGCCGAGATCAAAGCTGGTATCGCCAAAGGTAAAAAACACGCGATTGTGGCGATCACCGAGCACATCTGCGATATCGACGAGCTGGCGAAGTATATTGAGAGCGAAACGCAGCGCGAAACTCGCGCGACCGTGCTGGGCCACATCCAGCGTGGCGGTTCGCCGGTGCCTTACGACCGCATACTTGCCTCCCGCATGGGTTCCTACGCTATCGATCTGCTGCTGCAGGGCTACGGCGGTCGCTGCGTCGGCATCCAGAACGAAAAAATGGTGCATCACGACATCATCGACGCGATTGAAAACATGAAGCGTCCGTTCAAAGGCGACTGGCTGGACTGCGCCAAAAAGCTCTACTGATACGCAATACGCCCTCGTTGCTGAGGGCGTTTTTTTACCGCAATATATTCCTCAAAGTTATAGCCAATCTTTTTTTATTCTTTAATCATCGGATCCCTTTCTGGCAGGCTGGTGTCATCAAAATTGACAACCGAAGAGAGCGGGCAATGAATAAATGGGGCGTGGGCTTAACGCTGCTGCTGGCTTCCAGCAGCGTACTGGCAAAAGATATTCAACTATTGAACGTGTCTTACGATCCGACGCGTGAACTGTACGAGCAGTACAACAAAGCGTTCAGCGCGCACTGGAAACAGGAGACCGGCGACAATGTGGTGATCCGCCAGTCGCACGGCGGCTCCGGCAAACAGGCGACTTCGGTTATCAACGGTATTGACGCCGATGTGGTGACGCTGGCGCTGGCCTATGACGTCGACGCGATTGCCGAACGCGGTCGTATCGATAAAAACTGGATCAAACGCCTGCCCGACAACTCTGCACCCTACACTTCGACCATTGTCTTCCTGGTGCGTAAAGGCAACCCGAAACAGATTCATGACTGGAACGATCTGGTAAAACCGGGCGTCTCCGTTATCACGCCGAACCCGAAAAGCTCCGGTGGCGCACGCTGGAACTACCTGGCGGCCTGGGGCTACGCTCTGCATCAGAACGGCGGCGATCAGGCTAAAGCGCAGGAGTTTGTTAAAGCGCTGTACAAAAACGTCGAAGTGCTCGACTCCGGCGCGCGCGGCGCGACCAACACCTTCGTGGAACGCGGGATTGGCGATGTGCTGATTGCGTGGGAAAACGAAGCGCTGCTGGCGACCAAAGAACTGGGCAAAGATAAGTTTGAGATCGTCACCCCGAGTGAATCTATCCTCGCCGAGCCGACCGTGTCGGTGGTCGATAAAGTTGCGGATAAAAAGGGCACTCAGAAAGTGGCGGAAGCCTATCTGAAATATCTCTACTCGCCAGAAGGGCAGGAGATTGCCGCGAAGAACTTCTACCGCCCGCGTGATGCGCAGGTTGCGGCGAAGTACGCCAGCGAATTCCCGAAACTGAAATTGTTCACCATTGATGATGTGTTCGGCGGCTGGAGCAAGGCGCAGAAAGAGCACTTCGCCAACGGCGGCACCTTTGATGAGATCAGCAAACGCTAATTTTTACTGTTAAACCAGCCGGATGGCGTCAGTGCTATCCGGCAAAATCGATGTGTCACTTCGTTTAATTTTTGCGCTATTATGCCGTTTCTTTCAGCAAAGGAAGCGGAAAATGAAAACTGTTAAACGTCTTATGATTGCCCTGCTGGTCCTGATTGTCGTTGCAGCCGCAGGTGTATGGATTTGGATGAAGTTCACCAGCAACCCGGACGCGTTGCGCCAAATCGTCTTTCAGCAGTGCCTGCCCAATATGCGTAATCACAACAACCCCGCACCCTGCGAGCAGGTTAATTTCAAAAACGGCTATGTGTTAATGAAGGACCGCAACGGCCCGTTGCAGTATTTGTTAATGCCCACCTATCTGGTTAACGGCACCGAAAGCCCGGTACTGCTTAAGTCTGCTACGCCGAACTTCTTCTGGCAGTCCTGGCAATCACGCGATGTGATGAGCACTCGGCGCGGCAGTCCGATCCCGGATGAGGCGGTCTCGCTGGCGATTAACTCCCGCTCTGGCCGCACGCAGAACCATTTCCATATTCATATCTCCTGCCTGCGTACCGACGTGCGCGAAAAGCTTGATGAGAATGCCGGGCGCATCAGTAGCCAGTGGCTGGTGTTTCCCGGCGGGCTGCTTGGGCATGAGTATTTAGCCCGGCGTGTAACGGCGGCAGAGCTGGCGCAGCGTAGCCCCTTCCTGATGCTGGCGGAAGAGGTGCCGGATGCGAAAGCACATATGGGTCGCTTTGCACTGGCGTTGGCGCAGCAGTCGGACGGCTCGTTTGTGCTGCTGGCGACAGAGCGAAATCTGCTGGCGTTAAACCGCGCATCGGCGGAAGAGATTCAGGATCATCAGTGCGAGATCCTCAAATAACCCCACCATAATTCGCATTTACTCACTCTGCCTGTCCCCGTAGACTTGCTGAAAAAATCTACAGGAGACAGGCATGTCGCTCTGGCTTTCACACCCTCTGTTCCTTCCCTCTGTTATCGTCGGTATCACTATTATTCTCTGGGCGACGTCGCTGTTGCCGGAGTTCATCACTGCGCTGCTCTTTTTCACCGCTGCGATGATCGCGAAAATCGCGCCGCCGGAGGTGATTTTTGGCGGTTTTGCTTCGTCCGCTTTCTGGCTGGTGTTTAGCGGTTTTGTGCTTGGCGTGGCTATCCGTAAGACCGGGTTGGCGGATCGCGCGGCGCGGGCGCTGTCGGCGAAGATGACCGGCTCCTGGCCGCAGATGGTGGCAAGCGTGGTGCTGCTCAGCTATGCGCTGGCGTTTGTTATGCCCTCCAACATGGGGCGAATTGCGCTGTTAATGCCGATTGTCGCGGCGATGGCGGCACGCGCTGGCATCAATGAGGGCACGCGCGCGTGGTATGGCCTGGCGCTGGCGGTTGGCTTCGGCACCTTTCAACTTTCGGCAACCATTCTGCCTGCCAACGTTCCCAATCTGGTGATGAGCGGCGCGGCGGAAGGCTCCTACGGTATCCATCTCAACTATTTGCCATATCTGCTGCTGCACACGCCGGTGCTGGGGATCCTGAAAGGTGCAATTCTGATTGGCCTGATCTGCTGGCTCTTTCCCGGTAAACCGCAGGCGATGCGCGAAGCGCTGCCTTCTACGCCCATGAGCGGGGATGAGAAGCGGCTCGCGTGGCTGCTGGCGGTGGTGCTGACGCTGTGGGTAACGGAGAGCTGGCACGGCATTGGCCCGGCGTGGACCGGGCTGGCAGCCGCTTTCGTTACGCTGCTACCGCGCGTTGGCTTTATCTCCGGCGATGAGTTCTCCAGCGGGGTAAATATCCGCACCTGCATCTATGTCGCCGGGATTTTGGGGCTGGCGATCACCGTGACGCAAACCGGTATCGGTAGCGCGGTGGGCGATGCGCTGCTGCATGTGATGCCGCTCGATGCCGAACGCCCGTTCACCAGTTTTCTCGCGCTCACCGGCATTACCACCGCGCTCAATTTTATAATGACCGCCAACGGCGTCCCGGCGCTGTTTACCACGCTGGCGCAAAGCTTTGCTGACGCCACCGGTTTTCCGCTACTGTCGGTGATTATGATTCAGGTGCTGGGCTATTCGACGCCGCTATTGCCCTATCAGGCTTCGCCGATTGTGGTGGCGATGGCGCTCGGCAAAGTGCCTGCGCGCGCGGGGATGCTGCTCTGCCTGGCGCTGGCGCTGGTGAGTTATCTGCTGTTGCTGCCGCTTGATTACGCGTGGTTTAAAGTACTGGGGAAATTGTAGAAGAGACCCTCTCCCGGGCGGGAGAGGGTAGCAGCATTACGCCTGTTTAGCGGCTTCAGCAGCTTTAACGATCACTGCGAAGGCGTCGGCTTTCAGGGAAGCACCGCCAACCAGCGCGCCGTCGATATCCGGCTGGGCAAAGAGTTCTGCCGCGTTGCTGGCGTTAACAGAACCGCCGTACTGGATGATCACTTGCTCAGCCACTTTCGCGTCGGCTTTAGCAATGTGGTCACGGATAAATTTGTGCACGGCCTGAGCCTGCGCCGGGGTAGCGGATTTGCCGGTACCGATCGCCCAAACGGGTTCGTACGCGATAACCACGCCTTCGAACGCGCTCGCGCCCTGCGTTTTCAGCACGGCATCGATCTGGCGAGCGCACACTTCTTCGGTTTTACCCGCTTCGTTTTCCGCTTCAGTTTCACCGATGCACAGCACCGGAACCAGACCCTGCTCTTTCAGCACGGCGAATTTTTTCGCGATCAGCTCATCGGATTCAGCGTGGTAAGTACGACGCTCAGAGTGGCCGATGATGATGTATTTAGCGCCGATATCTTTCAGCATTTCAGCGGAGGTTTCGCCGGTGAACGCGCCAGAGAGGTTGGTATCAACATTCTGCGCGCCGAGGATGATGTGGCTGCCGTCAGCGGCGTGTTTTGCCAGATCCAGGTAGAGGTTCGGCGGCGCAATCGCCACGCCGCAGCCTGAAACGCCCGCCAGTTCGGTACGCAGGTTGGCAATCAGTTCGTTAACCATGTGGCGGCTGCCGTTCAACTTCCAGTTACCCATCACTAAAGGATGTCGCATTTTTACTCTCCACGCGCTTGGCGAATTAATGAAAATGGCCGCCCGTCAGGGCAGCATGGTCTGAGAAACAGTATAGAGATCCCTCCCCTGAAAGGCTTTGCTTTTTGTCATTTATTGTTCCCTTCGAGAGGTTCAGATAGCGTCAGCTTAATCGGTTCAACCGCGAAGGTTAGCCCCTTTTCGCCGTTGTCTGCCACCACATAGCGCACCGCGCCTTCCGTCTCAGCGTAGTAGGCCTTGCTTTTGCCATTGGTCAGCAGCTTTTGTACTTTTTGCATGCTTTGCGCCGCGGTCATGGTCGGAGAGAAGGCGCGGATAAAGGCGCTCATATACTCCTGCGCCTTCGCTTTCGTCGCTTTCTGCTCCGGCCCCTGCACCGGCAGCCAGGTGATCTGCATCGATTTGATCTTTAACGTGCCGCGCTCAAGCGCCGTGGAGGCATAGAGATAATCGTTGATGCGCGTAGCCGCGCGCGTCAGGTTGGCGCGATCGCTGCGGCTATCAACAGCGCGAAACTCGTTCAGCGCAAGCGTGGGATTGTCGGTATTGAACTTCTCCCGGAACTGGCTGATCGATTCATCAAAGGTGGGGGCGCCCGGCAGTAAATAGGGCGCGGTGACGGCGGCTGGCGCCTCTTCTGCCCAACCCGGCGCGCAGAACGCCAGCGCGGAAAAGAGCAGCCAAAAGTGGTAACGCCGTGCTTTCATTCACATCCCCCTCTGTAGAGTGTGCTGACGATTAAAACGAGATTGGGCGGCCTTGTCAAAAACTCCCGCCGCCAGGGTACACTAGCCGCTATTACGATAATAAGGAACCTTACATGGGCATACAGCAGTGGTTGTTTTCGTTTAAGGGGCGCATTGGACGCCGCGATTTCTGGATCTGGATGGTGCTGTGGGTGGTGAGCATGACCCTGCTGTTTGTGCTGGCGAATGGCGGCATGCTCGATTTTCAGACGGCGGCGTTTATTCTCGTCTGCCTGATCTGGCCGACCGCCTGCGTGATGGTCAAACGGCTGCACGATCGCGGTCGTCACGGCGGCTGGGCGCTGCTGATGGTGCTGGCGTGGATGCTGCTGTCAGGTAACTGGACGATGCTCGACGGCACGCTGGCGTGGGCGGTGGGACGCCTGATCCCGGTGGCGATTATTGTGGTAATGATGATCGACCTGGGCGCGATGATCGGCACCCAGGACAAAAACCGTTTTGGCAGCGAGACGCTCGAGGTGAAGTTCCGCTGATTACCAGTAGTGCTCAGCGGTGATATGCCCCGGACGGCGGCGCAGGTGTTTGGCCATCTGCCGGGTATCTTTCAGCAACTGTGTGGTGTCGCGCACCATCTGCGGATTACCGCACAGCATCACATGGCTGGTCTCGGCGGTCAGTGGCAGACCTACCGCTTCCTCAAGGGCGCCACTCTCAATCAGCGCCGGCACGCGCCCGGTTAAAGAGCCGGAGAGCGTCTCGCGGCTGACCACCGTCTGAATGCGCAGCTTCCCTTCATAGCGCTTTTGCAGTTCCAGCATCAGCGGCAGGTAGCTTAAGTCCGCGCCGTAGCGCACCGCGTGCAGCAGGACGATATTTTTGAACCGTTCAAGATCTTTCCCCTCTTGCAGCATCGACAGATAAGGCCCGATGGCCGTGCCGGTCGCCAGCATCCACAGCGTCTCGCACTCCGGTACCTCTTCCAGCACGAAAAAGCCGGCGGCTTCGCTGACAATTAACAGCTCATCGCCCGGTTGCAGGGCGGCCAGGCGCGGGCTCAGTTTGCCTTCCGGAACGGTGACGAGGTAGAACTCAAGATCGGGATTGCTCGGCGCGTTGACGTAGGAGTAAGCGCGCTGCACGCGCTCGCCGTCAATCTCCAGCCCAAGCTTGGCGAACTGTCCGGCAGTGAAGGGTTGAACGGGGGCATGTACGGTGAGGCTGAAGAGTGCATCGGTCCAGAATTCCACCTTTGTGACTTTTCCTGTTACCCAATCCGCCATGGTTCTCTCCTGTTCTGTAACGTTGCCTTATCCTGGTGGTTGTCGCCTGAGATTTCCAGCCCGTGCGGGCCGGAAAGCTCAATTCAACAAATAGACTTACAGTATATGTCGTTGTACGTCCGGGTCTTTACGATCCAGATAATGGATCGATTGAATCCGGCGAATGGTGCGCGATTTACCGCGGATCAGCAGCGTCTCGGTGGTCGCCATATTGCCTTTGCGCGTAATACCATCCAGCAGATCGCCTTTGGTGATGCCGGTAGCAGAGAAGATAACATTATCGCTGCGCGCCATCTCATCGAGGCGCAGCACATTGCCCGCTTCAATGCCCATACCGCGGCAGCGTTTCAGCTCCTGCTCGCCGATACGGCGGTTCTCTTCGCTGTCGCCTTTCACCTGGTGACGCGCCAGCAGTCGGCCTTGCATATCGCCATCCAGGGCGCGGATCACCGCCGCCGACACCACGCCTTCCGGCGCGCCGCCAATCCCATACAGCACATCCACTTCGCTGTCGGGCATGCAGGTGAGGATCGAGGCGGCGACATCGCCGTCAGGAATGGCAAACACGCGCACGCCCAGCGCCTGTAACTCGGCGATGGTCGCATCATGGCGCGGCTTGGCAAGAATGGTGACCGTCAGCTCGCTGAGCGGTTTACCGAGCGCGGCGGCGATATTGCGCAGGTTGTCGGCTAAGGGCAGGTTGAGATCGATAGCGCCTCTGGCACCGGGGCCGACGATCAGCTTTTCCATATACATGTCCGGTGCGTTGAGGAAGCAGCCTTTGTCACCGACCGCCAGCACCGCCAGCGCGTTGGCCTGGCCCATCGCCGTCATGCGTGTCCCTTCAATCGGATCGACGGCAATATCCACCGCGTCGCCTTTGCCGGTGCCCACTTTCTCACCGATAAAGAGCATCGGCGCTTCGTCGATCTCCCCTTCGCCGATGACAATCGTGCCGTCAATGTTGACCTGGTTGAGCATAATGCGCATAGCGTGTACCGCTGCGCCGTCCGCCGTGTTTTTATCGCCGCGCCCCAGCCACTTATAGCCAGCCAGCGCCGCAGCTTCGGTAACACGGGAGAATTCGATGGCAAGTTCTCGTTTCATCACACACTCAGTTTTGAAAGAAATTGCGCGAAGTTTAACACAGTGAAAAGAGGAGGGGGGTGAGGCAGATGCCCCCTCCCGGCAGGGAGAGGGCATAAGTGGAGCGGTTACTCTTCGTGTTCTTCCCACGCCATCGCGCGTTTCACGGCTTTTTTCCAGCCGCTGTAGCGGAAGTTACGCTCGGTAGTTTCGATACCCGGACGGAATTCGCGCTCGATCACGGCTTTCTCCTGCAACTCATCCAGGTTCTGCCAGAAACCGACCGCCAGACCCGCCAGGTAAGCGGCACCCAGCGCGGTCACTTCGCGCACTTCCGGACGCTCAACGCGCGTGCCGAGAATGTCGGACTGGAACTGCATCAGGAAGTTATTCGCCACCGCGCCGCCATCCACACGCAGTGCGTGCAGGCGAATGCCGGAGTCAGCCTGCATCGCTTCCAGCACGTCGCGGGTCTGGAAGGCAATCGACTCCAGCGTCGCACGAATGATGTGGTTCGCGTTAACGCCGCGGGTCAGGCCGAAGATGGAGCCGCGTGCATACGGGTCCCAGTACGGCGCGCCCAGGCCGGTGAAGGCCGGAACAACGTAGACGCCGTTGGTGTCCTTCACTTTGGTAGCGAAGTACTCGGAGTCGAACGCGTCGTTAATCAGCTTCATCTCATCGCGCAGCCACTGAATGGAGGCGCCAGCCATAAACACCGCGCCCTCCAGCGCATAGTTCACTTCGCCTTTCGGGCCGCAGGCGATGGTGGTCAGCAGGCCATGATCGGATTTCACTGCCTGCTCGCCGGTGTTCATCAGCATAAAGCAGCCGGTGCCGTAAGTGTTTTTCGCCATCCCCTCTTTCACGCAGAGCTGGCCAAACAGCGCCGCCTGCTGGTCGCCCGCAATACCGGCGATAGGAATACGCGTGCCGCCTTTACCGCCGATGTTGGTCTGGCCGTACACTTCGGACGACTTACGCACCTGCGGCAGCATTGCGCGCGGGATATCCAGCACTTCCAGCATTTTGTCGTCCCACTCCAGCGTATGGATATTGAACAACATGGTGCGTGAGGCGTTGGTGTAGTCGGTGACGTGTACGCGCCCCTGGGTCATTTTCCAGATAAGCCAGGTATCGACGGTGCCGAACAGCAGTTCTCCGCGTTTAGCACGCTCGCGCGAACCTTCAACGTGGTCGAGGATCCACTTCACTTTGGTGCCGGAGAAGTAGGGGTCGATAACAAGCCCGGTGGTGCTACGGATGTAATCTTCCATGCCGTCGCGTTTGAGCTTTTCGCAGATCTCAGAGGTGCGGCGGCACTGCCAGACGATGGCGTTATGAATCGGTTTGCCGGTTTCACGCTCCCAGACAATCGCGGTTTCGCGCTGGTTGGTGATGCCGATGGCGGCAATCTCGTCGGAGTTGATATCCGCTTTCGCCAGCACTTCGACCAGCGTGGAGCTTTGTGACGCCCAAATTTCCATCGGGTCATGCTCAACCCAGCCTGGCTTCGGGTAGATTTGTTCAAATTCGCGCTGTGAAACGCTAATGATGTTGGCATCGTGGTCCATCACAACGGCGCGGGAGCTGGTAGTGCCCTGGTCGAGCGCAACGATATATTTTTTGTCAGTCATAGTTATGATCCCGTAGTCACATTACAGCGAAGCTTTTTGTTGAGCCGTGGTGGAGGCGGTGCCTTTCTCTTTCGCAGCCTCACTGGTTCCAGACGGCAGATGGCGGGCGATCAGTTTGCGATAGCTGAACGCGCCAAGCGCCGCGCCTACAATCGGCCCAAACAGCGGCACGAGGAAGTAGGGAATATCTTTGCCGCCGGTAAAGGCGACGTTACCCCAGCCAGCGAGCCAGGCGAAGGTCTTCGGTCCCAGGTCACGCGCCGGGTTCATGGCAAAGCCGGTGAGCGGACCCATGGAAGCACCAATGACCGCGATCAGCAGACCGATCAGCAGCGGCGCCATTGGGCCGCGCGGCACGCCGTTGCCATCATCGCCCAGCGCCATAATCACGCCCATCAGAATAGCGGTAATTACCATCTCAACAGCGAAGGCCTGCACAAAATTGATGTGCGGGTTGGGGTAGGTTGAAAAGATACCAGCCAGATCAAGACTTTCGACGCTGCCGCGTACCATATTGTGCGTCTGTTCGAAGTCGAGGAAAAGATTGTAGTAAAGCCCGTAAACAAGTGCAGCCGCGCAAAACGCGCCGGCAAATTGAGAAAAAATAAAAGGAACAACTTTGCGTCCGTCAAAGCTCGCGAAGAGCCAAAGTGCAATGGTTACAGCCGGATTAAGATGCGCGCCGGAAACCCCTGCGGTCAGGTAGATGGCCATCGCCACGCCCAAACCCCAGATAATACTGATTTCCCACTGGCCAAAGGTGGCACCCGCCACTTTTAACGCTGCAACACATCCCACGCCGAAGAAAATCAACAACCCGGTACCGAGAAACTCGGCAATGCACTGGCCTTTTACGGTTGGTGTCTGACTCATAATCGGATCCTGCAGAAGTTTAATGGTTATTGTAGGCATGAGGGAAACAGCACCCCCATGATGTCCTGTAGACATAGTGTTAATTTATCGTTAACGAGCAAAAACGAGAAATATCGAAATCGAAATGTGTGTACTGCGTCAATAAAATGAGCGTTTACGAGCGGCGGCGCGCGTTTTTGCACCAATACGAAATGAGAGCTGAATCATTTTTGTAACCCGGGCATTAACAATTACGGGGTAGCGAAGCGGATTGCACCAGGACGAGGACGAAAAGTGTTGCAAAGCGCAAACAGCGCCGCTCCACGCTGGACAGGGGCTGGCGCGATTCATACAATCGGTAACAAGCGAAATCCGCTCATTGTATTAAGGCGTCGCCGCTCTGCGGGACGAGGACGCTTAAAGACACGCATAATTTAGCGGGCAGAGGGGTAACCTATTTGTCTGGCGAATAATGAGGTGTAAGTCCATCAACGCCTTGCCACTCAGGAGAAGTATGACTATGTCATTAGAAGTGTTTGAGAAACTGGAAGCAAAAGTACAGCAGGCGATTGATACCATCACGCTGCTGCAGATGGAAATCGAAGAATTGAAAGAGAAGAACAACAGCCTGTCGCAGGACGTTCATTCTGCACACCAGAGCCGTGAAGAGCTGGAGCGCGAAAACCAACAGCTGCGCGAGCAGCAGCACGGCTGGCAGGAGCGTCTGCAGGCGCTGCTGGGCCGCATGGAAGAAGTGTAATTACGCTTTATCTTTCGTGCCGTAGCGGCATTGGCTGCGCACGCTCACCCCGGTCACATAGTGATCTATGCTCCCGGGGATTCACTTGCTTGCCGCCTTGCCACAACACGAAATCTTTCGCGTATTAAGCAAAATAGTTAAGCGCCATTGCATTCGGCAGCGACAAAAAAGGGCACCTTCAGGTGCCCTTTCGTTTATTCGATATCGAGAGGATCTTCGGCGAGAATAATGCCGGTGTTATCGGCATAAAGATGGTCACCGGAGAAGAAGGTCACGCCGCCGAAGTTGACGCGAATATCGCTTTCGCCAATGCCTTCGCCCGCTGCGCCAACCGGGATCGCGGCCATCGCCTGGATGCCGATATCCAGCTCTTCCAGATCGTCCACCTGGCGCACCGCGCCGTAGACCACCATCCCTTCCCACTCGTTTTGCGCCGCCAGACGCGCGAGATCGGCGTCGACTAACGCCCGGCGTACAGAACCGCCGCCGTCGACTACCAGCACGCGACCACGGCCATTCTGTTCGAGCAGATCGTAAAGCAACCCGTTATCCTCGAAACATTTCACCGTGATGATTTGCCCGCCGAAAGAGGAGCGACCGCCAAAGTTGGAGAACAGCGGTTCGACGACGTTGACCTCTTCCTGGTAGATGTCACAAAGCTCAGAAGTATCGTATTTCATAGGATTTACGTTCAGTTGCTGCGAGAGCCGTAAGTATATCGCGCATCGCGCGCTGTTGGCAAAAGCATCAATTTTTAATTGTTCTTTGGCACTCAGGCGAGCGTCTTGCTCAAAATAATCCCCAGTACAAACAGGAGATTAGTCAGCAGCGCGCCTTTCACGGTGCGTTCGAGCATCGGCGGCATCGCGCGCGGATCGCGCTCACGCAGCACATAACGTGCCTGTTTAAACAGCAGCGGTGCGGCAAGCAAAAACAGCCAGCCCCAGAGGCTGTGGAGCGAAATCAGGTTGAAGAGCGCAAAGCAGAGCAGCGCGCCCGCCAGCAAACCGGCGTGATAACGGCGGGCATTCACCGGACCTAAACGCACCACTAGCGTATGTTTACCGTTCTCGCGATCGCTATCGATATCGCGCAGGTTATTGATATTCAGCACTGCCGTCGCCAGCAAACCGCAGGCGGTCGCGGGCAGGAAGATCGCCGGAATCAGCGTATGCGCCTGCAAATACCAGCTTCCCATCACGCTTATCCAGCCGAAGAAGGTGAGCACCGAAATATCGCCCAGCCCCTGATAACCATACGGGCGCTTGCCGACGGTATAGGTGATGGCGGCGATAATCGACAGGCCGCCGAGTGCGAGGAAGCCGACAAAATCCGCCATCGTCTGGGTCGCGGCGCTTACCAGCCAGAGCCCGGACACGCAGCTCAGCACAATGACGATAAGCAGCGCGCGCTTCATCTGCCCAAGGGAGATCGCCCCTTTCTGCATCCCGCGCAGCGGGCCGATGCGATCCGGCTTATCGCTGCCTTTAATGGCATCGCCGTAATCATTCGCGAGGTTAGAGAGGATTTGCAGCAAACCGGCGGTGATCAGCGCCAGCGCCGCCACCAGCGGATCGAAGTAGCCCTGCCACCAGGCAAGCACGGTTCCCACCACGATAGCGGCAAAGGCCAGCGGCAACGTTTTCGGTCGCAGGCTTTCCAGCCATGCCTGGGTAAGGCTCAGAGAGTGCGTATCGTTCATAAGTCCGGCCAATAAAAATGGGGGCATAAGCCCCCATCGAGTGTGATGAAAAGAGTATGAGCGCGATTATAAGATAAAACGGCTCAGATCTTCATCCGCCACTAAAGCATCAAGGTGTTTACTCACATAGTCTGCATCAATGGTAATGGTTTCGCCGCCCAGATCGCTGGCGTCGTAGGAGATATCCTCCATCAAACGCTCCAGCACGGTGTGCAAACGGCGTGCGCCGATGTTCTCGGTGCTTTCGTTCACCTGCCATGCGGCCTGCGCGATACGCTTAATGCCGTCGTCGGTAAATTCGATATTCACCCCTTCGGTTGCCATCAGCGCTTTGTACTGCACGGTCACAGAAGCGTTTGGCTCGGTGAGGATGCGCTCAAAGTCTTCCGCGGTGAGCGCCTGCAGCTCAACGCGGATCGGCAGACGGCCCTGCAGTTCCGGGATCAGATCTGACGGGCTGGCAACCTGGAACGCGCCGGACGCGATAAACAGGATATGGTCAGTTTTCACCATCCCGTGTTTGGTCGACACGGTGCAGCCCTCAACCAGCGGCAGCAGGTCGCGCTGTACGCCTTCGCGGGAGACGTCCGGGCCGGAGGTGTTACCGCCGCGCTTACAGATTTTGTCGATCTCATCGATAAAGACGATACCGTGCTGCTCAACGGCTTCGATCGCTTCCTCTTTCAGCTCTTCCGGGTTCACCAGCTTCGCCGCTTCCTCTTCGATCAGCAGTTTCATCGCGTCTTTGATTTTCAGCTTACGCGGCTTCTGCTTCTGCCCGCCGAGGTTCTGGAACATCGACTGCAGCTGGTTGGTCATCTCTTCCATGCCCGGAGGCGCCATGATCTCGACGCCCATTGGCGCAGCGGCGAGATCGATCTCAATCTCTTTGTCATCCAGCTGGCCTTCGCGCAGTTTTTTACGGAAGGATTGGCGCGCCGCAGAGGGTTCTGCCGCCTGTTCCGGCTGGCCCCAGTTGTTTTTCGCCGGCGGGATCAGCACATCAAGAATGCGCTCTTCCGCCATCTCTTCGGCGCGGTAGCGGTTCCTGTCAATTGACTGGCTGCGCACCATTTTCACGGCGGCATCGGTCAAATCGCGGATAATCGAATCCACCTCTTTCCCGACATAGCCAACTTCGGTGAACTTGGTCGCTTCCACTTTGATAAACGGCGCGTTGGCGAGCTTTGCCAGACGACGGGCGATTTCGGTTTTACCAACGCCGGTCGGGCCGATCATCAGAATATTTTTTGGTGTCACTTCGTGACGCAGCTCTTCATCGAGCTGCATACGGCGCCAGCGGTTACGCAGAGCAATCGCCACAGAGCGCTTTGCCGCGTCCTGGCCGATGATGTGTTTATTCAGTTCGCTGACGATTTCGCGTGGGGTCATTTCAGACATGGGAGATCCTTACGCTTGAGCGGGTAATTCTTCGATGGTATGGAAGTGGTTGGTGTAGATGCAGATATCGCCTGCGATCCCCAACGCCTTCTCAGCAATGTCGCGCGCGCCAAGCTCGGTGTTCTCCAGCAGTGCGCGGGCAGCGGCCTGGGCGTATGGTCCGCCGGAGCCAATGGCAATCAGGTCATTTTCCGGCTGAATCACATCGCCGTTACCGGTGATGATCAGCGACGCGGTTTCGTCGGCGACCGCTAACAGCGCTTCCAGCTTGCGCAGCATACGATCGGTACGCCAGTCCTTTGCCAGCTCGACGGCGGCTTTCACCAAGTGACCCTGGTGCATTTCCAGTTTGCGTTCAAAAAGCTCAAACAGCGTGAAGGCATCCGCTGTGCCGCCCGCAAAGCCTGCAATGACTTTGTCGTTATAGAGACGGCGAACTTTTTTAACGTTGCCCTTCATCACGGTGTTGCCCAGTGTGGCCTGGCCATCACCGGCGATAACGACATGGCCGTTACGGCGTACGCTTACGATTGTTGTCACGAGCAGACCCCTTGGTTACAAAAGCACATACAGCGCCCCGCACAGCGTACGGGGCAGAATGCATTTATAGATGGGGGAGATTTTGGGGGTTTCAACCCCCGGCGGAAAGTCGAATGCAGTTTGCGTGACCGGCCAGTTTCAGCTTGCCGAGGGTGGCTTCGGCGCTCTCTTTGCCTTTCAGCGGGCCCATCACAACGCGATTCCAGCCATTATTGCTGGTGATGCGTGAGTCAAAGCCCTCAAACGCCAGCTGCGCGCGGACGGTTTCCGCCTGCTCCTGGCCTTTGAACGAGCCGCACTGGATCAGCCAGCGACGCTCATCTTTTTTCTCTGTCGGCTGCGCCTTCGCCGTTTCCGCTTCGCGCGTTACCGGCGCGGCCTGCTGCGTTTTCGACTGCGCGGCGTTGCTGTGCGGCGGCGTTTGCAGCAGATCCTGATAGGGCTGCGAATTAGTGGCCGGCTTCTGCTGCGCTTGCTGCGTCTGGCGTGGCGGCGTGGCGACGCGCGCAGGCTGCTGTTCTACGGTGCGCGGCTGCGTACGTGGTTGCTGAACCGGCTGGCTTTGCGTCCACTGAGACTGCTGCTGCTGCTGCTGCTGCATCTGCTGAACCTGGCGCTGACGCTGCAACGTTTGCTGGCGCTGCTCCGGCGTCTGCTCGTTCCACGGCACCTCATTGAGCTGCGTCGGCGTCTGGCGCATATCTGCCTGCATCTGGGCTAACAGCTGGCGCTGCTCATCGGTTAACTGCTCCGGTTTTTGCACTTCGCCCCCGGCTGTCGGCTCGGTCGGCGCGCGTACGCCAGGCTGGCGGCTCTCCAGCTCTTTAATATAGCGCCAGCGCTCTTCCGGCTTCGGCGGCAGGCCGTTACCGGTCACTTTCTGGTTCTGCAGGGATTCTGACTCTTCTTTCTTATGATGCGTAATAAAGTACAAACCACCGATAAAGGCGACCAGCACGGCGGCCGCTATCGCGACCATTGCTGGCGAGACCGCAGGCGCGCTGCGCTGCTTTTTCTTTGAGGTGCTCTTCTTTCGCCGCGCAGGAGTCGACTGGCTGCGGCGTACATAATCTCGTTGGGCCACTATCGTTTCGCTGTATTCATATTCGTTTAACAGCCCGCCATGTTACTTAAGCGACGGGGTTTTGACCAGAAGAGGGCGTCCGAAAGCCCCCGCCTTTACGTTAGCGCTCGCGTTGAGCCACGCAGGATTAATTCACAATCTAATAGTCGCGAGCCGCTGCTCACCGTGTGGCCCTGCAACTGCTCCAGCAGAAGCAGCATTGCTTCGCGCCCAATGTCGTAGCGCGGCTGCGCAACGGTAGTGAGCGGTGGGTCGCAATACTCTGCCAGCGAGATGTTATCAAAGCCGATAATCGACAGATCCTCCGGCACCTTCAGGCCCCGGCGTTTTGCCTGCGACAGTGCGCCGAGCGCCATCACATCGCTATGGCAGAAGAGAGCCGTCGGCGGTTTCGGCAGGGAGAGAAGCTGCTCCAGCGCCTGCGCTCCGGCTTCGAAGGTAAAATCACCGCGCGTAATATACTCCTTATCTACCGTCGCACCCGCGCGGCGCGGCGCCTGCACGTAACCCTGTAAGCGATAGTGGCAGAGCGGCATCTCTTCCGGGCCGGCGATACAGCCAATCAGTTGATGCCCCTGCTCTTGCAGGTAAGAGACAGCGTTGAAGGCTGCGGTCAGGTTGTCGATATGCACCGTCGGCAGCTCCAGCTCCGGCGCGAACTCATTGGCCATCACCATCGGCGGTAAATTGCGCTGCTCTTCAATGCTGGCGTCAAACGGCAGACGTGAACCGAGCAGCAGCATGCCATCAATTTGCTTGGTGATGATCAGATCGATAAAGGTCTTTTCCTGCTGATTTTGATGGGCGCAGTCGCCAATCAGTACCAGGTAGCCATGCTCCGCAGCGGTCACTTCGATGCCGCGGATAATCTCACTGAAGAAGGGATCGCAGATATCCGGCACAATCACCAGCAGGGTACGGGACTCATTGCGCTTCACATTGCGGCCCATCGACTGTGGCAGGTAGCCCACTTCCATGGCGGCCTGCTCAACGCGGTTGCGGGTCGCCTGTGACACTTTTTCCGGGTTCATTAATGCACGGGATACGGTTGCCGTAGAAACCTTTGCTTTCATGGCAACATCTTTCATGGTTGCTGCCGCAACCTGATTTTTCGGTTTCACCTTGTTCTCCTCGCATGCACGGCGCAGGCGTAGTCACATTTTTATCAGATAGTTAAGCGCATCGGTTACAGAAATTTCACAAAAAGTGTGACGGGCATTCTATTTTACGCGCTGGCTCGCAGCATTAGCTCTCGATCGGATCGACATCCAGCACCCATTTTACGCGTCGGGCATCGGGCAGGGTGTTAATCAGCGCCAGCGCGCCATGCACAATGTGTTGCAGGCGAATGCGGGAGGGGTGTTGTAGCAGGATTTGCCAGCGGTAGCGCCCGGCGCGCTTGGCCGCCAGCGCCGGAACCGGGCCGAGGATCCAGAGTTGGTTATCTGCCAGCGGGCTCGCCTGCAGCAGGTTTTTCAGCTGTTGCAGGAAGAGGGGGGCATGCTGGTTGTTCTGATCTTCCGCACGGATCAGCACATGGCTGGTCCACGGCGGGAGTTGCAGCGTCTGGCGCTCGGCCAGCGCCTGCTCGGCAAAAGTGTCGTAGCCTTTATGCAGCAGAGTTTGCAGCAGCGGATGTTCAGGGTGGTGCGTTTGCAGCACCACCTCGCCCTGTTTGCCAGCGCGTCCGGCGCGGCCGGAAACCTGGGTATAGAGCTGAGCAAAGCGCTCTGCGGCGCGGAAATCGGCGGAAAAGAGCGCGCCGTCGACGTCGAGCAGCGCCACCAGCGTAACATCCGGAAAGTGATGCCCTTTGGCGAGCATCTGTGTGCCGATCAAAATGCGCGCACCGCCGCGATGCACTTCGGCAAGATGCTGCTCCAGCGCGCCTTTGCGGCTGGTGGTGTCGCGGTCGATGCGCGAAATCGGCACGCCGGGAAAGAGCGGGGCCAGCGCCTGCTCCAGTTGTTCGGTACCAAGTCCAACCGGCAGCAGGTGGGTGGAGCCGCACGACGGACACTGGCGCGGCACCGGGCGCTGGCTGTCGCAGTGGTGGCAACGCAGATGCTGCTGCGCCTGATGGAAGGTGTAGTAGTGATCGCAGCGCGCGCACTCGGCGATCCAGCCGCAATCATGACAGAGCAGCGCCGGGGCGAAGCCGCGCCGGTTAAGGAAGAGGATCGCCTGGTTACCCGCTTGCAGATGCTGACGCAGGCGGTTGATTAAGGCAGGAGCCAGACCCGCCTGCAGCGGCTGGGCTTTCATATCCAGCACGTGCTGCATCGCCGGACGCGCGTTGCCTGCGCGGCGGGTTAAACGCAGAATATGGTATTTCCGCGCCCGCACGTTGTGCAACGTCTCCAGCGCCGGCGTCGCCGAACCGAGGATTATCGGGATTTGCTCGCTATGCGCACGGTAAACAGCCAGATCGCGCGCATGGTAGCGCCACCCCTCCTGCTGTTTATAGGAGCTGTCGTGCTCCTCATCGATGACGATCACGCCAAGGTTTTTAAAAGGGGTGAAGAGCGAGGAGCGCGTGCCGATGACAATCGCCGCTTCACCGCTCTTTGCTTTCTGCCAGGTGGTCAGGCGTTCACTGTCGTTAAGTCCAGAGTGCAGCACTTCGACAGGAGCATTAAACCGCTCGCGAAAACGGGCGATGGTTTGTGGCGTCAGGCCAATTTCCGGCACCATCACCAGCGCCTGCTTGCCCTGTTCGAGCACATTTTCCAGCACGCTCAGATAGACTTCCGTTTTGCCCGATCCGGTGACGCCCGCCAGCAGCCAGGCGGAGAAGCGATCTGCTGCGCTGTGGATCGCGCCGACGGCGGTGGCCTGTTCGGTATTGAGCCGCAGACGATCGCCGCTGACGGAAAAGGTGCTGCGCCAGTCCGTAAACGTCGGCGCTTCGCTGTTCATCTCCACCAGCCCTTTTGCGCGTAGCGCTTGCAGGGTCACGCTTTTCAGATCTAACGCCGCTAGCTGATGCTGCCACACTTTGCCTTTGCGCAGCGCCGATAACGCCTGCTGCTGTTTTGGCGACTTGATGCGGTTGATGTCGGTGGCCTGCCCCTGTTCAGTGGCGAACCAGTAGCCCTGAAACTCGGCGCTGGCCGGTTTGGTCTGGCGTAGCAGAACGGGCAGGGCATTGAATAGCACATCGCCAATTGGATGATGATAATAGTCAGCTGCCCAGAGCAGCATTCGCCAGACGGGCGTTGAAAACGCGGGCTCGCTGTCGAGCACCTCTTCGACGCTTTTCAGCTCCGCCAGTGGCAGCTCGCTTTTGTCGCTGACCGCCACCACAATCCCGACGCGGGTCTGGTTACCGAACGGCACGCGCACGCGAAAACCAGCGCTGGCGGGGGTTCCCTCCGGCAGCAGGTAATCGAAAGTGCGGGGCAGCGGTACAGAGAGCGCAACGTGGGCGACGGGCATTTCATCATCCTGACTTGAAAAGTGGCGGGTTAGTATACACATTGTTAAGACGGTCGAGCGGATCAGTTTGCATACGCTGGTTAATTTCTGTATGATTCGCCGCCTTTGATGCTCATTGCGGCGTCAAAGATTCACTTACATATCAACTCGCGTGGTGTCTGGCGTTAGGGCTGGAAGAGCGACGCGGCCTTAAACTGAGGTTTCCCCATGAAAAAAGGTATTCACCCGAATTACGTAGCGATTACTGCAACCTGTTCTTGCGGTAACGTGATCGAAACCCACTCTACTCTGGGTCACGATCTGAACCTGGACGTGTGTGGTAAATGCCACCCGTTCTTCACCGGTAAGCAGCGTGATGTTGCAACTGGTGGCCGTGTTGACCGTTTCAACAAACGCTTCAGCATCCCGGGCAGCAAGTAAGTTGCCAAAGAAAAAAGCGCCGAAAGGCGCTTTTTTTGTCTCTGCGGTTTGCCTCAGGGGGAATATTTTTGTGATGAGCTTCACAAAAATATTGCTCTGGTCAAAAAACAGGCATACCCTGTCGCCATACATCTCCTCACACTATTTGAGCGTAAAAGGATCATTTGTATGCTGACAGCAATGAAAAACGTATTTATGTCTTACCTGCTCTCACTGGCAGAAGTGCATCCGGAAGTGACGCGTTTCTGATAAGCAGGTGCGATAAATCAAAAAAGGGCGGAATATGATTTCCGCCCTTTTTATTGCGATCAGTATTCCCACGTATCCGGGTCGATACCCATTTCACGCATAATCACTTTCGCCTCTTCCGGGATCTCATCGCTGCGCTCTTTACGCAGGTCTTCATCATTCGGCAAAGGCTGGCCGGTAAACGCATGTAAAAACGCCTCGCACAGCAGTTCGCTGTTGGTGGCGTGGCGCAGGTTATTCACCTGACGACGGGTACGTTCATCGGTGAGGATTTTTAACACCTTAAGAGGAATGGACACCGTAATTTTTTTTACTTGCTCACTCTTCTTGCCGTGCTCAGCGTATGGGCTGATATATTCGCCGCTCCATTCAGCCATGAGATACCTTTAATCCTCTCAGTCATTGATCTATACCCGGTCGCGCCGGGCCGTAATTGCGCGTAGTTTACCGTAGAGTCATCGGGGTGACACCGTGTATCGCTCTGCAATATCGTACGAAAGCATATAATTTTAACGGCTATTATGCGATTGCTCAATCTATACGCAAAGAAGTTTAGATGTCCAGATGTATTGACGTCTATTATTCCAGTGTTTACTCTGTGACCTGACTTTTCATCCATTAAGCCAGGAAGCCTTCACCATGACGCGTAAACAGGCCACCATCGCAGTGCGTAGCGGATTGAACGATGACGAGCAGTACGGTTGCGTTGTCCCCCCGATTCACCTCTCCAGTACCTATAACTTCACCGGTTTTAACGAACCTCGCGCCCACGACTACTCGCGCCGCGGTAATCCTACGCGTGATGTGGTGCAGCGCGCGCTGGCGGAGCTGGAGGGCGGTGCAGGCGCGGTGATGACCAATACCGGCATGTCGGCAATTCACCTGGTGACCACGGTGTTCCTTAAGCCTGGCGATCTGCTGGTGGCACCGCACGACTGTTACGGCGGCAGCTATCGTCTGTTTGATAGCCTGGCGAAGCGCGGCTGCTACCGCGTGAAGTTTGTCGATCAGGGCGATGAGCAGGCGCTGAAAGCGGCGCTGGCGGAAAAACCGAAGCTGGTGCTGGTAGAAACTCCCAGTAACCCATTGTTGCGCGTCGTAGATATTGCGAAAATCTGTGGGCTTGCGCGGGAAGCGGGTGCGGTGAGCGTGGTGGATAACACCTTCCTGAGCCCGGCGTTGCAAAACCCGCTGGCGCTGGGGGCGGATCTGGTGCTGCACTCCTGCACCAAATACCTCAACGGCCACTCCGATGTGGTAGCCGGCGTGGTGATTGCGAAGGATGAGGCGACCGTCACCGAACTGGCATGGTGGGCGAATAATATTGGCGTCACCGGCAGCGCTTTCGACAGCTATTTGCTGCTGCGCGGGCTGCGCACCCTGTCGCCGCGCATGGAAGTGGCGCAGCGTAACGCGCAGGCGATTGTCGACTTTTTGCAGACTCAGCCGCTGGTGAAAAAGCTGTACCATCCCTCTCTGCCTGATAACCAGGGGCATGAGATTGCGGCGCGTCAGCAAAAGGGCTTTGGCGCGATGTTGAGTTTTGAACTGGCTGGCGATGAGCAGACGCTGCGTCGTTTCCTGAGCGGACTGTCGCTGTTTACACTGGCGGAATCGTTAGGCGGGGTTGAGAGTTTAATCTCCCACGCCGCGACCATGACCCACGCGGGCATGGCGCCGGAAGCACGCGCCGCCGCTGGGATCGGTGAGACGCTGCTGCGCATCTCAACCGGTATTGAAGATAGTGAAGATTTGATTGCCGATCTGGAAAATGGCTTCCGGATCGCCGCTGAGGGGTAAACATGAGTGTGATTGCGCAGGCAGGGACGAAGGCTCGTCAGCTGCACAAATTTGGTGGCAGTAGTCTGGCGGATGTGAAGTGTTATCTGCGCGTAGCAGGGATCATGGCGGAGTATTCGCAGCCGGGCGACATGATGGTGGTTTCGGCCGCCGGTAGCACCACCAACCAGTTGATCAGCTGGCTTAAACTGAGCCAGACCGATCGCCTCTCTGCGCATCAGGTGCAGCAATCGCTGCGCCGCTATCAGCTCGAATTAATTAACGGCCTGTTACCTGCCGATGTAGCCGATGGCCTGACCAGCGCCTTTATTCACGATCTGGAGCACCTCGCCGCGCTGCTCGACAGCGGCATCAACGATGCCGTTTATGCCGAAGTAGTGGGGCACGGTGAAATCTGGTCCGCGCGCTTAATGGCAGCGGTGCTGAATCAGCAGGAGCTTGACGCCACCTGGCTCGATGCCCGCGACTTCCTCCGCGCCGAGCGCAGCGCGCAGCCGCAGGTCAATGAAGGGGCCTCTTACCCCTTATTGCAGCAGCAGCTGGCGCAGCATCCGGGTAAACGAATTGTGGTGACCGGCTTTATCAGCCGCAACGACGCGGGCGAAACCGTGCTGCTTGGCCGTAACGGTTCCGACTACTCGGCAACGCAGATCGGCGCGCTGGGCGATGTTTCGCGCGTGACCATCTGGAGCGACGTCGCCGGGGTCTACAGCGCCGACCCGCGCAAAGTGAAAGATGCCTGTCTGCTGCCGCTGTTGCGTCTGGATGAAGCGAGCGAGCTGGCGCGCCTGGCCGCACCGGTACTGCATGCCCGCACATTACAGCCGGTTTCCGGCAGCAATATCGATCTGCAACTGCGTTGCAGCTACAACCCCGAACAGGGTTCAACGCGCATTGAGCGCGTGCTCGCTTCCGGCACCGGGGCACGCATTGTTACCAGCCATGATGATGTCTGCCTGATTGAGTTCCTCGTGCCGTCAGGGCAGGACTTCAAGCTGGCGCACAGAGAGATCGACATTATTCTCAAGCGCGCGCAGGTGCGTCCGCTGGCGGTCGGTGTTCACGCTGACCGCAATCTGCTGCAACTCTGCTACACCTCCGAAGTGGTCGACAGCGTCTTTAAACTGCTTGATGAGGCGGGTCTGCCGGGCGAGCTGCGTTTACGCCAGGGGCTGGCGCTGGTGGCGATGGTCGGTGCGGGCGTATGCCGCAACCCGCTGCACAGCCACCGCTTCTGGCAGCAGTTAAAAGGGCAGCCGGTCGAGTTTATCTGGCAATCGGACGAAGGGATCAGCCTGGTTGCCGTGCTGCGCGTCGGCCCGACCGAGAGCCTGATCCAGGGTCTGCACCAGTCGCTGTTCCGCGCGGAAAAACGCATTGGTCTGGTGCTGTTTGGTAAAGGCAATATCGGCTCGCGCTGGCTTGAGCTTTTCTCTCGCGAGCAGAGCGCGCTCTCGGCGCGCACCGGGTTTGAGTTTGTGCTGGCAGGCGTGGTTGATAGCCGCCGCAGCCTGTTGAGCTACGACGGGCTGGATGCCAGCCGCGCGCTTGCCTTCTTTAATGATGAGGCGGTAGAGCAGGATGAGGAGTCGCTGTTCCTGTGGATGCGTGCCCATCCGTATGATGATTTAGTGGTGCTGGATGTCACCGCCAGCGAGCAGCTTGCGGAGCAGTATCTCGATTTCGCCAGCCACGGTTTCCATGTCATCAGCGCTAACAAGCTGGCGGGCGCGAGCAAAAGCGATCGCTTCCGCCAGATCCATGACGCCTTTGAAAAAACTGGCCGCCACTGGCTCTATAACGCCACCGTCGGCGCGGGTCTGCCGGTTAACCACACCGTGCGCGATCTGCGCGACAGCGGCGATTCGATTCTGGCGATCAGCGGTATCTTCTCCGGTACGCTCTCCTGGCTATTCCTGCAGTTTGATGGCAGCGTGCCCTTCACCGAGCTGGTGGATCAGGCGTGGCAGCAGGGGCTGACCGAGCCGGACCCGCGCGTCGATCTCTCCGGTAAAGATGTGATGCGCAAGCTGGTGATCCTCGCCCGCGAAGCGGGGTATGACATCGAGCCGGATCAGGTGCGCGTCGAGTCGCTGGTGCCGCCGGGCTGCGAAGCAGAATCCGTCGATCACTTCTTCGAGAATGGCGAGGCGTTAAATGAGCAGATGCTCCAGCGCCTTGAAGCCGCCCGCGAGCTGGGGCTGGTGCTGCGTTACGTCGCCCGTTTCGATGCCAATGGCAAAGCGCGCGTTGGCGTTGAAGCGGTGCGCCCGGAGCATCCGCTGGCCGCGCTGCTGCCGTGCGATAACGTCTTTGCGATTGAGAGCCGCTGGTATCGCGATAACCCGATGGTGATCCGCGGGCCCGGCGCAGGCCGGGATGTCACCGCGGGCGCTATTCAGTCCGATATTAACCGCCTTGCACAGCTGCTGTAGCCCTCGCTGCAACTCCTCTCCCGCTCCGGGAGGGGAGTGTTCCCGCCTCATGAATCTTTTTCATCTTCGCTGAAAACTCCTCACACACAATCGAGATATTTCTGTTGACGCTTTGTACGATTTCCGTCATTTTTACATCTGGACGTCTAAACGTATAGAAGTTCACTCACCCTGAATAATGACTTGTGATTGATGAGGTAAGGTATGAGCTTTTTTCACGCCAATCAGCGGGAAGCCCTGAACCAGAGCCTGGCGGAAGTTCACGGCCAGATTAACGTCTCCTTTGAGTTTTTCCCGCCGCGCACCAGTGAAATGGAACAGACCTTATGGAGCTCCATCGATCGCTTAAGCAGCCTGAAGCCGAAATTCGTTTCGGTCACCTACGGCGCGAACTCCGG
The DNA here is from genome assembly GCF_001975225.1 of Kosakonia cowanii JCM 10956 = DSM 18146. Classification (NCBI taxonomy): domain Bacteria; kingdom Pseudomonadati; phylum Pseudomonadota; class Gammaproteobacteria; order Enterobacterales; family Enterobacteriaceae; genus Kosakonia; species Kosakonia cowanii. The sequence continues at coordinate 201,005 of NZ_CP019445.1, read as the reverse complement.
CGAACGCGACCGCACGCACAGCATTATTAAAGGGATTAAAGATCGCACCGGGCTGGAAGCGGTGCCGCATCTGACCTGCATTGACGCCACCCGTGATGAGTTGCGCACCATCGCGCAGGATTACTGGAACAACGGCATTCGCCATATTGTTGCCCTGCGCGGCGATTTACCGCCGGGCGGCGGAAAGCCTGAAATGTATGCCACCGACCTGGTGAGCCTGTTAAAAGAGGTGGCGGATTTTGATATCTCCGTCGCTGCTTACCCGGAGGTGCACCCGGAAGCGAAAAGCGCGCAGGCCGACTTGCTCAACCTGAAGCGTAAAGTCGATGCGGGCGCCAGCCGCGCCATCACGCAATTTTTCTTCGATGTTGAGAGCTACCTGCGCTTTCGCGATCGCTGCGCCTCAACCGGTATCGACGTCGAGATCATTCCCGGCATTCTGCCGGTCTCCAACTTTAAGCAGGCGAAAAAGTTCGCCGACATGACCAACGTGCGCATCCCGGCGTGGATGTCGCAAATGTTCGCCGGGCTGGATGACGATGCGGAAACCCGCAAGCTGGTCGGCGCGAATATCGCCATGGATATGGTGAAGATCCTCAGCCGCGAAGGGGTTAAAGATTTCCACTTCTATACCCTGAACCGCGCCGAAATGAGCTATGCCATTTGCCACACCCTCGGCGTGCGCCCGGCCTGTAACGTTGCCGTTTAGTTCGGGGGAAATTACAGGCTCAGGCAGCCAAACGCGCCCTGCCAGTCCTGCTCGAATTTCTCGACGGCGGATTCAACGGCGGGCGTATTGAGCATCTGCTTCGCCACATCGACCGGCAGGGTAATCGCCTCGCATCCGGCGAGCAGACAGTCGAGCGCCTGGCGCGGGGTTTTAAAGCTCGCTGCCAGCACCTTGCTCTCCGGCGCATGCAAACTCAGCAAGGTTTGCAGCTCCTGCACCATGCGCACACCATCGCCGCCCTGCGCATCGACACGGTTAACATAGGGCGCGACATATTTGGCTCCCGCCAGTGCAGCCAGTAAGCCCTGCGCGGCGCTATAGACCGCCGTACCGAGCGTGACGATCCCCTGTTTTTTCAACTGCTTAATCGCCGCCAGCCCTTCGCCCGTTACCGGGATTTTAACCACAATACCCGGCAGCGCGTGGTGAAGCCTTTTCGCCTCGCTCACCATGCCCTCTGCATCGCGGCTCATCACCTGGGCGAAGAGCGTCCCGTTCGCGCCTATTGCCTGTTGCAGACGCGGCAAAACCTCCCACAGAGGAGTTTTACCGGCAGCAATAATGCTCGGGTTGGTGGTAACGCCAGCCAGCGGATAGATGCGCGCAAGGCGCTCCACTTCCGCGATATTGGCCGTATCCAGATAGAGTTCCATCCTGCTTCCTCATCAATATGATCTGGCGAAAGCATACGGTCTGCGAGGCGGCGGCGGCTATATAACAATTCTGCCAAACACTGGACAAATGTACGCATGCTGATGAAGTGCGACAGCGCTCACAAAATGCAGTGCACTCCGATGAAAAGCGGATTCAGGCGCGGAGCGTAGAAGAGAAGCGGGTATAAAAGCGTACAAAAATCCAGTCGCGGAATTATTTGTCCCGTAGCTGGCTGTGGTAGTGCTGGCGATACTCCGAGGGCGAGCGTTCGGTGTTTTTACGGAACAGGCGGCAGAAGTAGTTGCTGTCGACAAACCCGCAGCTGTGCGCCACCTCTTTGATTTTCAGGTCGTAGCCTTTAAGCAGCGTTTTCGCATGCTCCAGCCGGGTATGGGTCAGATATTCACTAAAGCCGACCGCGCCGGTTTTCTGGAACAGATGGGAGAGGTAGTTGGGCGAGATATAGAACGCCTGCGCGACCGACTCGCGGGTGAGCGGCATGGCGTAATGTTCGTCGATATAGTCACGAATAGCTTCAAACAGCGCCTGGCTGCGCGACGCGGTGTGGATCTGGCTGCCGAGCAGATCGTGGCAGTGGCTCAGCAGGCTGGTGACAATCAACCGCGCCGTGTGCTGCTCCTCTGGCTGCATCTGCATCTCGTGCAGCGTTTGCAGCAGGAAGGAGCCTATGCGCGGGCCGCGCCGGGCTACGTGCTGCCGGGTCAGCGTCTGGAGGGCTTCGCCATCCCACTGCGTAAGGCTAAAGCAGAGCTGCTGTTTGCCAAACAGCACGCTTAAGCTTTTCGCCGGTGCCAGCCAGCGCGGGCTGTTCCAGCCGCCAGCGGGAACGTAAAGCACATCATGTTGCATCATCAATGCTGTCTCGCCGGCGATCGCCGCATCGGTCAGCGCTCCTTCCAGCACAATTTCAAGACGCGGGAAATCGACCTGGCAGGCAAGCGCAGGCGCGGTTGCATTCACCGCCGCAAAGCGGATCTGCCTGAGCGTTGCCGGACCGTGGATCAGGCGGGAGAGGAGAGACGCAATATCGTGACTCATGATGTTCCTGCGACGAAAAAAACAGGCTCACCATAGCGCCAGGCTAAAAAAAAAGCCATCCCGATGGGATGGCTTTACACGCTTACTGATTGGCAGGGAGATCGCCGTAAGGCAGCGCGTCGTAATCCCGTAACGCGTTTTTCTTATACGGGTTACCGATCCAGCGCGTCGCTTCAACGAACTGCGGGCTGACCACCGAGCGCGTGGCGTCATAGCCGTCATAGCGCAGGCCAGCTAAATCCGACCAGGTGTGGATCAGCTGCGAACTGCTGTATTTACGGTTGAGGTCGGCGGAGAAATCCCGCGGATGCGCCGCTTGCCACTTATCCGACGTCCAGAGGATAAACGGAATGGTGTACATATGGCGCGTCGGCTCCGCTTCGTTACGCCCCTGAATATTGTGCGGCGGTGTGTCATACACCTCTTCGCCATGATCGGAGAAGTAGAGCAGGAAGCCGTTCGGGTCGGTCGCTTTGTAATCATTAATCAGCGAGGAGACAACATGATCGTTAAAGCGGTTGGCATCGTCATAGCTGTTGTAGGTCTCGGATTGATCGGCATCCAGCCCCGGCGGTTGATGGTCGTGCTTATCCGTAAACTTGCCCCAGCCTTGCGGGTAGCGGAAGTCGTAACGAATATGCGTCCCGAGCAGGTGCACAATGATGAACTTTTTCGGCGCAGGATCGGCGAGCACGGTTTTAAACGGCTTCAGCACGTTGGTGTCATATTCACGGGCGCTCTGCGTACGCTGCTGGTTCATATAGAACTGCACATCCGTCTGTTTTGAAAAGACGGTCAACATGGTGTTGCGCTCGGTCATCGTCTGCTGGTTGGTGATCCAGAAGGTTTTGTACCCGGCCTGCTTCATCATGTTCATCAGCGAGGGCTGCGTCAGATAGAGATCCGGATGCTGCTCATCGGCGAACGTCAGCGCCTGTTGCAGGATCTCAATGGTATAGGGACGTGACGTCACTACGTTAGTAAAGAGGCTCATCCGCGGATCGCTTTTATGCAGCGCATCCAGCTCCGGCGTGGTTTCGCGTGGGTAGCCATACAGGCTCATGCGGCCACGCTGCGTCGATTCACCAATCACCAGCACCAGCGTGCGCGGCGCATCGCCCGACTCATCTTTCAGGTTTGCCAGCGGCGGCAGAGCGTGGTTGCTGTCGAGCAGCCTGTTGAGGCTGTTCAACTGGTTACGATACTGCACATAACCCATCACCAGCTGCCACGGCGCGGCAGGCTCCAGCTTGGAGGCTAATCCTGAGGCAGCCTTAGGGAGATCCTGCTTATATTTCAGCATGTTTATCGCAATCGGATTGAGGATCAGCCCATACAGCAGGGCGAAAGAGACAACCCAGCGCCACGGGTTAGGAATGTAAACCGGACGCAGGCGAGTCCAGAGGAAGATCGCGCCCGCGGTGTAGGCCAGCGCAATCAGCACCAGCTTCAGGCTGAAGTATTGCCCTAAAAACTCGCTCGCTTCATGGGTGTTGGTTTCGAACATTACAAACAACACGCTTTGCGAGAACTCCTGCCCGTAGATGACGTAGTAGGAGAGCATCGACAGCGAAGTGGCCCACAACACTACGCCAATAGCTGCCGCGATGGCGCGCGTATAGCGTGGGAAGAGGAAGACCGGGATCAACCACAGCGAGCTGAAGAGAATGGAGTCGCGAAAACCGTTGGTGCCGCTGTATCCGCTAACCAGGATAGCGACCTGCAGAACCGTGGAGAAGTACCAAAAATAGAGCAGAGCCCATCCAAGGGCTTTCACACTAAACGGTTGTTTAGCATGAGATTGTGTGGAGCGCATACGAAGTGCCTGTGCGAATAAATAGCGCTAAAACATAGCGGCTAAAGCTTAAGCAAACCTGAATGTCACTATTCAGGCGGGTTTATTGTGGTGAAGACTCACCAGGATGTGAGAATTTCGCGAGGAATATAAGGAATGTGAAGGATAGATGACAACCAAAATTTGCAGCATTTTTACCCAAAAGATAAAAATGCTGCAATCGGTTAACAAAACTAACGCGAGAAGATTAGCCGGTGTTACGCATCCCGGCGGCGACGCCAGCGATGGTCACCATCAGCGCCTGCTCGACGCGGCTATCAGGCTCTTTTTGCTGCTCTTCTGCCAGACGCGAGCGTTGCAGCAGCTCGGCCTGCAACACGTTGAGCGGGTCGGTGTAGATGTTACGTAACTGGATAGATTCAGCAATCCACGGCAGATCGGCCATCAGATGGGAGTCGTTGGCGATATCCAGCACCACTTTGATATCAGCCGCCAGCAGCTTACGCAGCTCTTTGCCCAGCGGCCACAGCTCCGGTTTCACCAGGCGCTGATCGTAATACTCTGCCAGCCACAGATCTGCTTTCGAGAAGACCATCTCCAGCATGCCAAGGCGCGTGGAGAAGAAGGGCCAGTCGCGGCACATCGCTTCCAGTTCGCTCTGTTTGCCATCTTCCACCACTTTTTGCAGCGCCGCACCCGCGCCGAGCCAGGCCGGCAGCATCAGGCGATTCTGCGTCCAGGCGAAAATCCACGGAATAGCGCGCAGCGACTCGACGCCGCCGGTCGGGCGACGTTTTGCCGGACGCGAACCCAGCGGCAGCTTGCCCAGCTCCTGCTCCGGCGTTGCCGAGCGGAAGTAGGGCACAAAGTCTTTGTTTTCGCGCACATAACCACGGTACATTTCGCAGGAGATAGCCGACAGCTCATCCATAATGTGACGCCATTCGGTTTTTGGCTCCGGCGGCGGCAGCAGGTTGGCTTCCATAATCGCGCTGGTGTACAGCGAGAGGCTGCTGATGGTCACTTCCGGCAGACCATATTTAAAGCGGATCATCTCGCCCTGCTCGGTGACGCGCAGGCCGCCTTTCAGGCTGCCAGGGGGTTGCGAGAGCAGCGCCGCGTGCGCCGGTGCGCCGCCGCGACCAATAGATCCACCGCGACCGTGGAACAGCGTCAGCTCAATGCCCGCTTTCTCACAGGTTTTGATCAATGCGTCCTGTGCCTGGTACTGCGCCCAGCTGGCGGCCATCACGCCCGCATCTTTCGCGGAGTCGGAGTAGCCAATCATCACCATCTGTTTGCCCTGAATAAAGCCGCGATACCAGTCGATATTGAGCAGCTGGCTCATCACGTCATTGGCGTTGTTCAGGTCATCAAGGGTTTCAAACAGCGGTGCAACCGGTAGGGCGAAGCCGATCCCGGCCTCTTTCAACAGCAGATGGACGGCCAGCACGTCGGACGGCGTTTTCGCCATCGAGATCACATACGCAGCAATCGATCCGCGCGGCGCTTCGGCGATCACCCGGCAGGTGTCGAGCACTTCGCGGGTCTCGTCGCTTGGCTCCCACTGGCGCGGCAGTAATGGACGTTTGGAGTTAAGCTCGCGGATCAGGAAAGCCTGTTTGTCAGCTTCTGACCAGCTTTCGTAATCGCCGATGCCGAGATAGCGGGTCAGCTCGCCCAGCGCTTCGGTGTGGCGGGTGCTCTCCTGGCGAATATCGATACGCACTAAAGGCACGCCAAAACTCTTCACGCGGCGCAGGGTATCAAGCAGTTCGCCGTTGGCGATAATGCCCATGCCGCAGGCCTGCAAGGATTTATAACAGGCGTAGAGCGGCTCCCACAGCTGCTCGTTTTGCGTCAGCAGCCCGGCAGGCTTCGGCAGCTTCTGCCCTTTCAGGCGCGCTTCCAGCCAGCTCTGCGTCGCGATCAGATCGCCGCGCAGCTTTTTCATCAGGTAACGATACGGCTCGCGGGCGCCTTCGGCACCGGCCAGTTCGCGCAGCTCATCGGTACACTCAACCATCGACAGCTCGGAAATCAGCAACTGGATATCTTTCAGGAAGAGATCGGTCGCTTTCCAGCGGCTAAGCAGCAGAACGTGGCGGGTGATATCGGCGGTGACGTTCGGGTTGCCGTCACGGTCGCCGCCCATCCAGGAGGTAAAGCGCACCGGGACAAAATCGACCGGCAGCTTGTAATTGAGGTTCTCTTCCAGCTGTTCGTTCAGCTCGCGCAGGTAGTTTGGTACCCCTTCCCACAGGCTGTTTTCCACCACCGCAAAGCCCCACTTCGCTTCATCAACCGGGCTTGGGCGATTGCGGCGGATCTCATCCGTGTGCCAGGACTGGGCGATCAGCTGGCGCAGACGGCGCATCAGCTGGTGGCGCTCATAATCGGCGATATCGCTGTTATCAAGCTGTTTTAAACAGGCATTCACTTCCACCATCTTGTGGATGAGGGTGCGACGCGTGATCTCCGTCGGATGCGCGGTCAGTACCAGCTCCAGCGAGAGGGATTCAATCGCATTGATAATGGTGGATTCGTTGAGATGAGGTTGGTCTTTCAGCTTTCTGATGGTGCGGGCAATCACCTCCGGGTTGCTGGCCGCTTCGCCTTTCGCTGAAATGCTGTGGTACTGCTCGGCGGTGTTCGCCAGATTCAGAAACTGGCTGAATGCGCGGGCCACCGGCAGCAGCTCATCATTAGAGAGATTCTGCAGGGTAGTGAGCAGTGCCTGGCGGTCGGTTTCGTTGCCAGCGCGAGAAGATTTGGACAGCTTACGGATTGTTTCGACGCGGTCGAGAATGTTCTCGCCCAGTGCATCCTTGATGGTATCTCCCAGCAGTTTGCCGAGCATACTGACATTACTACGCAACGCGGAATATTGTTCGTTCATGTTACCCCAGACACCCCATCTCATTTTGTTTTGTTATACCCGCCGTTGAGCAGATATAAGACACCGTCTTTTATAAAGCCACGTAAAACTCACTACGTCAATTGCGGCGAAATCGGTTCAGCAAACGAATAAATCACGGGAATTTATGAAAGTTAACACCCTTCGCTGCAGATAAGTTTCGCTTATGAAATGCACTATTTTGGCGCATAAAAATCCCCTCAGCAGAGGGGAGTATTCATCTGTTTTGTCGCGCTTAATGCCAACAGAAATGGTGCACAACCTGAGTAATAAGCTCGCGCGTTGGCTTAATAAAGCGCGTTTCCAGGTATTCATCCGGTTGGTGCGCCTGGTTAATGGAGCCAGGGCCGAGGACCAGCGTCGGGCAGAGAGTCTGGATAAACGGCGCTTCGGTGCAGTAGTTCACCACCTCCGTTTCGACGCCGAGCAGTTTTTCCACCACTTCCACCAGCTGATGATCGGGCGGGCATTCGTAACCGGGGATCGGTGGATGGAGTTCAAAGACATTCAGGCGGCCCGGCCAGCGCGAACTGACCGGCTCCAGCGCTTCATTAAGCAGACCGTTGAGATCGTCGAGCGTCATCCCCGGCAGCGGGCGAATATCCATATGTAATTCACAGCAGGCGCAGATTCGGTTTGCCGCATCACCACCATGAATATGTCCCAGGTTAAGCGTCGGATAGGGAACGGTAAACGCCTCGTAGTGATAACGCGCTTTCAGGTTGTCGCGCAGGGTCAGGATATGGCCGATGGCATCGTGCATCAATTCAATGGCGTTGACGCCGCGCGCCGGATCGCTCGAGTGGCCGGACTGACCAAGAATGCGAATGGCGTTGGAGATATGGCCTTTATGGGCGCGAACCGGCTGCAGTGAGGTCGGCTCGCCAATAATCGCGCAATCCGGGCGCAGCTGCGTATTCTCAGAGAAGTAGCGCGCGCCCGCCATGCTGGTCTCTTCATCGGCGGTGGCGAGGATGTAGAGCGGCTTGCTCAGTTTTGTCACATCGACGTCACGCAGGGCATCAAGAATAAAGGCGAAGAAGCCCTTCATATCCGCTGTGCCAAGGCCGTAGAGCTTGTTGTCGTGCTCGGTCAGGGTGAAGGGATCGCGCGTCCAGCGCCCATCGTCAAACGGCACGGTGTCCGTATGGCCGGTTAATAACAGCCCGCCCGCGCCGCTACCGACGCTGGCAAGCATATTGAATTTGTTACGTGTGCCGGGTACCGGCTGCACTTCAACAGTGAACCCAAGATCGCCAAACCATCCTGCCAGCAGATTGATTAAAGACGCATTACTCTGATCGAGTGCTTCTTCCGTTGCGCTGATCGACGGAGTGGCAATCAGGGCGCGGTAGATCTCGATAAATGGCGGCAAATTCATTTTCATTGTTGACATACCTGAGTTCGTGATAGTATCAATATTCATGCAGTAAATGTGCATAAAAATACAATAATGTTGAGCGTATGGGAACCCGTAAGGCGACTTTGCTCAGCGACGCGGGAGGGAGAACGCACCCTTCCAGATCCGAACATGACGTAAGAAGGTAGACCGCACCGATGTTGAACACATTAATTGTGGGTGCCAGCGGTTACGCCGGCGCAGAACTTGTGTCCTATGTAAATCGCCATCCTCATATGAACATAACCGCTTTGACGGTTTCTGCGCAAAGTAATGATGCAGGAAAATGTCTCTCCGATTTACATCCGCAGCTGAAGGGCATTGTTGATCTGCCGCTGCAGCCGATGGCCGATATCAAGGATTTTCTGACCGGTGTGGATGTGGTGTTCCTCGCAACCGCCCACGAAGTGAGCCACGATTTGGTGCCGGATTGCCTGGCGGCTGGCTGCGTGGTGTTCGATCTCTCTGGCGCGTTCCGCGTGAACGATCCCGCGTTTTATGAAACCTTCTATGGCTTTACTCATCAGCATGCCGATCTGCTCGAAAAAGCGGTTTACGGCCTGGCGGAGTGGAACCATGACAAAATCAAAGAGGCGCAACTGGTTGCCGTGCCAGGTTGCTACCCGACGGCGGCGCAGCTCTCGTTAAAACCGCTGATCGATGCGGGCCTGCTGGATCTTAATCAGTGGCCGGTGATCAATGCCACCAGCGGCGTCAGCGGTGCAGGGCGCAAAGCCGCGCTCTCTAACAGCTTCTGTGAAGTGAGCCTGCAACCGTACGGCATCTTCAACCATCGCCACCATCCGGAAATCGCCACGCATCTCGGTACGGACGTGATCTTCACGCCGCATCTGGCAAGCTTCCCGCGTGGGATCCTGGAAACCATCACCTGCCGCTTAAAACCGGGCGTGACCCATGCGCAAATCGCAGCTGTGTTCAAACAGGCTTACGACGGCAAACCGCTGGTGCGCCTGTATGAAAAAGGCGTCCCGGCGCTGAAAAACGTGGTCGGCCTGCCATTCTGCGACATCGGCTTTGCCGTGCAGGGCGAGCACCTGATTGTGGTGGCGACGGAAGATAACCTGCTGAAAGGCGCGGCGGCGCAGGCGATGCAGTGTGCCAATATTCGTTTCGGCTATGCTGAAACCCAGTCTCTTATCTAATCGAACAGGCGTGATGATGAATCCATTAATTATTAAGCTCGGTGGCGTACTGCTGGATAGCGAAGAAGCGCTGGAGCGTTTGTTTACCGCCCTGGTGCAGTACCGCGAAGCCCATCAGCGCCCGCTGGTGATCGTTCACGGCGGCGGCTGCGTGGTGGATGAGTTAATGAAGCAGCTCAATCTGCCGGTGAAGAAGAAGAATGGCCTGCGCGTGACGCCTGCCGATCAGATTGACATCATTACCGGCGCGCTGGCGGGCACCGCCAACAAAACGCTGCTGGCGTGGGCGAAGAAACACCATATCGCTTCGGTAGGTCTGTTCCTTGGCGATGGCGACAGCGTCAGCGTCACCCAACTGGATGAAGAGCTTGGTCATGTCGGTTTAGCGCAGCCGGGCTCGCCGACGCTGATTAACACCCTGCTGGAGGGCGGTTTCCTGCCTGTCGTCAGCTCCATCGGCGTGACCGATGAAGGCAAGCTGATGAACGTTAACGCCGATCAGGCAGCAACGGCGCTGGCGGCGACCCTTGGCGCGGATCTGATTCTGCTCTCCGACGTGAGCGGCATTCTTGATGGCAAAGGCCAGCGCATTGCCGAGATGACCGCGGCTAAAGCAGAGCAGCTGATTGCGCAGGGCATTATTACCGATGGCATGATCGTGAAAGTGAATGCGGCGCTTGATGCAGCGCGCACGCTGGGTCGTCCGGTGGATATCGCCTCCTGGCGTCACGCCGAGCAACTGCCGGCACTGTTTAACGGCACGCCAATCGGCACCCGTATTCTGGCTTAATCACAGACACACTTATGTAGGCTGGATAAGCGCAGGCGCCATCCGGCAAAACGTAGAAAAAGAAGGAAGCATATTATGGCACTTTGGGGCGGGCGTTTTACTCAGGCAGCGGATCAACGGTTCAAACAGTTCAACGACTCTTTGCGCTTTGACTACCGCCTGGCGGAGCAGGATATCGTTGGCTCTGTGGCCTGGTCCAAAGCGTTAGTCACCGTTGGCGTAATGACCGACGCCGAGCAGCAGCAGCTGGAAGAGGCGCTGAACACCCTGCTGGAAGAGGTGCGCGCCAACCCGGAGCAGATCCTGCAAAGCGACGCGGAAGATATTCACAGCTGGGTGGAAGGTAAGCTGATCGACAAAGTGGGCCAACTGGGCAAGAAATTGCACACCGGGCGCAGCCGTAACGACCAGGTCGCGACGGATTTAAAGCTGTGGTGCAAAGAGACCATCAGTGAACTGCTGCTGGCCAACCGTCAGTTGCAGAGCGCGCTGGTGGTGACCGCAGAGAATAATCAGGATGCCGTCATGCCGGGTTATACGCACCTGCAACGCGCCCAGCCGGTCACTTTTGCGCACTGGTCTTTGGCCTACGTTGAGATGCTGGCCCGCGATGAGAGCCGTTTGCAGGATGCGCTGAAGCGCCTGGATGTCAGCCCGCTGGGCTGCGGCGCGCTGGCGGGTACCGCTTATGAGATCGATCGTGAACAGCTGGCGGGCTGGTTAGGTTTCGCGTCGGCTACCCGTAACAGCCTCGACAGCGTCTCCGATCGCGACCACGTGCTTGAACTGCTCTCCGATGCCTCGATTGGCATGGTGCACCTGTCGCGTTTTGCCGAAGATCTGATCTTCTTCAACTCCGGCGAAGCGGGCTTTGTTGAGCTTTCCGATCGCGTTACTTCCGGCTCATCGTTAATGCCGCAGAAGAAAAACCCGGATGCGCTGGAGCTGATCCGCGGCAAGTGCGGCCGTGTTCAGGGTGCGCTGACCGGTATGATGATGACGCTGAAAGGGCTGCCGTTGGCCTACAACAAAGATATGCAGGAAGATAAAGAGGGGCTGTTCGACGCGCTCGATACCTGGCTTGACTGCCTGCATATGGCGACGCTGGTGCTGGATGGTATTCAGGTCAAACGCCCACGTTGCCAGGAAGCGGCGCAGCAGGGTTACGCCAATGCGACCGAGCTGGCAGATTATCTGGTCGCCAAAGGCGTGCCGTTCCGCGAAGCACACCACATTGTGGGTGAAGCGGTTGTGGAGGCGATTCGTCAGGGTAAACCGCTGGAGGAGCTGGCGCTTGCCGACCTGCAACAGTTCAGTGCGGTGATTGGCGACGATGTCTACCCGATCCTTGCCCTGCAATCGTGCCTGGATAAACGCGCGGCGAAAGGGGGCGTTTCCCCGACGCAGGTAGCGCAGGCAATTGCTGAAGCGAAAGCGCGCCTGGTGTGAGATAAGCGTGGAAACAGAGTGAGCCTGGCGTAACGCCGGGCTTTTTTATGCAAAAAAAAGCGGACACGGGGTCCGCAAAACGTTCACGTTGGCTTTAGTTGTACAGAGAGAAACGGTAGTGAAAAGGGTGACTGGTTAGGGTAGAACACAGTACCGCTACGTTTCCTGGAGCCAATTATTGTACAGAAGGCTTGATAGGGATAATCGTTCGTTGCTATGCTATTTATCGCCATGAACTATCGTGGCGACGGAGGATGAAGATGAATATTCGTGATCTTGAATACCTGGTGGCGTTAGCGGAACACCGCCATTTTCGCCGTGCAGCCGACTCGTGCCACGTCAGCCAACCTACGCTGAGCGGGCAGATCCGCAAACTGGAAGATGAATTGGGCGTAATGCTGCTTGAGCGCACCAGCCGCAAAGTTCTCTTTACCCAGGCTGGATTGCTGCTGGTGGACCAGGCGCGCACGGTACTGCGCGAGGTCAAGGTGCTGAAAGAGATGGCAAGCCAGCAAGGTGAAGCCATGTCCGGCCCGCTGCATATCGGGCTGATCCCGACCGTAGGCCCCTATCTGCTGCCGCATATTATTCCGCTGCTGCATCAAACCTTCCCGAAACTTGAGATGTATCTGCACGAAGCGCAGACGCAGCAGCTGCTGGCGCAGCTTGATAGCGGCAAGCTCGACTGCGCGATCCTCGCGCTGGTCAAAGAGAGTGAAGCTTTTATTGAAGTGCCGCTGTTTGACGAGCCGATGATGCTGGCGATTTATGAAGATCACGCCTGGGCGAACCGCGACTGCGTGCCGATGGCCGATCTGGCGGGTGAAAAACTGCTGATGCTGGAAGATGGGCACTGCCTGCGCGATCAGGCGATGGGCTTCTGCTTTGAAGCGGGCGCGGATGAGGATACCCATTTCCGCGCAACCAGCCTGGAAACGCTGCGTAATATGGTCGCGGCCGGGAGCGGCATCACGCTGCTGCCTGCGCTTGCCGTACCGCGCGAGCGTAAACGTGATGGCGTGGTCTACTTACCGTGCATTAAGCCGGAGCCGAAGCGTACCGTTGGGCTGGTTTATCGACCGGGCTCGCCGCTGCGCAGCCGCTATGAGCAGCTGGCAGAGGCCATCCGCGGCGCGATGGATGGTCATTTCGACAAAGGCTTAAAACAGGCGGTTTAGGCCGTTCAGTGCCGCTACCCGATAGGCTTCCGCCATGGTTGGGTAATTGAAGGTGGTGTTAACGAAGTACTCAATGGTGTTACCGCCACCTTTCTGCTCCATAATCGCCTGGCCGATATGAATAATCTCGGCCGCGCGCTCGCCAAAGCAGTGGATCCCCAAAATCTCTTTCGTTTCGCGGTGAAACAGAATCTTCAGCGTACCAATGTTCATGCCGACGATTTGCGCCCGTGCGAGGTGTTTAAACTGCGCACGGCCCACTTCATAAGGCACTTTCATGGCGGTGAGCTGCTGTTCGGTTTTCCCGACGGAGCTGATCTCCGGAATGGTGTAGATCCCGGTCGGGATATCCTCAATCAGATGCGCGGTAGCTTCGCCTTTAATCATCGCCTGTGCGGCGATACGCCCCTGATCGTAAGCCGCTGATGCCAGGCTCGGATAACCAATCACATCACCCACGGCATAGATATGCGGTAGCGCGGTCTGGTACATGCTGTTGACCTTCAACTGACCACGGCTATCCGCTTCCAGCCCGATATTGGCAAGCTGAAGGCTGTCGGTGTTGCCAGTGCGGCCGTTCGCGTAGAGCAGGCAGTCCGCTTTCAACTTCTTACCCGATTTCAGGTGCATGATGACGCCATCATCTAATGGCTCAATGCGCTCATACTCTTCGTTGTGGCGAATCACCACGCCGCTGTTCCAGAAGTGGTAGGAGAGGGAGTCGGACATCTCCTGATCGAGAAACGCCAGCAGACGATCGCGGGTGTTGATCAGATCGACCTTTACATTCATACCGCGGAAGATGGACGCATATTCACAGCCGATAACCCCTGCGCCATAGATAATCACGTGGCGAGGTTCGTGGTGCATATCGAGAATCGAGTCGCTGTCGTAGACGCGCGGGTGCGCGAAGTCGACATCATCCGGGTGATAAGGGCGCGAACCGCAGGCGATGACAAACTTCTCCGCCGTCAGCGTTTCGACGGTGCCATCGTGGCACTCCAGCCCCAGCGTGTGGTCATCAATAAAGTGCGCGTTGCCTTCCAGAATATCGCAGTGGTTACGCTCGTAAAAACCCTGACGCATACGCGTTTGCTGGTTAATCACGCTTTCGGCATGGTTCAGGATATCGGAGAAAGAGGAGCGAAGAAGGCGGGTATGGTCGCTGTAGAGCGGGTTTTGGTTAAATTCGATAATACGGCTGACTGCGTGACGGAGCGCTTTCGAGGGGATGGTGCCCCAGTGCGTACAGCCGCCGCCGACATTATGGTAGCGCTCAATAACCGCTACCCGGGCTCCCTGTTTAACGAGGCCCATGGCTGCGCCTTCGCCGCCGGGACCGGAGCCTATCACTATTGCATCGTAATCGTAGGAATGTGGCATGGTAAGGCTTACCTGTTCTTATACATAAAAGCAACATAATACTAACATTAACCACGGGATAACCCAATTATCACTGTGCTTTTTTCCGCTGAAAAAGAAGAATCTGCGCGTAAACAATCCGTCACAATCCAGTACAATCGGTTTGGATTTATTCTCTGGTATAGTGCCAGCGGGCCCCTGGAAGGATTCAAACATCGTGATGGGTGTAAGAGCGCAACAAAAAGAGAGAACGCGGCGGTCACTGGTTGAAGCCGCATTCAGCCAACTGAGCGCTGAGCGAAGTTTTACCAGCCTGAGCCTGCGGGAAGTGGCTCGTGAAGCGGGCATCGCGCCAACGTCATTTTACCGCCACTTCCGCGACGTGGATGAGCTTGGCCTGACGATGGTCGATGAGAGCGGCCTGATGCTACGCCAGCTGATGCGCCAGGCGCGTCAGCGAATTGCCAAAGGCGGCAGCGTGATCCGCACGTCGGTCTCCACTTTTATGGAATTTATTGGCAATAACCCGAACGCCTTCCGGCTACTTTTACGTGAACGCTCCGGAACGTCAGCCGCGTTTCGTGCAGCGGTTGCGCGCGAGATCCAGCACTTTATTGCGGAACTTGCCGATTACCTCGAACTCGAAAACCACATGCCGCGCGCCTTTACGGAAGCGCAGGCTGAAGCGATGGTCACCATCGTTTTTAACGCCGGTGCGGAAGCGCTGGACGTGAGCGCAGAGCAGCGCAAACAGCTGGAAGAGCGGCTGGTTTTACAGCTGCGTATGATTTCAAAAGGCGCATATTACTGGTATCGCCGCGAACAGGAAAAAATGGCGCAACAACCGACGAGTGAAGGATGAATGATGAAACAGTCAGGTCAAGAGAAAGGTACGCTGCTGCTGGCGCTGATCGCCGGTTTGTCGATTAACGGCACGTTTACCGCCGTGTTTAGCTCCCTCGTACCCTTTTCGCTCTTTCCGATTATCTCGCTGGTGCTGACAATCTACTGTCTGCATCAGCGCTACCAGAATCGCACCATGCCGGTAGGTTTACCGGGTCTTTCAGCGGCCTGCTTTATTCTCGGTGTGCTGCTCTATAGCGCCGTGGTGCGGGCGGAGTATCCGGATATGGGCTCCAACTTCCTGCCCGCGCTGCTGGCGGTAATTCTGGTCTTCTGGATTGGCTTTCGCCTGCGCAACCGCAGCCGCCAGTACGAAGCCTCCGATTCCGAGTAAGCGGTAAGCCGGAGGGCGTTTTAGCACCTCCGGCATCGCGATTACTTGCGCGTCAGCAGAACGCCGCACTCCATATGGTGCGTGTAGGGGAACTGGTCAAACAGCGCCAGGCGTGAAACCGTATGCGTCTGGCTTAATGTTTCCAGGTTTTTGCACAACGTTTCCGGGTTGCAGGAGATATAAAGGATGCGCGGGTAAGCCTGCACCATCTTCTCAGTTTCCGCATCCAGCCCGCTGCGCGGTGGATCGACGAAAATCGTTTCGCACTGGTAGCTCTGCAAATCAATGCCCTGTAAGCGGTTAAAAGCGCGTACGCCGTTCATCGCCTGGGTAAACTCCTCCGCCGACATGCGGATAATCTGCACATTATCAATCTGGTTCGCCGCGATGTTGTACTGCGCCGCTGCAACCGAAGGTTTGGCAATTTCTGTTGCCAGCACGCGATCGAAATTACGCGCCAGCGCCAGCGAGAAGTTGCCGTTGCCGCAGTAAAGCTCCAGCAGATCGCCTTTTGACCCACGCGTGACATCCAGCGCCCACTCCAGCATCTGAATATTCATCGCCGCATTCGGCTGGGTGAAGCTGTTCTCCACCTGGCGGTAGATCATCTCCTGACCGCCAACCGGCAGACGCTCATCGACGAAATCCTGGTCCAGCTCGATTTTGGTTTTGGTGGCGCGGCCAATAATCTGCACATTCAGGTTCTGCGCGCGTAACGCATCGCGCAGACGCGTGGCCTCTTCCTGCCACTCGGCATCCAGCTTCTTGTGATAGAGCAGCGTGACGATCGCCTGGTTGCTCAGGGTGCTCAGGTAATCAATCTGGAAGAGTTTATGGCGCAGGGTTTTGTTGTCGCGCACCGCCTCGATCATCACCGACATTAATTGGTTAATCAGCTCGCTTGCCGCCGGGAAGCTGTCGACGCGGATACGCGATTTGGTCTGCTGATCGAAAATGATGTGGTAGAGATCGTCCCCATCGTGCCAGATACGAAACTCGGCGCGCATGCGGTAATGGCTGACGGGTGAGCGGAACACCTCCGGAAGCGGCGCGGAAAAGGTCGTCATCAACGATTGCAGACGTACGACTTTTTCGGCCAGCTGGGCTTCGTACTGTTCTGTCGGCAGGTGTTCTGGGGTCATGATGCTTCCTGAGAGATTATGAATAACGCGGGGATTGTAGGGATTGCTCACGGGATGTCCAGCCCGCGGCGCAACGAAATAGTCTCGTAGCAGTCTGGACATCTATATGTAACGGAATGTAGCATCCTTTTTCCGGTCCTGTGAGTTAAAAGGGAACCCAGTGCAAATCTGGGGCTGACGCGCAGCGGTAAGGATAAAGGTGAGAGGCCAGACACTGCCTGCGGGTGGGAAGTCGCCTGTCGTAGTACCTCCGAGCCCGAAGACCTGCCGGCATACGTCGCATCTGGTTGTCATCATCGCGAGCTATTGATGGAACCTGCGGCATCCTTCTTATTATGTGGATGCTTACATAATGATAAAAAAAGCTTCGCTGCTGACGGCGCTCTCCGTCACGGCGTTTTCCGGCTGGGCGCAGGATAGCGGTCAGGATCAGTTAGTGGTGACAGCAAACCGTTTTCAACAACCGCTTAAAACCGTGTTGGCACCGACGGAAATTGTTACGCGTGAAGATATCGATCGCTGGCAGTCCCGCTCATTAATTGAGGTTCTGCGCCGCCTTCCGGGCATCGATGTTTCGCAAAGCGGTGGTATTGGGCAGATCTCCTCCGTCTATGTGCGGGGTACGGAAGCCAAACATCTCCTGCTGATGATTGACGGTGTGCCGGTTGGTCGTTCGGGTATCAGCAACAGTCCTGAACTCAACCAGATCCCGCTCTCGCTGGTGCAGCGTGTGGAGTACATCCGCGGGCCGCGCTCGACGGTGTATGGCTCCGGCGCGATTGGCGGCGTAGTAAACATCATTACTCTGACGGGCGATCAGAAATCTCAAATTAATGCTGGCATCGGTTCGAAGGGGTATCAAACCTACGACGGTACAGTGCGCCAGCGTTTTGGTGACACGGTGGTGACCGGTGCGGCCTCCTATACCGGCACGCGCGGGTTTAACGTTCAGCCCGGTTCAAGCTGGGATCATGACGAGGATCGCGACGGCTACCGGAACAAAACCTTCTGGGGCAGCGTTCAGCATACGTTTAACGACAATTTTGACGGCTTCTTCCGCGGATATGACTTCAGCAATAACGTGGACTATGACCTCGGTAGCCCGCCATTTTTACCGGAATACAGCGCCGATGAGCGTCAGCTCTACGCCCAGGGCTGGGATACCGGGCTCAACTTCAACCAGGGCATTTACTCTTCTCAGCTACTGGCGAGCTATCAAAAAAGCAAAGACTACAACTACAGCAGCGTCTATGGTCGATATCATACGGGCACGACGCTGGATGAGCTGGAGCAGCGTTATATCCAGTGGGCAAATAACGTTGATATCGGCAAAGGCTCGGTCGGCGCAGGCGTGGACTGGAAGCAGGAGCGCCTGGTGTCATCTAATGAGACCAGCCGAGATGCCTACGATCGCGATAACACCGGGCTCTATCTGACGGGAATGAAGCAGTTAGGCGATGTAACGCTTGAGGCGTCCGGCCGTGAAGATAAAGATGATTCGTTTGGCTGGCACGGCACCTGGCAGACGGCGGCAGGGTGGGAGTTTGTACCGGACTATCGCCTGACGCTCTCTTACGGCACCGGTTTCCTTGCGCCGTCGCTGGGCCAGCAGTTCGGCGCGAAGCGGTTTGGCATTGCGTCGAATCCAGACCTGAAGCCGGAAGAGTCGAAACAGTGGGAAGCGGGCATTGAAGGGCTTACCGGTCCGCTGGACTGGCGCCTCTCCGCTTACCGGTATGAGATCGAAAATCTCATTAGTTATAGCAATACGACCTATTACAACGTCAACTCGGCCACCATTAAAGGGGTGGAATGGACCGGCAACATTGATACGGGGATTTTCTCTCACCGTATTACGCTGCAATATATTGACCCACGTGATGATGAAACCCACGACGTGTTGCAGCGCAGGGCACAGCGCCAGGCGAAGTACCAGCTTGACTGGTCTGTATATGATGTCGATTTGGATCTTGCCTGGGAGTACTTCAGTAAGCGTCACGATTATACAACGGGCGAGAAACGTATTCTGCCAAGTTATAGCACCGTCGATTTTTCTGCCTCATATCCTGTAACCTCTCACCTGACAGTTCGTGGTAAAATCGCCAACCTGTTCGATAAAGAGTACGAGACAGCATATGGTTACCAAACTGCAGGACGGGAATACACCTTGTCTGGCAGCTACACCTTCTGACGCGCGGCCCACCGTGCTGGTGTTTGACTCCGGTGTCGGTGGGCTTTCCGTGTATGACGAGATCCGGCAGCTCCTGCCGGACTTGCACTATATCTACACCTTCGACAACGTCGCGTTTCCCTATGGTGAGAAGAGCGAGGAGTTTATCGTTGAGCGTGTTGTCGAGATTGTTTCCGCCGTTCAGGCACGTTATCCCCTCTCTCTGGCCATTATTGCCTGTAACTCGGCAAGCACCGTTTCGCTGCCCGCGCTGCGTGAGAAGTTCACCTTCCCGGTAGTGGGTGTGGTGCCAGCGATCAAACCTGCGGCGCGGTTAACGGCAAACGGCATCGTGGGCCTGCTGGCGACGCGCGGGACGGTGAAGCGTCCTTATACGCATGAATTGATCGCGCGCTTCGCTAATGAGTGCCGGATCGAAATGCTGGGTTCCGCTGAGCTGGTGGAGCTGGCCGAAGGCAAACTGCACGGCGAACCTGTGCCGCTTGAGGAGTTGCGCCGTATTCTGCGCCCGTGGCTGCGGATGAAGGAGCCACCGGATACCGTGGTGCTGGGTTGTACCCACTTCCCGCTATTACAAGAAGAGCTGTTGCAGGTGCTGCCAGAAGGGACGCGGCTGATTGATTCCGGTTCGGCTATTGCACGCCGTACCGCCTGGCTACTGGAGCATGAAGCGCCGGAGGCTAAATCGTCTGACAGTAATATTGCCTATTGCATGGCTTTGACGCCGGAAACTGCGCAATTACTGCCCGTTTTGCAGCGCTATGGCTTCGAAAGGCTCGAAAAACTGGCTGTTTAACGCCGTTTTGAGCAAAAAAGAGACGGTTGAAAAGTTTTTTGAAATTAGGGGTTGTCAGGGAAAATTAACTCCCTATAATGCGCCTCCACTGACACGGCACAACGGCAAACACACCGGCCTGTCAGGTGAAGAATTCTGAAAATAATCAGTTGACTTCACAGCGGGAAAGCGTAATATGCACACCCCGCGCCGCTGCGAAAAGCGAAGCGGCACTGCTCTTTAACAATTTATCAGACAATCTGTGTGGGCACTCAGGTGACATGGATTCTTAATGTCTTCGGACACTAAATGAATACCAAGTCTCACGGGTGAACACGTAATTCATTACGGTTTAATTCGATGAGCATCAAACTTTAAATTGAAGAGTTTGATCATGGCTCAGATTGAACGCTGGCGGCAGGCCTAACACATGCAAGTCGAACGGTAACAGGAAGCAGCTTGCTGCTTTGCTGACGAGTGGCGGACGGGTGAGTAATGTCTGGGAAACTGCCTGATGGAGGGGGATAACTACTGGAAACGGTAGCTAATACCGCATAACGTCGCAAGACCAAAGAGGGGGACCTTCGGGCCTCTTGCCATCAGATGTGCCCAGATGGGATTAGCTAGTAGGTGGGGTAACGGCTCACCTAGGCGACGATCCCTAGCTGGTCTGAGAGGATGACCAGCCACACTGGAACTGAGACACGGTCCAGACTCCTACGGGAGGCAGCAGTGGGGAATATTGCACAATGGGCGCAAGCCTGATGCAGCCATGCCGCGTGTATGAAGAAGGCCTTCGGGTTGTAAAGTACTTTCAGCGGGGAGGAAGGCGATGTGGTTAATAACCGCGTCGATTGACGTTACCCGCAGAAGAAGCACCGGCTAACTCCGTGCCAGCAGCCGCGGTAATACGGAGGGTGCAAGCGTTAATCGGAATTACTGGGCGTAAAGCGCACGCAGGCGGTCTGTCAAGTCGGATGTGAAATCCCCGGGCTCAACCTGGGAACTGCATCCGAAACTGGCAGGCTTGAGTCTCGTAGAGGGGGGTAGAATTCCAGGTGTAGCGGTGAAATGCGTAGAGATCTGGAGGAATACCGGTGGCGAAGGCGGCCCCCTGGACGAAGACTGACGCTCAGGTGCGAAAGCGTGGGGAGCAAACAGGATTAGATACCCTGGTAGTCCACGCCGTAAACGATGTCGACTTGGAGGTTGTGCCCTTGAGGCGTGGCTTCCGGAGCTAACGCGTTAAGTCGACCGCCTGGGGAGTACGGCCGCAAGGTTAAAACTCAAATGAATTGACGGGGGCCCGCACAAGCGGTGGAGCATGTGGTTTAATTCGATGCAACGCGAAGAACCTTACCTGGTCTTGACATCCACAGAACTTTCCAGAGATGGATTGGTGCCTTCGGGAACTGTGAGACAGGTGCTGCATGGCTGTCGTCAGCTCGTGTTGTGAAATGTTGGGTTAAGTCCCGCAACGAGCGCAACCCTTATCCTTTGTTGCCAGCGGTTAGGCCGGGAACTCAAAGGAGACTGCCAGTGATAAACTGGAGGAAGGTGGGGATGACGTCAAGTCATCATGGCCCTTACGACCAGGGCTACACACGTGCTACAATGGCGCATACAAAGAGAAGCGATCTCGCGAGAGCTAGCGGACCTCATAAAGTGCGTCGTAGTCCGGATTGGAGTCTGCAACTCGACTCCATGAAGTCGGAATCGCTAGTAATCGTGAATCAGAATGTCACGGTGAATACGTTCCCGGGCCTTGTACACACCGCCCGTCACACCATGGGAGTGGGTTGCAAAAGAAGTAGGTAGCTTAACCTTCGGGAGGGCGCTTACCACTTTGTGATTCATGACTGGGGTGAAGTCGTAACAAGGTAACCGTAGGGGAACCTGCGGTTGGATCACCTCCTTACCTTAAAGAACCTTTCCCTGCAGTGTCCACACAGATTGTCTGATGAAAAATAACGAGCAGTGAAAATCTCTGCAGGCTTGTAGCTCAGGTGGTTAGAGCGCACCCCTGATAAGGGTGAGGTCGGTGGTTCAAGTCCACTCAGGCCTACCAAATTTTCCCTGAATACAGCGTTGTGAAACGACTCGCATACTTCAGTATGCTTCGCCCTTTCACGCCTTGTCTCAGGAAAAATTACCGGTAACGGGATTTAACTACGATGGGGCTATAGCTCAGCTGGGAGAGCGCCTGCTTTGCACGCAGGAGGTCTGCGGTTCGATCCCGCATAGCTCCACCATCCTCACTGTTCGTCACTAGAAAACTTCAGAGTACACATTCTGTGTGTGCTGCGAAGTTTTGCTCTTTAAAAATCTGGATCAAGCTGAAAATTGAAACACAGAACAATGCGAATTGTTCCGTGAGTCTCTCAAATTTTCGCAACTGATGATGTTTTACGAAACATCTTCGGGTTGTGAGGTTAAGCGACTAAGCGTACACGGTGGATGCCCTGGCAGTCAGAGGCGATGAAGGACGTGCTAATCTGCGAAAAGCGCCGGTAAGGTGATATGAACCGTTATAACCGGCGATGTCCGAATGGGGAAACCCAGTGCAATCCGTTGCACTATCGTTAACTGAATACATAGGTTAACGAGGCGAACCGGGGGAACTGAAACATCTAAGTACCCCGAGGAAAAGAAATCAACCGAGATTCCCCCAGTAGCGGCGAGCGAACGGGGAACAGCCCAGAGCCTGAATCAGCCTGAGTGTTAGTGGAAGCGTCTGGAAAGTCGCGCGATACAGGGTGACAGCCCCGTACACAAAAGCACTCTTGCTGTGAGCTCGATGAGTAGGGCGGGACACGTGGTATCCTGTCTGAATATGGGGGGACCATCCTCCAAGGCTAAATACTCCTGACTGACCGATAGTGAACCAGTACCGTGAGGGAAAGGCGAAAAGAACCCCGGCGAGGGGAGTGAAACAGAACCTGAAACCGTGTACGTACAAGCAGTGGGAGCCTCTTTTATGGGGTGACTGCGTACCTTTTGTATAATGGGTCAGCGACTTATATTCTGTAGCAAGGTTAACCGTATAGGGGAGCCGCAGGGAAACCGAGTCTTAACTGGGCGTTAAGTTGCAGGGTATAGACCCGAAACCCGGTGATCTAGCCATGGGCAGGTTGAAGGTTGGGTAACACTAACTGGAGGACCGAACCGACTAATGTTGAAAAATTAGCGGATGACCTGTGGCTGGGGGTGAAAGGCCAATCAAACCGGGAGATAGCTGGTTCTCCCCGAAAGCTATTTAGGTAGCGCCTCGTGAATTCATCTCCGGGGGTAGAGCACTGTTTCGGCTAGGGGGCCATCCCGGCTTACCAACCCGATGCAAACTACGAATACCGGAGAATGTTATCACGGGAGACACACGGCGGGTGCTAACGTCCGTCGTGAAGAGGGAAACAACCCAGACCGCCAGCTAAGGTCCCAAAGTCATGGTTAAGTGGGAAACGATGTGGGAAGGCACAGACAGCCAGGATGTTGGCTTAGAAGCAGCCATCATTTAAAGAAAGCGTAATAGCTCACTGGTCGAGTCGGCCTGCGCGGAAGATGTAACGGGGCTAAACCATGCACCGAAGCTGCGGCAGCGACACTATGTGTTGTTGGGTAGGGGAGCGTTCTGTAAGCCGTCGAAGGTGGCCTGTGAGGGCTGCTGGAGGTATCAGAAGTGCGAATGCTGACATAAGTAACGATAAAGCGGGTGAAAAGCCCGCTCGCCGGAAGACCAAGGGTTCCTGTCCAACGTTAATCGGGGCAGGGTGAGTCGACCCCTAAGGCGAGGCCGAAAGGCGTAGTCGATGGGAAACAGGTTAATATTCCTGTACTTGGTGTTACTGCGAAGGGGGGACGGAGAAGGCTATGTCGGCCGGGCGACGGTTGTCCCGGTTTAAGCGTGTAGGTGTGTGTTCCAGGTAAATCCGGTTCACTTTAACACTGAGGCGTGATGACGAGGCACCACGGTGCTGAAGTGACAAATGCCCTGCTTCCAGGAAAAGCCTCTAAGCATCAGGTAACACGAAATCGTACCCCAAACCGACACAGGTGGTCAGGTAGAGAATACCAAGGCGCTTGAGAGAACTCGGGTGAAGGAACTAGGCAAAATGGTGCCGTAACTTCGGGAGAAGGCACGCTGGTGTGTAGGTGAAGCGACTTGCTCGCGGAGCTGAAACCAGTCGAAGATACCAGCTGGCTGCAACTGTTTATTAAAAACACAGCACTGTGCAAACACGAAAGTGGACGTATACGGTGTGACGCCTGCCCGGTGCCGGAAGGTTAATTGATGGGGTCAACCGCAAGGTGAAGCTCTTGATCGAAGCCCCGGTAAACGGCGGCCGTAACTATAACGGTCCTAAGGTAGCGAAATTCCTTGTCGGGTAAGTTCCGACCTGCACGAATGGCGTAATGATGGCCAGGCTGTCTCCACCCGAGACTCAGTGAAATTGAACTCGCTGTGAAGATGCAGTGTACCCGCGGCAAGACGGAAAGACCCCGTGAACCTTTACTATAGCTTGACACTGAACATTGAGCCTTGATGTGTAGGATAGGTGGGAGGCTTTGAAGCGTGGACGCCAGTCTGCGTGGAGCCAACCTTGAAATACCACCCTTTAATGTTTGATGTTCTAACGTGGACCCGTGATCCGGGTTGCGGACAGTGTCTGGTGGGTAGTTTGACTGGGGCGGTCTCCTCCTAAAGCGTAACGGAGGAGCACGAAGGTCAGCTAATCCTGGTCGGACATCAGGAGGTTAGTGCAATGGCATAAGCTGGCTTGACTGCGAGCGTGACGGCGCGAGCAGGTGCGAAAGCAGGTCATAGTGATCCGGTGGTTCTGAATGGAAGGGCCATCGCTCAACGGATAAAAGGTACTCCGGGGATAACAGGCTGATACCGCCCAAGAGTTCATATCGACGGCGGTGTTTGGCACCTCGATGTCGGCTCATCACATCCTGGGGCTGAAGTAGGTCCCAAGGGTATGGCTGTTCGCCATTTAAAGTGGTACGCGAGCTGGGTTTAGAACGTCGTGAGACAGTTCGGTCCCTATCTGCCGTGGGCGCTGGAGAATTGAGGGGGGCTGCTCCTAGTACGAGAGGACCGGAGTGGACGCATCACTGGTGTTCGGGTTGTCATGCCAATGGCACTGCCCGGTAGCTAAATGCGGAAGAGATAAGTGCTGAAAGCATCTAAGCACGAAACTTGCCCCGAGATGAGTTCTCCCTGACTCCTTGAGAGTCCTGAAGGAACGTTGAAGACGACGACGTTGATAGGCCGGGTGTGTAAGCGCAGCGATGCGTTGAGCTAACCGGTACTAATGAACCGTGAGGCTTAACCTTACAACGCCGAAGATGTTTTGGCGATGAGAGACAGATTTTCAGCTGATACAGATTAAGCCGTCCGGCTAACGCGGGATGGCAACAGAATTTGCCTGGCGGCACTAGCGCGGTGGTCCCACCTGACCCCATGCCGAACTCAGAAGTGAAACGCCGTAGCGCCGATGGTAGTGTGGGGTCTCCCCATGCGAGAGTAGGGAACTGCCAGGCATCAAATTAAGCCGAAAGCCTCATGCGAAAGCATGAGGCTTTTTGCGTTGTATCTTCCTGAAACACCGCAAGCACTCCCCCTTCGTATACGGTAAACTAGCCCTGTTTTTGCATCAGGATAGCGTGAATGAATCTCTCCCTTAAGCCGTGGAACACTTTTGGTATCGAGCATAATGCCCGTCGCATCGTATGCGCCGAGAATACCCATCAACTGCTGGAAGCCTGGCAGAGTGCAGTAGAGCAGCAGCAACCGGTGCTAATCCTTGGAGAGGGCAGTAATGTGCTTTTCCTGGAGGATTTTGCCGGAACCGTCATCATCAATCGCATCAAAGGCATCAAGATTAGCGAAGAGGCTGATGCATGGCTTCTGCATGTTGGCGCCGGTGAGAACTGGCATCAGCTTGTGCAATTCACGCTTGAACGCGAAATGCCCGGTCTGGAAAACCTCGCGCTGATCCCTGGCTGCACGGGATCCTCACCTATCCAGAATATCGGCGCGTATGGCGTTGAGCTGCAGCGTGTCTGCGATTACGTTGATTGCGTTGAATTGAGCAGCGGTAAACAACAGCGGTTAAGCGCAAAAGAGTGCCGTTTCGGCTACCGCGATAGCATATTCAAGCATGAGTATCAGGATCGCGTTGCGATCACTGCCGTAGGATTGCGTCTGGCTAAAGCGTGGCAACCGGTACTCACCTATGGAGACCTCACCCGGCTTGATCCTGCGACAGTCACACCGCAGCAGGTCTTCGATGCCGTCTGTCATATGCGTACCAGCAAGCTGCCGGACCCAAAAGTGTATGGTAACGCGGGCAGTTTCTTCAAAAATCCGGTGATCACGGCTGAAGAGGCGGTTGCTCTACTGGCTGCGCATCCTCATGCCCCCCACTATCCACAGACCGATGGCTCGGTAAAACTGGCCGCCGGTTGGCTTATCGATCAATGTCAGTTGAAAGGGACATCAACAGGCGGTGCTGCCGTTCATCACTTACAGGCTCTGGTGCTCATTAATGCAGGCCAGGCGACAAGTGATGATGTGGTTCAGCTTGCCCATTTAGTGCGCCAGCGCGTCGGCGAAAAATTTAACGTCTGGCTGGAGCCAGAGGTGCGCTTTATTGGCCATGCCGGTGAGGTGAATGCCGTGGAGGTTATTGCGTGAAAGATAATACTATCCCATTGACGCTTATCTCGATTCTGGCTGACGGCGAGTTTCACTCCGGTGAACAGCTTGGCGAGAGCCTGGGTATGAGCCGGGCTGCAATTAATAAACATATACAGACGCTCAGGGACTGGGGTGTGGATGTGTTTACCGTGCCTGGGAAAGGCTACAGCCTTCCTGAACCTATTCAACTATTGGATGAGACATTCATCCGTCGTGAAGTTGCGCAAGGAAGTGTGGCTGTATTGCCTGTCATTGACTCCACTAACCAGTATTTGCTCGATCGTCTTGCCGGGTTGCAGTCAGGCGATGCCTGTGTCGCTGAGTATCAGCAGGCAGGCCGAGGACGCCGTGGCCGGAAATGGGTTTCGCCCTTTGGGGCCAATCTCTATATCTCCATGTACTGGCGTCTTGAACAAGGTCCCGCAGCCGCTATCGGTTTAAGCCTGGTTATTGGCATCGTCATGACTGAAGTATTACGCGATTTGGGTGCTGACCAGGTGCGCGTTAAATGGCCTAACGATCTTTATCTTAACGATCGCAAACTTGCCGGTATTCTCGTTGAATTAACAGGGAAAACAGGCGATGCGGCGCAGATCGTTATCGGTGCCGGTGTCAATCTGGCGATGCGAAATGCGCAGGCAGGTGATATCAATCAGGGCTGGATCAACCTGCAGGAAGCGGGCGTGCGTATTGACCGCAACGTTCTTGCTGCACGGCTTATCACTGAGTTACGCAGCGCACTGCACTGCTTTGAACAAGAGGGACTCACGCCTTTTCTTGCCCGCTGGGAAGTGCTGGATAATTTTATTAACCGTCCGGTTAAATTGATTATTGGCGAGAAAGAGATCTTCGGTATCTCTCGAGGCATCGATTCGCAGGGGGCTTTATTGCTTGAGCAGGATGGCGTAGTTAAACCCTGGGTTGGTGGGGAAATATCGCTACGCAGCGCGGAATAACTTCAAGGGAGCAGAGATGCTCCCTTTTTATTACTTACGCAGACGCACTTCTTCAACAGCATGATTAGCGCTTTTGGTCATAATCAGGCTCGCTCGCTCGCGTGTTGGGAGGATATTTTCTTTAAGATTTAAGCCGTTAATTTCTTTCCACAGCGATTGCGCAATCTCGATGGCTTCCTCTTTCGATAATTTCGCATAGTTATGGAAATAAGAATCGGGATTGGTAAAAGCGCCTTCACGGAATTTCAGGAAGCGATTGATATACCAGTTCTGCAGCAGCTCCTCAGGCGCGTCGACATATATTGAAAAATCGACAAAGTCAGAGACAAATACATGATGCGGGTCATGAGGATAATCCATACCGCTTTGCAGCACATTCAGCCCTTCAAGAATCAGAATATCGGGCTGAGCAACTGTCTTGTCGCCATCCGGAATAACATCATAAATCAGGTGCGAATAGACCGGCGCGGTGACATTGGTCACCCCTGATTTGATATCTGACACGAATTTCACAAGGCGATGCATATCATAGGATTGCGGAAAGCCCTTCTTCTTCATCAGACCGCGATCTTTCAACACCTGGTTTGGATGCAAAAAACCATCGGTAGTAATGAGTTCAACGCGACGATGCTCGGGCCAGCGGCTCAACAAGGCTTGCAGTACACGTGCCGTGGTGCTTTTACCTACCGCCACGCTTCCGGCAATGCTGATGATATAAGGAATGCGCTGCCCATTAGTGCCAAGGAATTGTTCAAGCACGGCCTGGCGGCGCAAGTTAGAGCTGATATAGAAATTGAGTAAACGGGAAAGAGGGAGATAAATTTCCGCCACTTCTTCTAAAGAAAGGTCTTCATTAATGCCTTTTAATCTCGCGATTTCGCCCTCGGTCAGGGTCATAGGAACCGAAGCACGAAGGGCAGCCCACTGGCTGCGATTAAACTGTAGGTAGGGCGTCATTAACGTTTGCTCTTTTTTACTCATACGCTTTTATCAGCCTGCCATGGCTCTCTGCGGTGCGCCCGGCGGCGCGCAACGAGAGCATCTCTTTAGATAATGCTATGGCTCGGCGTTATTAAATAAGTGGGAACAATGGGCAGGAGGTTAACACCAGATGACAGTGAATAATATGAAAAATCACGCCCCGGAGAGTGTTTCCCACACATCGCTCATGCCTATTAAGATGGATCCTCAAACAGGCAATGTAATCAAAGGGGACGAGTGGACCTTTTGGCGCACCCAATTCGCGAGCAGAAATGGTGGTTTTTTCCACGGTGTTGCATGAAATTACAGCATTTATTCGTGTTGTCGTGCAAAATGTGAGCGATAGAGCATTTTGTGCAATTTTTTTGTTGCATCCCTCCGCAGGTCTCCCTAGAATGCGCGCTACTTGATGCCGACTTAGCTCAGTAGGTAGAGCAACTGACTTGTAATCAGTAGGTCACCAGTTCGATTCCGGTAGTCGGCACCATCAAGTCCGGTGGGGTTCCCGAGCGGCCAAAGGGAGCAGACTGTAAATCTGCCGTCACAGACTTCGAAGGTTCGAATCCTTCCCCCACCACCATTTTCGGTTACGCTAAAACGTAACCTGAGTTGGTGTCAGTAGTGAATCAGCTCTCAGGGAGAGAATCTTCTCCCGGCAATACAGAAGCACTGGGTAGCCGAGTTTCAGGATGCGGGCATCGTATAATGGCTATTACCTCAGCCTTCCAAGCTGATGATGCGGGTTCGATTCCCGCTGCCCGCTCCAGACGTGCTGATATGGCTCAGTTGGTAGAGCGCACCCTTGGTAAGGGTGAGGTCCCCAGTTCGACTCTGGGTATCAGCACCACTTCACTTCTCCTTCCTGGTTTCTCTTCTGTTATTTAGCATTCAACGAGTCGGGCATGTTGCCTGGTTGATGTGGTGATATCACCGATTTATCCGTGTCTTAGAGGGACAATCGATGTCTAAAGAAAAGTTTGAACGTACAAAACCGCACGTTAACGTCGGTACTATCGGCCACGTTGACCATGGTAAAACAACGCTGACTGCTGCAATCACTACCGTACTGGCTAAGACCTACGGCGGTGCTGCTCGCGCATTCGACCAGATCGATAACGCGCCGGAAGAAAAAGCTCGTGGTATCACCATCAACACCTCTCACGTTGAATATGACACCCCGACTCGCCACTACGCGCACGTAGACTGCCCGGGCCACGCCGACTATGTTAAAAACATGATCACCGGTGCTGCGCAGATGGACGGCGCGATCCTGGTTGTTGCTGCGACTGACGGCCCGATGCCGCAGACCCGTGAGCACATCCTGCTGGGTCGTCAGGTAGGCGTTCCGTTCATCATCGTGTTCCTGAACAAATGTGACATGGTTGATGACGAAGAACTGCTGGAACTGGTTGAGATGGAAGTGCGTGAGCTGCTGTCTCAGTACGACTTCCCGGGCGACGACACCCCGATCGTTCGCGGTTCCGCGCTGAAAGCGCTGGAAGGCGAAGCTGAGTGGGAAGAGAAAATCATCGAGCTGGCTGGCTACCTGGATTCCTACATCCCGGAACCAGAGCGCGCGATTGACAAGCCGTTCCTGCTGCCGATCGAAGACGTATTCTCCATCTCCGGTCGTGGTACCGTTGTTACCGGTCGTGTAGAGCGCGGTATCATCAAAGTTGGTGAAGAAGTTGAAATCGTTGGTATCAAAGACACCGCGAAATCTACCTGTACCGGCGTTGAAATGTTCCGCAAACTGCTGGACGAAGGCCGTGCTGGTGAGAACGTTGGTGTTCTGCTGCGTGGTATCAAACGTGAAGAAATCGAACGTGGTCAGGTACTGGCTAAGCCGGGTTCCATCAAGCCGCACACCAAATTCGAATCTGAAGTGTACATCCTGTCCAAAGATGAAGGCGGCCGTCATACTCCGTTCTTCAAAGGCTACCGTCCGCAGTTCTACTTCCGTACAACTGACGTGACTGGCACCATCGAACTGCCGGAAGGTGTTGAGATGGTAATGCCGGGCGACAACATCAAAATGGTTGTTACCCTGATTCACCCGATTGCGATGGACGATGGTCTGCGTTTCGCAATCCGTGAAGGCGGCCGTACCGTTGGCGCGGGCGTTGTAGCAAAAGTTCTCAGCTAATCGCTGATAACATTTGACGCAATGCGCAAGAAAAGGGCATCATTTGATGCCCTTTTTGTACGCTTTCGACCCAGAACCTGGCTCATCAGTGATTTTTTTGTCCATAATCATTGCTGAGACAGGCTCTGAAGAGGGCGTGAGTCCGAAACTCGCCAGAGCATTTCGGTTTGGTTGCCTCGCTTATGCGGGGCAAAAATGTTTGTCTGAATTCTTGTGACAGGTTGGTTTATGAGTGCGAATACCGAAGCTCAAGGGAGCGGGCGCGGCCTGGAAGCGATGAAGTGGGTTGTTGTTGCAGTACTGCTGCTCGTGGCTATCGTTGGCAACTATCTTTATCGTGACATGATGCTGCCGCTCCGCGCGCTGGCAGTTGTAATTCTGATTGCTGCAGCAGGTGGTGTCGCGCTGTTGACGACGAAGGGAAAAGCGACCGTTGCTTTTGCCCGTGAAGCGAGAACCGAAGTACGTAAAGTGATTTGGCCCACTCGTCAGGAAACATTGCACACCACGTTGATTGTGGCTGCGGTCACCGCAGTTATGTCACTGATCCTGTGGGGGCTGGATGGTATTCTGGTCCGCCTGGTTTCCTTTATCACTGGCCTGAGGTTCTGAGATGTCTGAAGCTCCTAAAAAGCGCTGGTACGTCGTTCAGGCGTTTTCCGGTTTTGAAGGCCGCGTAGCAACGTCGCTGCGCGAGCATATCAAATTACACAACATGGAAGAGTTGTTTGGCGAAGTTATGGTGCCGACCGAAGAAGTGGTCGAAATCCGTGGCGGCCAGCGTCGCAAAAGCGAACGCAAATTCTTCCCGGGCTACGTACTTGTCCAGATGGTAATGAACGACGCCAGCTGGCACCTGGTGCGCAGCGTTCCGCGCGTAATGGGCTTCATCGGTGGCACCTCCGATCGTCCGGCGCCGATTAGCGACAAAGAAGTGGATGCGATCATGAACCGCCTGCAGCAGGTTGGTGATAAGCCGCGTCCGAAAACGCTGTTCGAGCCGGGTGAAATGGTCCGCGTTAGCGATGGTCCGTTTGCCGACTTTAACGGTGTGGTTGAAGAGGTGGACTACGAGAAGTCCCGCCTGAAAGTTTCCGTTTCTATCTTCGGTCGTGCGACCCCGGTAGAGCTGGACTTTAGCCAGGTCGAAAAAGCCTAAATATTCGGCGATCAAACGTTGCACAAGGCGCGAAATTGACATACAATTTCGCGCCTTTTGTTTTTACGGGTTCTGAACCGGTAAAACAGTTTTAACCACGGGGAGCCTTTCGGGGCGCTATACCCAAACGAGGAAATTTCAATGGCTAAGAAAGTCCAGGCCTACGTCAAGCTGCAGGTTGCAGCTGGCATGGCAAACCCGAGCCCACCGGTTGGTCCGGCTCTGGGTCAGCAGGGTGTTAACATCATGGAATTCTGCAAAGCGTTCAACGCAAAAACAGAATCCATGGAAAAAGGTCTGCCGATTCCGGTTGTTATTACCGTTTACGCTGACCGTTCCTTCACTTTCATTACCAAAACGCCTCCGGCAGCAGTTCTGCTGAAGAAAGCGGCTGGTATCAAGTCTGGTTCCGGCAAGCCGAACAAAGACAAAGTGGGCACCATCTCCCGCGCTCAGCTGCAGGAAATCGCTCAGACTAAAGCCGCGGACATGACCGGTTCTGACATTGAAGCGATGACTCGCTCAATCGAAGGTACTGCGCGTTCCATGGGCCTGGTAGTGGAGGATTAAGAAATGGCTAAACTGACCAAGCGTATGCGCGTGATCCGTGACAAAGTTGATGCGACCAAACAGTACGACATCAACGAAGCCATTGCTCTGCTGAAAGAGCTGGCCACTGCTAAATTCGTAGAAAGCGTAGACGTTGCCGTTAACCTCGGCATCGACGCACGTAAATCTGACCAGAACGTACGTGGTGCAACTGTACTGCCGCACGGTACTGGCCGTTCTGTTCGCGTAGCCGTATTTGCCCAGGGCCCGAACGCTGAAGCTGCTAAAGCAGCTGGCGCTGAGCTGGTAGGTATGGAAGATCTGGCTGACCAGATCAAGAAAGGCGAAATGAACTTTGACGTTGTTATTGCTTCTCCGGATGCAATGCGCGTTGTTGGCCAGCTGGGCCAGGTTCTGGGTCCGCGCGGCCTGATGCCGAACCCGAAAGTTGGTACTGTAACGCCGAACGTTGCTGAAGCGGTTAAGAACGCTAAAGCGGGTCAGGTTCGTTACCGTAACGACAAAAACGGCATCATCCACACCACCATCGGTAAAGTGGACTTTGACGCTGACAAACTGAAAGAAAACCTGGAGTCTCTGCTGGTTGCGCTGAAAAAAGCAAAACCGTCTCAGGCGAAAGGCGTGTACATCAAGAAAGTTAGCATCTCCACCACCATGGGTGCTGGTGTTGCGGTAGACCAGGCTGGTCTGAACGCAGCGGCGAACTAATATTCGCCTTTACGTGGGTGGCGGATTTGTCTACAATCTTCCCCCACGTTTTGCTCGCGTAAGCTAGCAAACAAACAGATTTGTTCGTTGGAGCCTGGCCTATCCAGGCCTCCGTCGAAGACCGCAGGTGTTTCGCAAGAGACTTAATTCCCTGCGTAGACGGTGACAGAACCTGAAGAATATTTTTTAAGTACTCTTTGGCTTGTTTCTGCTCACCGTATTAAGACGCTCTTTTCGTTGAAAAGAGTGAAGTGAGTTCCAGGGCATGAGCCCTGGCAAACATCCAGGAGCAAAGCTAATGGCTTTAAATCTTCAAGACAAACAAGCGATTGTTGCTGAAGTCAGCGAAGTAGCCAAAGGCGCGCTGTCTGCGGTTGTTGCGGATTCCCGTGGCGTTACCGTAGATAAAATGACCGAACTGCGTAAAGCAGGTCGCGAAGCCGGCGTTTACATGCGTGTTGTTCGCAACACCCTGCTGCGCCGTGTTGTTGAAGGTACTCAGTTCGAGTGCCTGAAAGACGCGTTCGTTGGTCCGACCCTGATTGCATATTCTATGGAACACCCGGGCGCTGCTGCTCGTCTGTTCAAAGATTTCGCGAAAGCGAATGCAAAATTTGAGGTCAAAGCCGCTGCCTTTGAAGGTGAGTTGATCCCGGCGTCCCAGATCGATCGCCTGGCAACCCTGCCGACCTACGAAGAAGCAATTGCACGCCTGATGGCAACCATGAAAGAAGCCTCTGCTGGCAAACTGGTTCGTACTCTGGCTGCTGTACGCGATGCGAAAGAAGCTGCTTAATCGCAGTTTTCTCTATAACGCATTCGCTTACGTATAAACTTATTCTGATATTCAGGAACAATTTAAATGTCTATCACTAAAGATCAAATCATTGAAGCAGTTTCCGCTATGTCCGTAATGGACGTTGTTGAACTGATCTCTGCAATGGAAGAAAAATTCGGTGTTTCTGCTGCTGCCGCTGTAGCTGTTGCTGCTGGCCCGGCTGCTGAAGCTGCTGAAGAGAAAACTGAATTCGACGTTATTCTGAAAGCTGTTGGCGCTAACAAAGTTGCTGTTATCAAAGCAGTACGTGGCGCAACTGGCTTGGGTCTGAAAGAAGCTAAAGACCTGGTAGAATCTGCTCCGGCCGCTCTGAAAGAAGGCGTGAGCAAAGATGACGCTGAAGCTCTGAAAAAATCTCTGGAAGAAGCTGGCGCTGAAGTTGAAGTTAAATAAGCCAACCCTTCCGGTTGCAGCCTGAGAAATCAGGCTGATGGCTGGTGACTTTTTGGTCACCAGCCTTTTTGCGCTGTAGAAGGCGCTGGTAGTGTTTCACACTGTTTGACTACCTGTTGCCTTTTCAATGCTTGTTTCTATCGACGACTTAATATACTGCGACAGTCGCTCGGCGCTGTGTAAATCGCAATGAAATGATTTAAGCGTGATAGCAACAAGCATTGCGGAAAGTGCTCCACTTTCCGGTCAAAAAAATAGTGTTGCACAAACTGTCCTTTCCCTGGGCAGATGGGTCGACTTGTCAGCGAGCTGAGGAACCCTATGGTTTACTCCTATACCGAGAAAAAACGTATTCGTAAGGATTTTGGTAAACGTCCACAAGTACTGGATGTTCCCTATCTCCTTTCTATCCAGCTTGACTCGTTCCAGAAGTTCATCGAGCAAGATCCTGAAGGCCAGTACGGGCTCGAAGCGGCATTCCGCTCCGTGTTCCCGATCAAGAGCTACAGCGGCAATTCGGAACTGCAATACGTCAGCTACCGTCTTGGCGAACCCGTATTTGACGTTAAAGAGTGTCAAATCCGTGGTGTGACGTACTCCGCCCCGCTGCGCGTAAAACTGCGTCTGGTGATCTACGAGCGCGAAGCGCCGGAAGGCACCGTAAAAGACATTAAAGAACAAGAAGTCTACATGGGCGAAATTCCGCTCATGACCGACAACGGTACCTTTGTTATCAACGGTACTGAGCGTGTTATCGTTTCTCAGCTGCACCGTAGCCCGGGCGTCTTCTTTGACAGCGACAAGGGTAAAACCCACTCTTCCGGTAAGGTGCTCTATAACGCACGTATCATCCCTTACCGTGGGTCATGGCTGGACTTTGAGTTCGATCCGAAAGACAACCTGTTCGTTCGTATCGACCGTCGTCGTAAGCTGCCGGCCACCATCATTCTGCGCGCGCTGAACTACACCACTGAACAGATCCTTGACCTGTTCTTTGAAAAAGTGGTCTTTGAGATCCGCGACAACAAGCTGCAGATGGAACTGGTACCGGAACGTCTGCGTGGCGAAACCGCCTCCTTCGATATCGAAGCCAACGGCAAAATGTATGTTGAGAAAGGCCGCCGCATCACCGCGCGCCACATTCGTCAGCTGGAAAAAGACGAAATCCAACATATCGAAGTGCCGGTTGAGTACATCGCAGGCAAAGTTGCGGCGAAAGACTACGTTGACGAATCCACTGGCGAGCTGATCTGCCCGGCTAACATGGAGCTGTCGCTCGATCTGCTGGCTAAACTGAGCCAGGCTGGTCACAAACGTATCGAAACGCTGTTCACCAACGATCTGGATCACGGCCCGTACATCTCTGAAACCGTACGCGTCGACCCAACTAACGATCGTCTGAGCGCGCTGGTAGAAATCTACCGCATGATGCGCCCGGGTGAGCCGCCGACTCGCGAAGCGGCTGAAAGCCTCTTCGAAAACCTGTTCTTCTCCGAAGACCGCTACGACCTTTCTGCGGTAGGCCGCATGAAGTTCAACCGTTCTCTGCTGCGCGACAGCATTGAAGGTTCCGGTATCCTGAGCAACGACGACATCATTGAAGTGATGAAGAAGCTCATCGGTATCCGTAACGGCATCGGTGAAGTGGATGATATCGACCACCTCGGCAACCGTCGTATCCGTTCCGTAGGCGAAATGGCGGAAAACCAATTCCGCGTTGGCCTGGTGCGTGTAGAGCGTGCGGTGAAAGAGCGTCTCTCTCTGGGCGATCTGGATACCCTGATGCCGCAGGACATGATCAACGCCAAGCCGATTTCAGCGGCGGTGAAAGAGTTCTTCGGTTCCAGCCAGCTCTCCCAGTTTATGGATCAGAACAACCCGCTGTCTGAGATTACGCACAAACGTCGTATCTCTGCACTTGGCCCGGGCGGTCTGACCCGTGAGCGCGCAGGCTTTGAAGTTCGAGACGTACACCCGACCCACTACGGTCGCGTATGTCCAATCGAAACGCCTGAAGGTCCGAACATCGGTCTGATTAACTCCCTCTCCGTCTATGCACAGACTAACGAATACGGCTTCCTCGAAACGCCGTACCGTAAAGTGACTGACGGCGTGGTGACTGACGAGATCCATTACCTCTCTGCAATTGAAGAGGGTAACTACGTTATCGCTCAGGCGAACACCAACCTGACGGAAGAAGGGCGTTTTGCAGAAGATCTGGTAACGTGCCGCAGCAAAGGCGAATCAAGCCTCTTCAGCGCAGACCAGGTTGACTACATGGACGTATCCACCCAGCAGGTGGTTTCCGTCGGTGCATCCCTGATTCCGTTCCTGGAACACGATGACGCCAACCGTGCATTGATGGGTGCGAACATGCAACGTCAGGCGGTTCCGACTCTGCGCGCTGATAAGCCGCTGGTTGGTACCGGTATGGAACGTGCTGTTGCCGTTGACTCCGGCGTAACTGCCGTTGCGAAACGTGGCGGTACTGTTCAGTACGTGGATGCTTCCCGTATCGTTATCAAAGTTAACGAAGACGAGATGTACCCGGGCGAAGCAGGTATCGACATCTATAACCTGACCAAATACACCCGTTCTAACCAGAACACCTGCATCAACCAGATGCCGTGTGTTTACCTGGGTGAGCCGATTGAGCGCGGCGACGTGCTGGCAGATGGTCCGTCCACCGACCTCGGTGAACTGGCGCTCGGTCAGAACATGCGCGTAGCGTTCATGCCGTGGAACGGTTACAACTTCGAAGACTCCATCCTCGTCTCCGAGCGTGTGGTTCAGGAAGATCGTTTCACCACTATTCACATCCAGGAACTGGCTTGTGTGTCCCGTGACACCAAACTGGGGCCGGAAGAGATCACCGCTGATATCCCGAACGTGGGTGAAGCTGCGCTCTCCAAACTGGATGAATCCGGTATCGTTTACATCGGTGCAGAAGTGACCGGCGGCGACATTCTGGTTGGTAAGGTAACGCCGAAAGGTGAAACCCAGCTGACACCAGAAGAGAAACTGCTGCGCGCTATCTTCGGTGAGAAAGCGTCTGACGTTAAAGACTCTTCTCTGCGCGTACCAAACGGTGTTTCCGGCACGGTTATCGACGTTCAGGTCTTCACCCGCGATGGCGTGGAAAAAGACAAGCGTGCGCTGGAAATCGAAGAAATGCAGCTCAAACAGGCGAAGAAAGACCTGTCTGAAGAACTGCAGATCCTCGAAGCTGGCCTGTTCAGCCGTATCCACTCCGTGCTGGTATCCGGTGGCGTTGAAGCTGAGAAGCTCGACAAACTGCCGCGCGACCGCTGGCTGGAACTCGGCCTGACCGACGAAGCGAAACAGAATCAGCTGGAACAACTGGCTGAGCAGTACGACGAACTGAAACACGAGTTCGAGAAAAAACTCGAAGCGAAACGCCGTAAGATTACTCAGGGCGACGATCTGGCACCGGGCGTGCTGAAGATTGTTAAGGTTTATCTGGCCGTTAAACGTCAGATCCAGCCTGGTGATAAGATGGCAGGTCGTCACGGTAACAAGGGTGTTATCTCCAAGATCAACCCGATCGAAGATATGCCATACGATGAAAACGGCACGCCGGTAGACATCGTACTGAACCCGCTGGGCGTACCGTCTCGTATGAACATCGGTCAGATCCTTGAAACCCACCTGGGTATGGCTGCGAAAGGTATTGGCGACAAGATTAACGCCATGCTGAAACAGCAGCAGGAAGTCGCGAAACTGCGCGAGTTCATCCAGCGTGCATACGATCTGGGCGCTGACGTTCGTCAGAAAGTCGACCTGAGCACCTTCAGCGATGACGAAGTGCTGCGTCTGGCTGAAAACCTGCGTAAAGGCATGCCGATCGCAACGCCGGTCTTCGACGGTGCGAAAGAGTCTGAAATCAAGGAACTGTTACAGCTGGGTGGCCTGCCGACTTCCGGTCAGATCACTCTGTTCGACGGTCGTACCGGTGAGCAGTTCGAGCGCCAGGTTACCGTTGGCTACATGTACATGCTGAAACTGAACCACCTGGTTGATGACAAAATGCATGCGCGTTCCACCGGTTCCTACAGCCTGGTTACTCAGCAGCCGCTGGGTGGTAAGGCGCAGTTCGGTGGTCAGCGCTTCGGGGAGATGGAAGTGTGGGCGCTGGAAGCATATGGCGCGGCATACACCCTGCAGGAAATGCTCACCGTTAAGTCTGATGACGTGAATGGTCGTACCAAGATGTATAAGAACATCGTGGACGGCAACCATCAGATGGAACCGGGGATGCCAGAGTCCTTCAACGTACTGTTGAAAGAGATTCGTTCGCTGGGTATCAACATCGAGCTGGAAGACGAGTAACTCTCGCTCAAACAGGTCACTGGTGCCGGGGTAACACCCGGCACCAGATTGTGCTAACTCCGACGGGAGCAAATCCGTGAAAGACTTATTAAAGTTTCTGAAAGCGCAAACTAAAACCGAAGAGTTTGATGCGATCAAAATTGCTCTGGCTTCGCCAGACATGATCCGTTCATGGTCTTTTGGTGAAGTTAAGAAGCCAGAAACCATCAACTACCGTACGTTCAAACCTGAGCGTGACGGCCTTTTCTGTGCGCGTATTTTCGGGCCAGTAAAAGATTATGAGTGCCTGTGCGGTAAGTACAAGCGCCTGAAACACCGCGGTGTGATCTGTGAGAAGTGCGGCGTTGAAGTGACCCAGACTAAAGTGCGACGTGAGCGCATGGGCCACATCGAACTGGCTTCCCCGACCGCGCACATTTGGTTCCTGAAATCACTGCCGTCCCGTATCGGTCTGCTGCTGGATATGCCGCTGCGTGATATCGAACGCGTTCTCTACTTCGAATCCTATGTGGTTATCGAAGGTGGGATGACCAACCTGGAACGTAACCAGATCCTGACTGAAGAGCAGTATCTGGACGCGCTGGAAGAGTTCGGTGACGAATTTGACGCGAAGATGGGCGCCGAAGCGATCCAGGCCCTGCTGAAAAGCATGGATCTGGAGCAAGAGTGCGAACAGCTGCGTGAAGAGCTGAACGAAACCAACTCCGAAACCAAACGTAAGAAGCTGACCAAGCGTATCAAGCTGCTGGAAGCGTTCGTACAGTCTGGTAACAAGCCGGAGTGGATGATCCTGACCGTTCTGCCAGTGCTGCCGCCGGACCTGCGTCCGCTGGTTCCGCTGGACGGTGGTCGTTTCGCAACGTCGGATCTGAACGATCTGTACCGTCGCGTGATCAACCGTAACAACCGTCTGAAACGTCTGCTGGATCTGGCGGCGCCGGACATCATCGTACGCAACGAAAAACGTATGCTGCAGGAAGCGGTCGACGCCCTGCTGGATAACGGCCGTCGCGGTCGTGCGATCACCGGTTCCAACAAGCGTCCGCTGAAATCTTTGGCCGATATGATCAAAGGTAAGCAGGGTCGTTTCCGTCAGAACCTGCTCGGTAAGCGTGTTGACTACTCCGGTCGTTCTGTAATCACCGTAGGTCCATACCTGCGTCTGCATCAGTGCGGTCTGCCGAAGAAAATGGCGCTGGAGCTGTTCAAACCGTTCATTTACGGCAAGCTGGAACTGCGTGGCCTCGCCACCACCATCAAAGCCGCGAAGAAAATGGTTGAGCGCGAAGAAGCTGTCGTTTGGGATATCCTTGACGAAGTTATCCGCGAACACCCGGTACTGCTGAACCGTGCACCAACACTGCACCGTCTGGGTATCCAGGCGTTTGAACCGGTACTGATCGAAGGTAAAGCGATCCAGCTGCACCCGCTGGTTTGTGCGGCATACAACGCCGACTTCGATGGTGACCAGATGGCTGTTCACGTACCGCTGACGCTGGAAGCACAGCTGGAAGCGCGTGCGCTGATGATGTCTACCAACAACATCCTCTCTCCGGCGAACGGCGAACCAATCATCGTTCCGTCTCAGGACGTTGTACTGGGTCTCTACTACATGACCCGTGACTGTGTTAACGCCAAAGGCGAAGGCATGGTGCTGACTGGCCCGAAAGAAGCTGAGCGTATTTATCGCGCTGGCCTGGCCTCTCTGCATGCGCGCGTTAAAGTGCGTATCACCGAATATGAAAAAGATGCTAACGGCGAGTTCGTTGCGACCACCAGCCTGAAAGACACGACCGTTGGCCGTGCCATTCTGTGGATGATCGTACCGAAAGGTCTGCCTTTCTCCATCGTCAACCAGGCGCTGGGCAAGAAAGCGATCTCCAAAATGCTGAACACCTGTTACCGCATTCTGGGTCTGAAGCCGACCGTTATCTTCGCTGACCAGACGATGTACACCGGCTTTGCTTATGCAGCGCGTTCAGGTGCATCCGTTGGTATTGATGACATGGTCATCCCGGAGAAGAAACACGAGATCATCTCCGAAGCGGAAGCTGAAGTTGCTGAAATTCAGGAGCAGTTCCAGTCTGGTCTGGTAACCGCGGGCGAACGCTATAACAAAGTTATCGATATTTGGGCCGCGGCGAACGATCGCGTATCCAAAGCGATGATGGATAACCTGCAGACTGAAACCGTTATTAACCGTGACGGCGTTGAAGAGCAGCAGGTTTCCTTTAACAGCATCTACATGATGGCCGACTCCGGTGCGCGTGGTTCTGCGGCCCAGATTCGTCAGCTTGCTGGTATGCGTGGTCTGATGGCGAAGCCGGATGGCTCCATCATCGAAACGCCGATCACCGCGAACTTCCGTGAAGGTCTGAACGTACTCCAGTACTTCATCTCCACGCACGGTGCGCGTAAAGGTCTGGCGGATACCGCACTGAAAACCGCGAACTCCGGTTACCTGACCCGTCGTCTGGTTGACGTGGCACAGGATCTGGTTGTAACCGAAGACGATTGTGGCACCCTCGAAGGGATCACCATGACGCCGGTTATCGAAGGTGGCGACGTTAAAGAGCCGCTGCGCGATCGCGTTCTGGGTCGTGTGACCGCTGAAGATATTCTGAAGCCGGGCACCGCAGACATTCTGGTTCCGCGCAACACGCTGCTGCACGAACAGTGGTGTGACCTGCTGGAAGCGAACTCTGTCGACTCCGTGAAAGTGCGTTCCGTTGTATCCTGCGACACCGACTTTGGTGTGTGCGCCCACTGCTATGGTCGTGACCTGGCGCGTGGCCACATCATCAACAAAGGTGAAGCAATCGGCGTTATCGCAGCACAGTCCATCGGTGAGCCGGGTACACAGCTGACGATGCGTACGTTCCACATCGGTGGTGCGGCATCGCGTGCGGCTGCTGAATCCAGCATCCAGGTGAAAAACAAAGGTAGCATCCGTCTGAGCAATGCGAAGTCGGTTGTTAACTCCAGCGGTAAGCTGGTGGTCACCTCCCGTAACACTGAGCTGAAACTGATCGACGAATTCGGTCGTACCAAAGAGAGCTATAAAGTGCCTTACGGTGCGGTGATGGCGAAGGGTGATGGCGAGCAGGTTGCCGGCGGTGAAACCGTTGCAAACTGGGATCCGCACACCATGCCGGTAATCACCGAAGTGGCTGGTTTCATCCGCTTCACCGACATGATCGATGGTCAGACGATTACCCGTCAGACCGACGAACTGACCGGTCTCTCTTCGCTGGTGGTTCTGGACTCTGCAGAGCGTACCGCTGGCGGTAAAGACCTGCGTCCGGCACTGAAAATCGTTGATGCCAATGGTAACGACGTACTGATCCCAGGCACCGATATGCCTGCCCAGTACTTCCTGCCGGGTAAAGCGATTGTTCAGCTGGAAGATGGCGTACAGATCAGCTCCGGTGACACCCTGGCACGTATTCCGCAGGAATCCGGCGGTACCAAGGATATTACCGGTGGTCTGCCGCGCGTTGCGGATCTGTTCGAAGCACGTCGTCCGAAAGAGCCGGCAATCCTGGCTGAAATCAGCGGTATTATTTCCTTCGGTAAAGAGACCAAAGGGAAACGCCGTCTGGTGATCACGCCGGTTGACGGTAGCGATCCGTATGAAGAGATGATCCCGAAATGGCGTCAGCTCAACGTGTTTGAAGGTGAACGTGTAGAACGTGGTGACGTGGTTTCCGACGGTCCGGAAGCACCGCACGACATTCTGCGTCTTCGTGGCGTACACGCGGTAACGCGTTATATCACCAACGAAGTACAGGACGTTTACCGTCTGCAGGGCGTTAAGATCAACGATAAGCACATCGAAGTTATCGTTCGTCAGATGCTGCGTAAAGCCACCATCGTGAACGCGGGCAGCTCCGAGTTCCTGGAAGGCGAGCAGGTTGAATACTCTCGCGTCAAGATTGCTAACCGCGATCTCGAATCGAACGGCAAAATCAGTGCAACCTATGCACGCGATCTGCTGGGTATCACCAAAGCGTCTCTGGCGACCGAGTCCTTCATCTCCGCGGCATCGTTCCAGGAGACGACTCGTGTGCTTACCGAAGCAGCCGTTGCGGGCAAACGCGACGAACTGCGCGGTCTGAAAGAGAACGTTATCGTGGGTCGTCTGATCCCGGCCGGTACCGGTTATGCGTACCACCAGGATCGTATGCGCCGTCGCGCCGCTGGCGAACTGCCGGCAGCACCGCAGGTCACTGCGGAAGACGCGTCCGCGAGCCTTGCAGAACTGCTGAACGCAGGTCTGGGTGGTTCCGACAACGAGTAATCGTTTCTCGTTATAAAAACCCGCTTCGGCGGGTTTTTTTATGCCCGAAATCCGCTAAACCGGTCCTCGATCGCGTTTCAGGACGCCCGCCGCACAAGGGACGGGCACACTCAGCGTTCTGTTAACCCATCAGGAACGCATGATGTCCCTACGCACACTCATTCTCTGTTTTACGCTTCTTCTGAGCGGCATAACCCATGCCGACACCGCCTTCCGCCAGCTGCATCTGCAAGAGGATAAAGCCCGCCCGCTTGATGTCGCCATCTGGTATCCGACTGCACAAACCGGCACCCCGGAAACGGTGGGCGACAACCCGGTTTTTGTCGGCACACTGGCTCTGCGTAACGCACAGCCCGCAACCGGTAAACATCCCTTATTACTGCTGTCACACGGTTACGGCGGCAACTGGCGCAACCTGAACTGGCTGGCGCAGCGCATGGCGGCGCAGGGGTATATCGTCGCTGCGCCCGATCATCCGGGCACCACCACCCGCAATAAAGCGCAGCAGGATGCCTGGCAGCTCTGGCAGCGGCCGCGCGATTTGCGCCGCGTAATGAATGACCTGATTGGCGATCCTGCTATTGCTGGTCAAGTGGATACCCGACGCATTGCTGCGCTCGGCCACTCGCTGGGTGGCTGGACGGTGATGGAGCTGGCAGGCGCCCGTTTCGATGCCGGGCGTTTTCAAACGGATTGTAAAAGCCATCCCGCGCTGGCGGGCTGTAAGCTGATCCCAGCCCTCGGCATCAATCGTCCTGAGTCGTCTGCCCCGTTGAGGGAGAGCCAGCGCGAGCCGCTGATCAAAGCCGTTGTTTCGCTGGATTTGGGGCTGGCGCGCGGTTTCACGCCGGAGAGCCTCGCGCAACTGAATGTGCCGGTGCTGATTCTCTCCGCGCAGGCCGACAGCGACGAGTTACCTGCCCGGCTGGAGTCCGGCTATCTGCAACACTACATTCCGGCGACGAAGCAGCAGGCACAAAGCGTTACGGGCGCAACCCACTTTAGTTTTATGCAACTCTGCAAGCCCGGCGCGAAAGCATTGATTGAGGCGCAGGATCCGGGCGAAGGGATTGTGTGTGAGGATGGCGGTTCGCTAAGCCGGGCTGACATTCATCAGCGGCTTAGCGACACGATCACGGCTTTTCTGCAACAGGCACTGGATTACCCACCGCGCGGCGAAACTCCGTCGGACTCACGCCGCTGATACGCACAAACTCGCGGTTAAAGTTGGATTTGGTGGCAAAGCCAGCATCCAGCATGATGCTGGTGACGGGCGCGTCGGTGGTGAGCAGCAGATGTTGGGCATAGTGAATGCGAAAGCCGTTAATCCACTGTGAGACATTGCAGCCGCGCACCGCATTAACCGCCCGCGAAATCTGGCGCGCAG
Source organism: Kosakonia cowanii JCM 10956 = DSM 18146 (assembly GCF_001975225.1). Taxonomy (NCBI): domain Bacteria; kingdom Pseudomonadati; phylum Pseudomonadota; class Gammaproteobacteria; order Enterobacterales; family Enterobacteriaceae; genus Kosakonia; species Kosakonia cowanii. The sequence continues at coordinate 156,673 of NZ_CP019445.1, read as the reverse complement.
GGATCACCCATTTTCTCGCCAGCAGATCGAGCGTCAGGTCGCTATTGAGAAACAGCTGCTGTTCAGTAAGGCGCCTCTCCAGCTTTTCGCAGAGCGTCACCAGATCGCTGTCCAACTCCACGCTTTGTACGTCGGCTGGCGGTATTAGCGGTGTTTCAGCAGCGGCGGGCATTTTCTTGCCGCTGTAGAGAATAGCGAGGCAGATAAACGGCAGCAGTATCGCCTGCGAGAGGGCGACGAGGCGCGGTGCCTGCAAGCCGTCATACCAGGCGAAGTCGAGCATAATCGCCAGATCGGTCAGGCCGCTAAAGCAGAGAAACGCCCCGGCAAGAAAGGCCATCACCGAGGTGCTACGCGCATCTGTTAACCGCGCCAGCACAAAGGCATCCGCGCCCCGGTGAGCGGTCCAAATCAACGCGCCGCCGTAACCGATGTAGAGCAGCATCAGAACAAAGTCGGTAGACATAGGCGCAATCAGGTTCAGCGCCAGCGCGATGGCAGGTGGCAGCAGCGAGGCAAGGCGTTCAGAGGTACGGCTTTGATCGGTGACGCGGGCAAAACAGCGCCATGCCAGCGGCGGTAGCGCAATCGCCAGCATCGACTGTAGTTGTCGCAAAATTAGCGCATCAAATTGCCAGCGCAGCGCCGTCATCAGCACCAGCAGCGTACAGCCGGTGATAAAGGTGGCGAGAGTGCGATAGCCGGAGGGGCGTTGTAGCCAGACCTTCGCCAGCAGCATCAGTAGCAGGGAGAGGGTAAAAAACGGAACGGGAATGGCGGGCATCAGGCACCTGCGGTGGTGATTACGATCGGCGAATGCCATGTTGTGCCATAAAACGACGCGGAATACACCTCACCGTTTTGGCAGCAATAAAAAACGCCCGGTAAAGCGGGCGTCTCTTATGGGACTGAAGCGACAATCAAGCGCGCGGGGGAAGCCTGCGGTAGATCTCAATCAGGTCGTCGGCCAGATCCTGGATGACCATCGCGTTCATCAGGTGGTCCTGCGAGTGAACGGTGATCAGATTGACCGGCAGTTTACCGGTGCCTTCGTCCAGACCGATTAGCTGGGTCTGGATTTTGTGGGCGGCTTTAACAAATTCGCGTGACTCCTCCATCGCTTTTTCCGCGTCGTCGAAATCGCCTTTGCGCGCCATCTGCAGCGCGGTCAGTGCCTGGCTGCGCGCCGCACCGGCGTTGACCAGCAGTTCCATAATGATGGTTTCTAACTCTTCCACGCGCTCACTCCAGCAGCTTAAGGGCTTTTTCCAGTACGACATCGCCTTTCATCATGCCGTAATCCATCATATCGATCACCGCCACCTTCTTGCCCAGCGGCTCGGCCTGCGCCTGCAGTTTTGCCTGCTCATACTTCACCTGCGGCCCCAGCAACACGATATCTGCCGTTGCAATCTCATCTTTAAAGTCCGCAACAGGAACCGCTTTGATGGTGACCTCGACGCCTTTCTTTTGCGCCGCGTCTTTCATTCGTTGCACCAACATGCTGGTGGACATACCTGCTGCACAGCATAAAACGATGTTTTTCATAGTCAGCCTCGGTGTTGATGGGATAATTGATAATTATCCGTCGGCGTTGACTTCAACAACCGCTTTACGGTGATTGTGTGTCTGGCATCACAAAGAAAGGGCAGCGAATGTGAAACCGGTTACAACCTGACATCACTTCGTTTCACTCCTTGCATGACCGTCGTTGGTCGCGCTGTTTTTCAGCGTGATAAGCAGCGTACCTGCCAAAGGGGGGGCGGAGCGGGAGAGGGGAACGGCGCCCGCTCCGGTCAGTGTACGCTGACGAAGCAAGGTTGCCGCAGCGGGCGCTGTGGTGCCAGCGCCCGAATTTCACTTTACGTAACAGGCCGCAAGAAAATTAACTGTTTATCAGCGTATTACTCTTTTTTTGCGGCACCCGTCCCAGCCAGCTATCCCAGTCTTTCCACACCGGTTGCAGCCCACGGGCGATCAGCGCATCGGCGACCGCCTCCGGGCGACGTCCATCATGGGGCGAGAACTGCTCCAGCTCCGGGTGATCGTCGGCATAGCCGCCGGGCTGCGTTTTAGAAAACGCACTGACATTGTTGATGGCGAGGGGAATAACATGATCGCGAAAGTGCGGCGACTCGCGCGTCGATAACGACAGTTCGGTATCCGGTGCTAGCAGGCGAAAGGCGCAAATGGTCTGCACCAGTTGTTTCTCGTCCATGATTGACGCCGGTTCGATCCCGCCCGCGCAGGGGCGCAGGCGAGGAAACGACACCGAGTAGCGGCTCTGCCAGTAGTGCTGCTGTAACCAGAGCAGATGCTCCGCCACCATGTAGCAGTCGACACGCCAGCTATCGGATAACCCCATCAGCGCGCCAAGGCCGATCTTGTCGATCCCCGCACGGCCAAGGCGATCCGGCGTCTCCAGCCGCCAGAAAAAGTCCTGCTTTTTGCCGCGCAGATGATGCCGGGCATACTGCGCCTCGTGGTAGGTCTCCTGGTAGACCATCACGCCATCCAGCCCAAGCCCTTTTAGTTCACGATACTCCTCTTCGGAGAGCGGCTGCACTTCCATCTGCAATGAGGCGAACTGGCGGCGAATAGCGGGGAAATGGCGGCGAAAATAGTCCATTCCCACTTTTCCCTGATGCTCGCCGGTGACCAGCAGCAGATGCTCAAACCCCAGTTCACGCAGGGCAGCGCACTCGCGAGCGATCTCCTCCTCATCCAGCGTTTTGCGCTTCAAATGGTTGCTCATGGAGAAACCGCAATAGGTGCAGTCATTAGCGCAGAGATTCGACAGATAGAGCGGGACATAAAAACTGACGGTGTTGCCAAAGCGCTGGCGGGTCAGGCGCTGCGCTTTTTGCGCTAGCGGCTCCAGCAGCTCGCTGGCCGCCGGGGAGAGCAGGGCCATCATATCGTCGTGGGTCACTTGCCGGGCGTTAAGCGCGCGCTCGACGTCAGCGGTGGTCTTGCTGTGAATACGCAGGCGGATATCATCCCAGTTCAGCTGCCGCCAGCGGTCGGTAAACGTATTCATTGCAGCGTCTCCAGAAAACCGGTCAGCGGGCTGGTGGCCGCGGCGTAGTGTTGGCGGGCGCCCGGAACGGCACGACGCGCCAGTGCCCCGGCTTCCACCGCCAGACGAAACGCGCGCGCCATGGCGACCGGATCATCCGCAACGGCGATGGCGGTGTTGACCAGCACTGCATCCGCGCCCATCTCCAGCGCCAGTGCGGCGTGGCTTGGCGCGCCGATGCCGGCATCGATCACCACCGGAACATTGGCCTGCTCAATGATGATCTCCAGCATGGCGCGGGTCTCCAGGCCCTGATTCGAGCCAATCGGCGCGCCGAGCGGCATTACGGCTGCGCACCCCACCTCTTCCAGCCGTTTGCATAACACCGGATCTGCGCCGCAGTAGGGCAGCACCACAAACCCGCTCTGCACCAGCTTTTCTGCCGCGCGCAGGGTTTCGATAGGGTCCGGCAGCAGCCAGCGCGCATCGGGGTGGATCTCCAGCTTCAGCCAGTGTGTGCCCAGCGCTTCTCGCGCCAGTTGGGCGGCAAAGATCGCCTCTTCGGCATTTTTCGCGCCGGAGGTGTTTGGCAGCAGGGTGACGCCCGCGTCTATCAGCGGCTGCAAAATGGCGTCATTGCGCTGGCGTAAATCGACGCGCTTCATTGCCAGCGTCACCAGCTCGCTGCCCGCAGCCTGAATCGACTCCACCATCAGCTGCGGCGTGGCGAATTTTCCCGTGCCGGTAAAGAGGCGTGAAGAAAAGGTTTTATCTGCAATACGTAACATCTCAACCCCCTGCGATAACCTGAAACAGCAGGATGCGATCGCCATCCTGCAACTGTTGTTCTTCCCAGCGCTCGCGCGGCAGAATCGCCTCGTTTAGCGCCAGCGCGACGCCCGGCTTTAACTGTTCAAGCTCCTTAAGCAGGTCGGCAACGCTGAGCATTTGTGCGCAGGTCATCGGTTCATCATTAACGCGAATCTGCATGATGCCCTCCGCAGACCGGGCAGACGCTGGCGCGCTGCAATGCGAGGGTGCGCCACAGGTTGGTGCGGGCGTCAAACAGCCGCAGCTCCCCCTGCGCCGCCTGCATGCCGGTTAACAGCTTGATCGCTTCCAGTGCCTGCATCGCCCCCATAATGCCGACCACCGGGCCGACAATGCCCGCCGTACGGCAGTTACGTTCCGGTTCGCGCTCATCGGGCCACAAGCAGCGGTAGCAGCCCTGCTCCCAGGGCGGGGTGAGTACCAGCAACTGGCCGCCAAAACCGACGGCGCTGGCGGAAACCAGCGGCGTATTACGCGCTACGCAGGCGGCGTTAATCGCCTGGCGGGTCTGCATGTTATCGCTGCAATCGAGCACCACATCGGCGCGTGAGACCTCTTCGAGCAGCGCGTCGCCGCTGAGCCGCTGTGAGAGGGAGACCAGTTCAATCTCCGGGTTTAGCTGATGCAGCCGCTCTGCTGTCACCGAGGCTTTTGGCTGGTTGATGTCGCGCGAGGTAAAGAGGATCTGTCTTTGCAGGTTGCTCAGGTGCACGGCATCGTCATCCGCCAGCACCAGCATGCCGACACCCGCGCCCGCCAGGTAGGCGGCGGCCGGCGCGCCAAGACCGCCAAGGCCGACAATCAATACCCGGCTGTCGAGCAGCTTCTGTTGCCCGGCGATGGCGATCTCCTCCAGCAAGATCTGGCGGCTGTAGCGCATAAAGTCGTGATCATTCATCGCCCACCCCCGCGAGATCCAGCAGCTGCCGCGTGGCCTGCTGCCACTCATCCGCCTGGGTAATGGCGCTGACCACGGCAATGCTGCCGACGCCCGTTGCCAGCACCTCTGGCGCGCGCGCAAGGCTGATACCGCCAATCGCTACCGTCGGGTAGTCGCCGAGCCGCGCAACGTGGCGCGTAAGCGTTGCCAGCCCCTGCGGAGCGGAAGGCATCTGCTTGGTTTGCGTCGGGAAAACGTGGCCCAGGGCGATATAGGAGGGGCGTGCCGCCAGCGCGACATCAATTTCCATATCATCATGGGTGGAGAGGCCGAGCCGCAGCCCGGCCTGGCGAATGGCGGTTAAGTCGGTAGTGGCCAGATCCTCCTGACCGAGATGCACGCCGTAGGCCTGGTGTTTAATCGCCAGCCGCCAGTAATCGTTGATAAACAGCCGCGCGTTGTAACGGCGCGCAAGGGCAATAGCGGCCATCACGTCCGCTTCCACCTCTTCGTCGCGCTTATCTTTGATACGCAGTTGCAGGGTGCGCACACCTGCATCCAGCAGGCGGGCGATCCACTCCACGCTATCGACCACCGGATAGAGCCCGAGGCGAAAGGGCACCGGCGGGAAATCAGGCTGGTACATTACGCCTCCTCCTGTTTCAGGTAGATCTCCCCGCCGCGGGCGCGGAAGTCGCTGGCTTTATCCGCCATGCCCGCGTCGATGCTCTGCGCGGCGGCGTAGTCACGTACCTCCTGCGAAATCTTCATCGAGCAGAATTTCGGCCCGCACATCGAGCAGAAGTGCGCCACTTTGCCCGACTCCTGCGGCAGGGTTTCATCGTGATAGGCGCGGGCGGTGAAGGGGTCGAGGGCGAGGTTAAACTGATCTTCCCAGCGGAACTCAAATCGCGCTTTAGACATGGCGTTATCGCGGATCTGCGCGCCAGGGTGGCCTTTGGCCAGATCCGCAGCGTGGGCGGCGATTTTGTAGGTAATCAGCCCCTGTTTGACATCCTCTTTGTTCGGCAAGCCGAGGTGCTCTTTCGGCGTGACATAGCAGAGCATCGCGCAGCCAAACCAGCCAATCATTGCCGCGCCGATGCCAGAGGTGAAGTGGTCATAGCCCGGCGCGATATCGGTGGTGAGCGGCCCAAGAGTGTAGAAGGGCGCTTCGTGGCAGCTCTCCAGCTCTTCGGTCATATTGCGGCGGATCATCTGCATCGGCACATGGCCAGGGCCTTCAATCATCACCTGCACGTCATACTCCCAGGCGATTTTGGTCAGTTCACCCAGCGTATGCAGCTCGGCGAATTGCGCTTCGTCATTGGCGTCCTGAATCGATCCCGGGCGCAGGCCGTCTCCCAAAGAGAGAGAGACGTCGTAGGCGGCGCAAATCTCGCAGATCTCGCGGAAGTGGGTGTAGAGGAAGTTCTCCTGATGGTGCGAAAGGCACCACTTCGCCATGATTGAGCCGCCGCGCGAGACAATGCCCGTCAGGCGCTGCGCGGTCATCGGCACATAGCGCAGCAGCACACCGGCATGGATGGTGAAGTAGTCGACTCCCTGTTCCGCCTGCTCCAGCAGGGTGTCGCGGAACACTGACCAATTGAGATCTTCAGCGATCCCATTAACCTTTTCGAGCGCCTGGTAGATCGGAACCGTGCCGATCGGCACCGGGCTGTTACGCAGGATCCACTCGCGGGTTTCATGAATATAGCGACCGGTAGAGAGATCCATCACCGTATCCGCGCCCCAGCGGGTTGACCACACCAGCTTCTCCACTTCTTCTTCAATTGATGAGGTGACGGCTGAGTTGCCGATATTGGCGTTCACTTTCACCAGGAAGTTGCGGCCAATGATCATCGGCTCTGATTCTGGATGGTTGATGTTGGCGGGAATAATGGCCCGGCCCGCCGCCACTTCAGCGCGGACAAACTCCGGCGTAATGTTCTCCGGCAGCCGCGCGCCAAACCCTTCGCCCGGATGCTGGCGACGCAGCACTTCACTGCGAATGCGCTCACGCCCCATGTTTTCGCGCAGGGCGATAAATTCCATTTCGGGGGTAATGATGCCCAAACGGGCATAGTGCAGCTGCGTCACGCATTTATCTGCTTTGGCGCGACGCGGCGTCAGCAGGCCGCTAAAACGCAGCGCATCAAGGCCGTCATCCGCCAGGCGCTGGTTGGTATAGGCCGAGCTGCGATGGTCCAGCTCTTCGCTGTCATCGCGGGCGGCGATCCACGCTGCGCGCAGCTTAGCCAGCCCCTGCTGCACATCAATGGCAATCGCCGGATCGCCGTACGGACCGGAGGTGTCATACACCGGCACCGCCTCGTTCTCTTCATACTGCGGGGCGGTTTTGGCACCGCCGACGAGCGTCGGGCTGAGCTGGATTTCACGCATTGGCACGCGAATATCGGGCTGTGAGCCAGTGAGGTAGATGCGGCGGGAGTTGGGGAAAGCGGTGCCTTCCAGCGTATCGATAAAGTGTTGCGCCTGGGCGCGTTGTTCACGGCGTGAAGTAGTAGTAGACATAGCTCATTCCAGTGTCAAAGGAGATGGCTTGTCAGACGACGGATGGAGTAATAGCAGCAAACCGCCCGTGAGGGTGGAGTGGTGGATGGATTACTCTTGTTCCCTTCGCAGGTATTAGCCTGATCAGGTTCCGCGGATCCCGAATTAACGGTCTCAGCCTTTTTACACCTCAGCTTTCAGAAAGCGTGGGTGTAAAAGAGTGGCACTCCGACAAGAAAAACCCCCGCCCGAAGCGGGGGACTGTTTTTTAAACTACGCGTTATTGGTTAAGAACTCAAGCCGGGCGCGCCATCCCGGTTTCATCATTGGCGCTTTCGCTGAGGTGGTTATCAAACGCCAGCGTGATCAGCTGATCTTCCAGCGTAAAACGCGCCGCCAGCGCTTCACCGATGTCTGAGAGAGCCTGCTGGAACTCCATGCAGTTGTCATCATCGATGGACTGTTCGAGGCTGGAATCATAATGTTTCATGATTTCAACGGTATTGGCTTCGAGCTGCGGGTAGAGCTGAGTCGCCGCTAAAAGTGGGCTGGCGCCTTCCATTTCATTGATGATGCGTTCATAAATAGTGAAATGACCGGCGGAAAGGTATTCAACCAGGTTATGGCAAAAATCATCCAGCGCTTTTTCGTTAAGCTGCATGTACGACCCTTTGCCCGGCTTGATTCCCACCAGATTGTAATAGGAGATAAGCAACTGCTTACGTTCGTTGAGCCAGAAATCGATAAGCTTGTTACTTCCCCCCAGTCGTTCTGTCAGGCTTTCTAACTGGTTCAGCATAAATGACTCCGCAAAATGTAAGATTAAAAATGATGTAATAATAATGTTAATAACATGCCAGTGAAGCTAAGGTCGCGCAATGGTACAAACTCTTGAAGCTCATCACCGTGGCTGGTGGATAGTCAGCCATGAACAAAAATTATGGTTGCCCGCTGGAGAATTACCACATGGAGAGGCAGGAAATTTCGATCTTGTGGGTCAACCCGCGCAAATTATCGGCGAATGGCAGGGAGAGAGCGTCTGGCTTGTTCGCCAGCAGCGCTCCAACGAGATGGGATCGGTACGTTTACTGATCGATCAGGATACCGTGCTGTTCCAGTTAGCCGGGCGCGGCGTGCAGCTGGCCGAGTTTTACCGATCGCATCAGTTTTGCGGCTACTGTGGGCACACCATGCACCCCAGCAAAACCGAGTGGGCGATGCTCTGCGACCAATGCCGGGAACGCTACTATCCACAAATTGCCCCCTGCATTATTGTCGCTATTCGCCGCGATGATAGCCTGCTACTTGCCCAGCATACGCGTCATCGTAATGGTGTGTATACCGTGCTGGCCGGATTTGTTGAGGTCGGCGAGACGCTGGAGCAGGCGGTAGCACGCGAGGTGATGGAGGAGAGCGGGATTAAAATCAAGAACCTGCGTTATGTCACCTCCCAGCCGTGGCCCTTCCCGCAATCATTAATGACTGCGTTTATGGCCGAGTACGAGAGCGGTGAGATCGTCATTGATACCAAAGAGCTGATCGATGCTGGCTGGTATCGCTATGACGACCTGCCGCTGCTCCCACCGCCGGGTACCGTCGCGCGCCGCCTGATCGAGGATACCGTGGCGATGTGTCGGGCAGAGAGCGAATAAGGTGTATATACTGGCGGCCTGACGCTTGAGGAACTGACAATGACCGAACTGAAAAACGATCGTTACCTGCGCGCGCTTCAGCGCCAGCCAGTAGATATGACGCCGGTATGGATGATGCGCCAGGCAGGCCGCTATTTGCCGGAATATAAGGCGACCCGTGCGCAAGCCGGCGACTTTATGTCGCTGTGCCGCAATGCGGAGCTGGCCTGTGAAGTGACGATGCAGCCCCTGCGCCGCTACAAGCTGGATGCGGCGATCCTCTTCTCTGACATCCTGACGGTGCCAGACGCGATGGGGCTGGGGCTCTATTTCGAAGCCGGTGAAGGACCGCGTTTTAGCCATCCCATCACCTGTAAAGCGGATGTGGACAAGCTGCCGGTGCCGGACCCGGAAGATGAGCTGGGTTACGTGATGAACGCCGTGCGCACTATCCGCCGTGAGCTGAAAGGCGAAGTGCCGCTGATTGGTTTCTCCGGCAGCCCGTGGACGCTGGCGACCTATATGATTGAAGGCGGCAGCAGCAAAGCGTTCACTAAAATCAAAAAGATGATGTACGCCGAGCCGCTGGTGCTGCATGCACTGCTGGATAAGCTGGCGCAGAGCGTCACCTCCTATCTCAACGCGCAGATCCGCGCTGGCGCACAGTCGGTAATGATTTTCGACACCTGGGGCGGCGTGCTGACCGGACGCGATTACCAGCAGTTCTCTCTCTACTACATGCATAAAATCGTCGATGGCCTGCTGCGTGAAAACGAAGGGCGTCGCGTGCCGGTGACCCTGTTTACCAAAGGCGGCGGCCAGTGGCTGGAAGCGATGGCGGCGACCGGCTGCGATGCGCTCGGCCTTGACTGGACCACCGATATTGGCGATGCGCGCCGTCGCGTTGGCGACAAAGTGGCGCTGCAGGGCAACATGGATCCCTCTATGCTTTATGCGCCGCCTGCACGCATTGAGGAAGAAGTGTCTACAATTCTCTCTGGCTTTGGCAAAGGCGAAGGCCATGTATTTAACCTCGGTCACGGCATCCATCAGGATGTCCCGCCGGAACATGCAGGAGTATTTGTCGAGGCGGTTCACCGTCTGTCGGCCCCCTGGCATCAATAAGGAGTGAATATGGATCTCGCGTCGCTACGCGCACAACAACTTGAACTGGCCTCTTCCGTGATCCGCGAGGATCGTCTTGATAAAGATCCGCCGACGTTGATCGGCGGGGCGGATGTCGGTTTCGAGCAGGGTGGCGAAGTGACGCGGGCGGCAATGGTGCTGCTCACCTGGCCTTCGCTGGAACTGGTTGAGTATCAGGTGGCGCGTATCGCCACCACCATGCCCTATATTCCCGGCTTCCTCTCATTTCGTGAGTATCCCGCGCTGCTGGCGGCGTGGGAGATGTTGTCGCAAAAACCCGATTTACTCTTTGTCGACGGGCATGGGATCTCCCATCCGCGCCGTCTTGGCGTTGCCAGCCATTTTGGCCTGCTGGTGGATGTGCCGACCATCGGCGTGGCGAAAAAACGGCTGTGCGGGAAGTTCGAACCGCTGGCCGATGAGCCCGGTGCGCTATCGCCGCTGATGGATAAAGGCGAACAGCTGGCGTGGGTATGGCGCAGCAAAGCGCGCTGTAATCCGCTCTTCGTCGCTACCGGTCATCGCGTCAGCCAGGATACTGCGCTGGCGTGGGTGCAGCGCTGCATGAAGGGCTACCGCTTGCCGGAGCCAACGCGCTGGGCAGACGCCGTGGCATCGGGTCGCCCCGCCTTTGCGCGATGGCAGGCAATTCAGCGCGATATCGGGTAAACTGCGGCGCATTACCGTTTTTGAGAAGCGATCATGTTACAAAACCCGATTCATCTGCGACTGGAAAAGCAGGAAAGCTGGCAGCACGTTGTTTTCATGGCCTGTCTGTGCGAGCGCATGTACCCCAACTATGCGCTGTTCTGCCGCCAGACCGGCTTTGGCGATGCGCAGCTCTATCGCCGTATCCTTGACCTGGTGTGGGAAACAGAGACCGTCAAAGATGCGAAGGTCAATTTCGACAGCCAGCTTGAGAAGCTGGAAGAGGGGATCCCCGCCGCAGAGGATTACGATCTCTACGGTGTCTACCCGGCGATTGACGCCTGTGTGGCGCTGAGCGAGTTGATTCATTCGCGTCTGAGCGGTGAAACGCTGGAACACGCCATTGAAGTCAGCAAGACCTCAATCACCACCGTGGCGATGCTGGAAATGACGCAGCAGGGCCGCGAAATGACCGATGAAGAGCTGGGTCTTAACCCCGCTGTAGAGCAGGAATGGGATATCCAGTGGGAGATTTTCCGCCTTTTGGCCGCCTGCGAAGAGCGCGATATTGACCTGATCAAAGGCTTGCGCGCAGACCTGCGCGAGGCTGGCGAGAGTAATATCGGTATAAATTTGCAGCAATGAGACAATAAAACGTGATTTAAGGCCTGTTTTGTCGCGCCTGAAGGCTTCCCTTCTGACCCCCGTCTGGTCTACATTTGGGGGGCGAAAAAAAGTGGCTATCGGTGCGTGTATGCAGGAGAGTGCTTTTGAGGCATTTCCGTCGCACTCGATGCTTAGCAAGCGATAAACACATTGAAAGGATAACTTATGAACAAGACTCAACTGATTGATGTAATTGCAGACAAGGCTGATCTGTCTAAAGCGCAAGCGAAAGCTGCACTGGAATCCACCCTGGCTGCCATTACTGAGTCTCTGAAAGAAGGCGATGCGGTACAACTGGTTGGTTTCGGCACTTTCAAAGTGAACCACCGCGCTGAGCGTACTGGCCGCAACCCGCAGACCGGTAAAGAAATCAAAATCGCCGCAGCTAACGTGCCGGCATTTGTTTCTGGCAAAGCACTGAAAGACGCTGTTAAGTAAGACAGCATGGCAGTGAACAGTTTTGTCGAAGGGGCGGTAACGCCCCTTTTGTCATACTGGCGTCGCCCGCTTTTGCTGGTCGGCGCACTGCTGCTTGCCGCCTGTAGCCACGATTCGTCATTGCCGCCCTTTACCGCCAGCGGTTTCGCCGGCGATCAGGGCGCAATACGCATCTGGCGTAAAGATTCAGGCGGTGAGACCCACCTGCTCTCCGCATTTAGCCCGTGGCACCGCGGGAACACCTCTTTAGCTGAGTATCGCTGGCAAGGCGATGCGCTAACCCTTATTGAACTCAATATCTACGCCAACCCGCCTGAACATATTCGCGTGCGTTTTGACGATCGCGGTGAGTTGAGCTTTATGCAGCGTGAAGTGAACGGCCAGAAGCAGCAGCTCTCCAGCGACCAGATTGCGCTTTATCGCTACCGCGCCGAACAGATCCGCCAGACCAGCGATGCGCTGCGTCAGGGACGTGTTGTATTGCGTCAGGGGCGATGGCAGGCAAATAACACGGTGCAGACCTGTGAAGGACAGACCGTGAAGCCAGAGCTTGATACGTGGGCGTTAAACCATATTGCGCAGCGCCAGAGCCGTTCGTCGCTGGCGGTGAGCGTGGCGTGGCTGGAAGCGCCGGAAGGGGCACAGCTGTTGCTGGTGGCGAATGAGGATTTCTGTCACTGGCAGCCGACGGAGAAGAACTTTTAGCGTTGGCGTCATCGGTGTGTTGCCCGATGGCGGCGATGCCTTATCGGGCCTACGAAAAGCACTTTCACGACAGTGAGGTGTGTTCCGTAGGCCGGATAAGCGAAGCGCCATCCGGCAATCACGCAACTTATGAGCGTTGTCATGTAAGCCGGGTCAGCAAAATCCCACCCGGCCGTGGATCGCGTATTACTTGCTGCCCTGTTCGCGGGCAATCGCGCGGTAACCAATATCGCTGCGGCTAAAGCTGCCATCCCAGTGGATATCGGTCATCAGCGCATAAGCGCGCTGCTGCGCTTCGGCAACGGTGTCACCGAGCGCGGTCACGCACAGCACACGTCCGCCGTTGGTCAGCACCCGATCGTCGTCAGCAAGCGTGGTACCGGCGTGGAACACTTTCCCGTCCGCAACCTCTTCCAACGGCAGGCCGTGGATCTGCTCGCCATTGCGATAGTTACCCGGATAGCCTCCGGCAGCCATCACCACACCAAGCGATGCGCGCGCATCCCATTTCGAGACTTTCTCATCCAGCTTGCCGTCACAGGCTGCCAGGCAGAGTTCTACCAGGTCTGATTGCAGGCGCAGCATAATCGGCTGCGTCTCCGGGTCGCCAAAGCGGCAGTTGAACTCGATCACCTTTGGGTTGCCCTGCTTATCGATCATCAGCCCGGCATAAAGGAAACCGGTGTAGGTATTCCCTTCTGCCGCCATGCCGCGCACGGTGGGCCAGATGACCTGATCCATTGCCCGCTGGTGCACTTCATCGGTCACCACCGGCGCCGGGGAGTACGCGCCCATACCGCCGGTATTCGGGCCGGTATCGCCGTCGCCGACGCGTTTGTGATCCTGGCTGGTCGCCATTGGCAGCACATGCTCGCCGTCGACCATCACAATAAAGCTCGCCTCTTCGCCGTCGAGAAACTCCTCAATCACAATGCGGTGGCCCGCATCGCCAAAGGCGTTACCGGCCAGCATATCGTTGACTGCCGCTTCCGCCTCTTCCAGCGTCATGGCGACAATCACCCCTTTACCTGCTGCCAGACCGTCCGCTTTAATGACGATCGGCGCGCCTTTCTTGCGCAGGTAAGCCAGCGCTGGCTCTACCTCGGTAAAGTTCTGGTACTCCGCCGTCGGAATATTGTGGCGGGCGAGGAAATCTTTGGTGAAGGCTTTGGAGCCCTCCAGCTGTGCCGCGCCCTGCGTCGGGCCAAAAATTTTCAGCCCCTGCGCGCGAAAGGCATCAACCACGCCAATCACCAGCGGCGCTTCCGGGCCAACGATGGTCAGATCGATCTTCTCGCTCTGGGCGAAATTAACCAGCGCCGGAATATCCGTCGCGCTAATCGCCACGTTTTGCAGCGTCGGCTCCAGCGCTGTGCCTGCGTTACCCGGTGCGACAAAGACAGTTTCAACCCGTTTCGACTGGGCCGCTTTCCAGGCCAGCGCGTGTTCGCGCCCGCCGTTACCAATCACTAATACTTTCATTCTCTGCTCCGTGGATTAATGGCGGAAGTGACGCATGTCGGTGAAGATCATCGCGATGCCGTGCTCGTCGGCGGCGGCAATCACTTCGTCATCGCGGATAGATCCGCCCGGCTGGATAACGCAGCTCACGCCGACAGCGGCAGCGGCATCAATACCATCACGGAACGGGAAGAAGGCGTCAGAGGCCATTGCGGAACCTTTCACTTCCAGCCCTTCGTCAGCGGCTTTGATACCAGCGATCTTCGCAGAGTAGACACGGCTCATCTGGCCTGCGCCAATGCCAATAGTCATGTTCTCTTTGGCATAGACGATGGCGTTGGATTTAACGAACTTCGCTACCTTCCAGCAGAACAGCGCATCGCGCAGCTCCTGCTCGGTCGGCTGGCGCTTGCTGACCACGCGCAGCTCATTGGCGGTTACCATGCCCAGGTCGCGATCCTGAACCAGCAGGCCGCCATTGACGCGTTTGAAATCGAGGCCCGGTACGCGCGCTGTCCACTGGCCGCAGACCAGTACGCGGACGTTCTGTTTGGCGGCGGTAATGCTCAGCGCTTCCTTAGTGGCAGAAGGGGCGATAATCACTTCCACAAACTGGCGGGAGATAATGGCCTGCGCCGTTTCAGCATCCAGTTCGCGGTTGAAAGCGATAATGCCGCCGAACGCTGAGGTCGGGTCGGTTTTATAAGCGCGATCGTAAGCTTCGAGAATCGAGCCACCGACTGAGACACCGCACGGGTTGGCGTGTTTCACAATCACGCAGGCGGGTTCATCAAACTCTTTCACGCACTCCAGCGCCGCGTCGGTGTCGGCGATGTTGTTATAGGAGAGCGCTTTGCCCTGCAGCTGCTGCGCGGTGGCAACGGAAGCCTCTTTGATCTCTTCTTCTATATAGAAGGCAGCATGCTGGTGGCTGTTTTCACCGTAGCGCATATCCTGCTTCTTGATGAAGTTGAGGTTTAACGTGCGCGGGAAGCGGCCGGCTGGCTCTTTGCTCTCGCCATGATAGGCGGGCACCAGGCTGCCGAAGTAGTTGGCGATCATGCTGTCGTAAGCGGCGGTGTGCTCAAAGGCTTTGATCGCGAGGTCGAAACGGGTTTCCAGCGTCAGCGAGCCGTCGTTGGCATCCATTTCATTAATGATAGTGGTGTAGTCGCTGCTCTTAACCACGATGGCGACATCTTTATGGTTCTTTGCGGCGGAGCGCACCATGGTTGGGCCGCCGATATCGATATTCTCAACGGCGTCTTCCAGCGAGCACCCTTCACGGGCAACGGTCTGGGCGAAGGGGTAGAGGTTAACCACCACCATGTCGATTGGGGCGATGGCGTGCTGCGCCATGATGTCATCATCCTGGCCGCGACGGCCGAGAATGCCGCCGTGCACTTTCGGGTGCAGGGTTTTTACGCGTCCATCCATCATTTCCGGGAAACCGGTGTAGTCGGAGACTTCGGTCACCGGCAGGCCTTTATCTGCCAGCAGGCGAGCGGTTCCGCCGGTAGAGAGCAGTTCGACGCCACGCTGGGAGAGCGCCTGGGCGAATTCGACGATACCGGCCTTATCAGAAACACTGAGCAGGGCGCGGCGGACTGGACGACGTTGTTGCATGGTAAATCCCCTGGATTTGACTTTAACAGAGAGCGTTAGCTGAATTTTCGCTTCTTTATTATGGGAAGATTCAGCTAACACCCCAGGCAGGGCGGATTAATTTTGCGCGGGCATTGTAACGAAAACGTTTGCGCAACGCTCGGGAATTTTTCCACTTTTGGCGCTTTGTGGATAACTCTGTGTGTAAATGCGTATAAGGGCGGCTTTTGCTGTGGAATGCAGCAGTCAGTCATTTTTATGTCATTTTTCTATTGCGGGGTGCGGAGAACTCCCTATAATGCGCCTCCATCGACACGGCGCTAAGCAAACAACAGCTTGCAGCGACGTTAAGTCGGAAGAGAAAAAATCCTGAAATTCAGGGTTGACTCTGAAAGAGGAAAGCGTAATATACGCCACCTCGCGACAGAGCGCTGAAGCGCGTCGCAACTGCTCTTTAACAATTTATCAGACAATCTGTGTGGGCACTCAGGTGACATGGATTCTTAACGTCCTCGGACGATAAATGAATACCAAGTCTCACGGGTGAACACGTAATTCATTACGGTTTAATTCGATGAGCATCAAACTTTAAATTGAAGAGTTTGATCATGGCTCAGATTGAACGCTGGCGGCAGGCCTAACACATGCAAGTCGAACGGTAACAGGAAGCAGCTTGCTGCTTTGCTGACGAGTGGCGGACGGGTGAGTAATGTCTGGGAAACTGCCTGATGGAGGGGGATAACTACTGGAAACGGTAGCTAATACCGCATAACGTCGCAAGACCAAAGAGGGGGACCTTCGGGCCTCTTGCCATCAGATGTGCCCAGATGGGATTAGCTAGTAGGTGGGGTAACGGCTCACCTAGGCGACGATCCCTAGCTGGTCTGAGAGGATGACCAGCCACACTGGAACTGAGACACGGTCCAGACTCCTACGGGAGGCAGCAGTGGGGAATATTGCACAATGGGCGCAAGCCTGATGCAGCCATGCCGCGTGTATGAAGAAGGCCTTCGGGTTGTAAAGTACTTTCAGCGGGGAGGAAGGCGATGCGGTTAATAACCGCGTCGATTGACGTTACCCGCAGAAGAAGCACCGGCTAACTCCGTGCCAGCAGCCGCGGTAATACGGAGGGTGCAAGCGTTAATCGGAATTACTGGGCGTAAAGCGCACGCAGGCGGTCTGTCAAGTCGGATGTGAAATCCCCGGGCTCAACCTGGGAACTGCATCCGAAACTGGCAGGCTTGAGTCTCGTAGAGGGGGGTAGAATTCCAGGTGTAGCGGTGAAATGCGTAGAGATCTGGAGGAATACCGGTGGCGAAGGCGGCCCCCTGGACGAAGACTGACGCTCAGGTGCGAAAGCGTGGGGAGCAAACAGGATTAGATACCCTGGTAGTCCACGCCGTAAACGATGTCGACTTGGAGGTTGTGCCCTTGAGGCGTGGCTTCCGGAGCTAACGCGTTAAGTCGACCGCCTGGGGAGTACGGCCGCAAGGTTAAAACTCAAATGAATTGACGGGGGCCCGCACAAGCGGTGGAGCATGTGGTTTAATTCGATGCAACGCGAAGAACCTTACCTGGTCTTGACATCCACAGAACTTTCCAGAGATGGAAAGGTGCCTTCGGGAACTGTGAGACAGGTGCTGCATGGCTGTCGTCAGCTCGTGTTGTGAAATGTTGGGTTAAGTCCCGCAACGAGCGCAACCCTTATCCTTTGTTGCCAGCGGTTAGGCCGGGAACTCAAAGGAGACTGCCAGTGATAAACTGGAGGAAGGTGGGGATGACGTCAAGTCATCATGGCCCTTACGACCAGGGCTACACACGTGCTACAATGGCGCATACAAAGAGAAGCAATCTCGCGAGAGCCAGCGGACCTCATAAAGTGCGTCGTAGTCCGGATTGGAGTCTGCAACTCGACTCCATGAAGTCGGAATCGCTAGTAATCGTGAATCAGAATGTCACGGTGAATACGTTCCCGGGCCTTGTACACACCGCCCGTCACACCATGGGAGTGGGTTGCAAAAGAAGTAGGTAGCTTAACCTTCGGGAGGGCGCTTACCACTTTGTGATTCATGACTGGGGTGAAGTCGTAACAAGGTAACCGTAGGGGAACCTGCGGTTGGATCACCTCCTTACCTTAAAGAACCTTTCCCTGTAGTGTCCACACAGATTGTCTGATGAAAAGTAAATAGCAAGGCGTCTTGCGAGTGAGACTTTGTGTCCCCTTCGTCTAGAGGCCCAGGACACCGCCCTTTCACGGCGGTAACAGGGGTTCGAATCCCCTAGGGGACGCCACTTGCTGGTCTGTGAGTGAAAGTCACCTGCCGATGTATCTCAAACCTGATTCCTGTCTGACAGCGAGTCATGTATGAGATATTTGCTCTTTAAAAATCTGGATCAAGCTGAAAATTGAAACACAGAACAATGCGAATTGTTCCGTGAGTCTCTCAAATTTTCGCAACTGATGATGTTTTACGAAACGTCTTCGGGTTGTGAGGTTAAGCGACTAAGCGTACACGGTGGATGCCCTGGCAGTCAGAGGCGATGAAGGACGTGCTAATCTGCGAAAAGCGCCGGTAAGGTGATATGAACCGTTACAGCCGGCGATGTCCGAATGGGGAAACCCAGTGCAATCCGTTGCACTATCACAGCATGAATACATAGTGCTGTGAGGCGAACCGGGGGAACTGAAACATCTAAGTACCCCGAGGAAAAGAAATCAACCGAGATTCCCCCAGTAGCGGCGAGCGAACGGGGAACAGCCCAGAGCCTGAATCAGCCTGAGTGTTAGTGGAAGCGTCTGGAAAGTCGCGCGATACAGGGTGACAGCCCCGTACACAAAAGCACTCTTGCTGTGAGCTCGATGAGTAGGGCGGGACACGTGGTATCCTGTCTGAATATGGGGGGACCATCCTCCAAGGCTAAATACTCCTGACTGACCGATAGTGAACCAGTACCGTGAGGGAAAGGCGAAAAGAACCCCGGCGAGGGGAGTGAAACAGAACCTGAAACCGTGTACGTACAAGCAGTGGGAGCCTCTTTTATGGGGTGACTGCGTACCTTTTGTATAATGGGTCAGCGACTTATATTCTGTAGCAAGGTTAACCGTATAGGGGAGCCGCAGGGAAACCGAGTCTTAACTGGGCGTTAAGTTGCAGGGTATAGACCCGAAACCCGGTGATCTAGCCATGGGCAGGTTGAAGGTTGGGTAACACTAACTGGAGGACCGAACCGACTAATGTTGAAAAATTAGCGGATGACCTGTGGCTGGGGGTGAAAGGCCAATCAAACCGGGAGATAGCTGGTTCTCCCCGAAAGCTATTTAGGTAGCGCCTCGTGAATTCATCTCCGGGGGTAGAGCACTGTTTCGGCTAGGGGGCCATCCCGGCTTACCAACCCGATGCAAACTACGAATACCGGAGAATGTTATCACGGGAGACACACGGCGGGTGCTAACGTCCGTCGTGAAGAGGGAAACAACCCAGACCGCCAGCTAAGGTCCCAAAGTCATGGTTAAGTGGGAAACGATGTGGGAAGGCACAGACAGCCAGGATGTTGGCTTAGAAGCAGCCATCATTTAAAGAAAGCGTAATAGCTCACTGGTCGAGTCGGCCTGCGCGGAAGATGTAATAGTCACTGTCGAGCGCTGCGCGGAGATACGGCTAAACCATGCACCGAAGCTGCGGCAGCGACACTATGTGTTGTTGGGTAGGGGAGCGTTCTGTAAGCCGTCGAAGGTGGCCTGTGAGGGCTGCTGGAGGTATCAGAAGTGCGAATGCTGACATAAGTAACGATAAAGCGGGTGAAAAGCCCGCTCGCCGGAAGACCAAGGGTTCCTGTCCAACGTTAATCGGGGCAGGGTGAGTCGACCCCTAAGGCGAGGCCGAAAGGCGTAGTCGATGGGAAACAGGTTAATATTCCTGTACTTGGTGTTACTGCGAAGGGGGGACGGAGAAGGCTATGTCGGCCGGGCGACGGTTGTCCCGGTTTAAGCGTGTAGGTGTGTGTTCCAGGTAAATCCGGTTCACTTTAACACTGAGGCGTGATGACGAGGCACCACGGTGCTGAAGTGACAAATGCCCTGCTTCCAGGAAAAGCAGCATCAGGTAACACGAAATCGTACCCAAACCGACACAGGTGGTCAGGTAGAGAATACCAAGGCGCTTGAGAGAACTCGGGTGAAGGAACTAGGCAAAATGGTGCCGTAACTTCGGGAGAAGGCACGCTGGTGTGTAGGTGAAGCGACTTGCTCGCGGAGCTGAAACCAGTCGAAGATACCAGCTGGCTGCAACTGTTTATTAAAAACACAGCACTGTGCAAACACGAAAGTGGACGTATACGGTGTGACGCCTGCCCGGTGCCGGAAGGTTAATTGATGGGGTCAACCGCAAGGTGAAGCTCTTGATCGAAGCCCCGGTAAACGGCGGCCGTAACTATAACGGTCCTAAGGTAGCGAAATTCCTTGTCGGGTAAGTTCCGACCTGCACGAATGGCGTAATGATGGCCAGGCTGTCTCCACCCGAGACTCAGTGAAATTGAACTCGCTGTGAAGATGCAGTGTACCCGCGGCAAGACGGAAAGACCCCGTGAACACACTGAACATTGAGCCTTGATGTGTAGGATAGGTGGGAGGCTTTGAAGCGTGGACGCCAGTCTGCGTGGAGCCAACCTTGAAATACCACCCTTTAATGTTTGATGTTCTAACGTGGACCCGTGATCCGGGTTGCGGACAGTGTCTGGTGGGTAGTTTGACTGGGGCGGTCTCCTCCTAAAGCGTAACGGAGGAGCACGAAGGTCAGCTAATCCTGGTCGGACATCAGGAGGTTAGTGCAATGGCATAAGCTGGCTTGACTGCGAGCGTGACGGCGCGAGCAGGTGCGAAAGCAGGTCATAGTGATCCGGTGGTTCTGAATGGAAGGGCCATCGCTCAACGGATAAAAGGTACTCCGGGGATAACAGGCTGATACCGCCCAAGAGTTCATATCGACGGCGGTGTTTGGCACCTCGATGTCGGCTCATCACATCCTGGGGCTGAAGTAGGTCCCAAGGGTATGGCTGTTCGCCATTTAAAGTGGTAGAGCTGGGTTTAGAACGTCGTGAGACAGTTCGGTCCCTATCTGCCGTGGGCGCTGGAGAATTGAGGGGGGCTGCTCCTAGTACGAGAGGACCGGAGTGGACGCATCACTGGTGTTCGGGTTGTCATGCCAATGGCACTGCCCGGTAGCTAAATGCGGAAGAGATAAGTGCTGAAAGCATCTAAGCACGAAACTTGCCCCGAGATGAGTTCTCCCTGAGACTTTAAGTCTCCTGAAGGAACGTTGAAGACGACGACGTTGATAGGCCGGGTGTGTAAGCGCAGCGATGCGTTGAGCTAACCGGTACTAATGAACCGTGAGGCTTAACCTTACAACGCCGAAGATGTTTTGGCGGATGAGAGATGATTTTCAGCTGATACAGATTAAGCCGTCCGGCTGACGCGGGATGGCAACAGAATTTGCCTGGCGGCACTAGCGCGGTGGTCCCACCTGACCCCATGCCGAACTCAGAAGTGAAACGCCGTAGCGCCGATGGTAGTGTGGGGTCTCCCCATGCGAGAGTAGGGAACTGCCAGGCATCAAACCAAGCCGAAAGCCTCATGCGAAAGCATGAGGCTTTTTGCTATTCTTTTTCCACGATAGCCTGCCTTGCTGGAAAAGATCATTTAACCTCAACACGTACAATCCTGCTGCCGTTACCAGGCATGACAAACGTACCCGCCGGGTCATAATCTTAATTACTAACCTACCTAAGTCGAAATGGGATCTTTATCACCTTTTAACCATAACAAACATGTAACATCTCCCTCTTTTATCCACATTGAGCAGGGACGTTCGCTCTAAAAATAATACCTATTGTAAGCAGGAGTTACATACGAATGGCTGAAAACAGCATGAAAAATAGTGAATCTCTCACCAGCAGCGATACGCGTCGCCGGGTATGGGCCATCGTTGGCGCCTCATCGGGTAACCTGGTAGAGTGGTTCGATTTTTACGTCTACTCTTTTTGCTCCCTCTATTTCGCGCACATCTTTTTCCCGCAAGGTAACCCTACTACTCAACTGCTTCAGACTGCCGGTGTTTTTGCCGCAGGTTTCCTGATGCGCCCCATCGGCGGGTGGTTATTTGGTCGTATTGCCGATCGTCATGGGCGTAAAAGATCGATGCT
The DNA here is from genome assembly GCF_001975225.1 of Kosakonia cowanii JCM 10956 = DSM 18146. Taxonomy (NCBI): domain Bacteria; kingdom Pseudomonadati; phylum Pseudomonadota; class Gammaproteobacteria; order Enterobacterales; family Enterobacteriaceae; genus Kosakonia; species Kosakonia cowanii. The sequence goes on along the minus strand of NZ_CP019445.1, from coordinate 134,925 downwards.
GATCTCGGTCTGCATGATGTGTTTAGGCTCGTTAGTGATCGCGTGCTTACCGGGGTATGAAACCATCGGTACTTTGGCTCCGGCATTACTGCTATTGGCACGTCTCTTCCAGGGGCTGTCGGTCGGCGGGGAGTATGGTACAAGTGCGACCTATATGAGCGAAGTGGCAGTTGAGGGACGCAAAGGGTTTTATGCCTCATTCCAGTATGTCACCCTGATCGGCGGACAACTGCTGGCATTGCTGGTTGTTGTGATCCTGCAGCAAGTGATGGAAGACTCAGAACTCAGGGCCTGGGGATGGCGTATACCTTTCGCGCTGGGCGCAGCGCTGGCCATTGTCGCGCTCTGGTTACGTCGCCAACTGGATGAAACCTCCCAGCAGGAAGTGCGATCCCTGAAAGAAGCTGGCTCTATGAAAGGGCTGTGGCGCAACCGCAAAGCATTTTTGATGGTGCTTGGCTTTACCGCCGGCGGCTCGCTCACCTTCTACACCTTTACCACCTATATGCAGAAATACCTGGTCAATACTGCCGGTATGCATGCGAATGTTGCCAGTATCATCATGACCGCGGCGCTATTCCTCTTTATGGTGATCCAGCCGGTTATCGGTGCGTTATCCGACCGCATCGGGCGGCGCACCTCCATGCTGCTGTTTGGTGGGCTGGCGACCGTTTGTACGGTGCCAATCCTCACGGCGTTGCACAGCGTAACTTCACCCTATGCTGCTTTCGCACTCGTCATGCTGGCGCTGGTAATCGCCAGTTTCTACACCTCAATCAGCGGGATATTAAAAGCGGAGATGTTCCCGGCGCAGGTGCGTGCCCTGGGCGTTGGCTTATCTTACGCTGTGGCGAATGCAGTGTTTGGCGGATCGGCTGAATACGTGGCGCTGTCATTAAAATCAATCGGTTTCGAAACGGCTTTCTTCTGGTACGTCACCGCAATGGGCGCAGTGGCATTTCTGGTATCGCTGACGCTGCACCGCAAAGGGAAGGGCATACGCCTTTAATGTTCAGCCAGCTGCCACACGGCATAGCCCGTTGTGGCACCGGCGACATCCCATGCGAAATCTTTCCAGCTCCAGCCGCTCCCCGCCGGGCGGCTGTCCCACAACTCCTTCGACGCACCAAGACTTACTGAAAACATCACACCGATAAGGGCGCTGCGATCGCGGCTGATATCCTGATGCTGCGCATACTCATTGCCTGCGGCAGAGAGCATGGCCGAGGCCAGAAAGTGCTGCGCTTTATCCTGGCCGCTCCAGCTATCGTTCGCCATGTGGCTACAGCCGGTTAATAAGAGGGTGCTTAACAGATAAGCTTTGTTCATACGCAGAGACCTGAAAAAAAGCCCCGTCATAAGACAGGGCTTCAATATTAGAGGATCCGGCTGATCAGTTTATCGATACGAATACGGCGCAAGCGACGAATAAGCTTACGCACTTTTACCGGGTACTCGGCGATGCTTTGCAGATCGCGATAGTGGTTCACCACTGTCGTATGGGTGCGGATAAGTTCCAGCTCTTTATCGCGCTGCGCCGCCAGCTGCTGTTTCGGATCGTGGATCAACACCGCGTTTTCCAGATCCAGACGCCAGGCGCGCGGGTTAAGATTATTACCCGTCAGCAGCATCCACTCATCGTCGACCCACATCCCTTTCAGGTGATAACTGTTATCGCCATCTTTCCACAGGCGAACCACAAGCTGGTCGGTATTAACGTAGTACTGCAGGCGGCTCAGGAAGCGGCGCAGGTTAATCTCATAAAGATAGGGCAGCGCGCCGATGATTTTGAACGGCTCATCTTCCGGGATAAAAAAGTCATTCGCCGTTTTATCGCCAACGATAATCTCCACCTTTTTCCCATCGCGCAGCAGCTGAATAATGTTGCGAACCAGCACTGCTGGCAGGTTGAAGTACGGAGTACAGATAGTCAGTTTCTGTTCCGCACACGGCATCAGATGAAAGATGGTTTTATTCAGCAGGCTCGATTTTCCGAGGCCAACCAGCGGCGTAACCGCCAGCTCGTCATTACTGGCGTTGCCCTCAAAATGGAACGAGGCATCGCGCAACGCCTGGCGGAACTGGCGAATATCATTTTTAATTTCCGGGCTTTTTGGCCGCGCTGGATCGTCAAGACGATTAACACCGCGCCCGTGAATCAGGTTTGACTCCAGCCAGCCGCGCATCACTTCCGCCATCTGCGGATTGCGGATCAGCTGATAGCGGTCATAGCGGTATTTATCATGCTGATGGAGGTAAACATCATTGAGGCTCGCGCCGCTGTAAAGCACCGCGTCATCGATAATAAAGCCTTTGAAATGGAGAACGCCGAGAGCTTCGCGCGTATTGACCGGCACGCCATAAACAGGAACATCAACGCCTGGATTCTCCTGCGCTAAACGGCAGTACCAGTCAGCGTTAGTGTTCGACGCCGCCGCACCAATGCGGCCACGCTGGGCGCGATGCCAGTCAACCAGTACGCGCACGTCCAGCTCCGGACGCTGACGTTTTGCTTCATACAGCGCGTTCATCACGCCTTTGCCGCCATCGTCCTGTTCCAGATACAGAGCGATGATATAGATTTGGCGCGTCGCGCTCGCTATCCGGGCAAGCAACGTCTCCCTGAAATCGGCCGGTGAGTAGAAGAACTCTACCTCATCAACTGACTGAGAAAGCTTGGGGAGTTGGGCAAGGTGTTGTTGATGTTTATTACGCTTAAATTTTGACAACATCACAGTGCGTTTCTTCTCTGTTTATTGAAGGGTCTTCTGTACCATGCAGACGACATAAGCGGGCAATAATAACACCGTGTCCACTAAAGTGGTCAACATTTCCAGTACCTTACTCAGGATTGCGCCGTCTGTGCCAGAGGAAGCGAAAGCCCTACAATCCCGTCTTCCATCTGGATATCGACATCAAATCCCAGTTTACGCGCCAGCGTTACCATACCGCGATTGTTGGGCATAGTAATACCATTCAAACGCTTAAGTCCGTGATCCCGGGTATAGGCAATAAGTTTTTCCAGCAGACGCCGCCCAAGCCCAAGACCTTTTAAATCAGAACGCACTAACACGGAAAATTCGGCATCAACGTTATCCGGATCGGATATCGCACGGGTTACGCCGAGGATCTCTTCACCCTGCTCCGTGCGGCGTACTGCGACAAATGCCATTTCCCGATCGTAGTCGATTTGCGTCATATTCGCTAAATCATCATGGGTAAATTCGTTGATCTCGCTAAAGTAACGGTAATAGAGATCCTCTTTTGTTACCTGCGAGATAAATTGCTGCAGCAGAGGCTCATCTTCCGGCAGGATCGGGCGGAACAGGCAGTGCTCGCCGTTTTTCATCGTCACCTGCTCTTCGAGATATTGCGGGTAGGGGCGGATCGCCAGCCGCGCTTCGCCATTTTCGCTGGCCGCCGCTAACGTCATCGAGACATCCAGCGCCGTAAATTCGCTGCCGGACGCCAGCAGAGGGTGAATATCGAGCCGCGCGATCTCCGGGCAATCAATAATAAGATTGGAGACCTGCACCAGAAACTGGCTCAGCCCGGCAATATCCAGCGAGCGCAAGGCGCTGCGGCCACGGATCTTTTTACGCTTAATTGCCTGAATCACCAGATAGCGGGCGAGGTTCATATTGAGCGGCGGTAATGCCACCGCAGCCTGATCCTCAGCACGCCACTCGACGCCGCCTTCGCCGAGCATAATCAGCGGGCCAAACACCGGATCGTGCTCTACCACCACCCGCAACTCCTGCGCGCCTGCGCGGTTCGCCATGCTCTGCACCTGCAAACCCTGAATACGCGCCTGCGGCCAGTTAAGCTTAACGCGCTCAATAATGGCATCCGCCGCCTGCTGCACCTCTTTGGCGGTACGCAGATAGAGCATTACCCCCTGCACCTCAGATTTATGAGGAATATCGGGCGAGCGCAGCTTTAGCGCGACGGGGTAGCCAATCTGCTCGGCAATATGTACCGCTTCGGCACTGTCGCCCGCAATCCAGGTTGGCAGCGTTTGCAGCCCCCAGGCGCGCAAAATTGGCTGCACTTCATGGGTATCGAGCGTCGTTGCGCCCTCGGCCAGTGCCTGTTGCAGCAGTTTCCGCGCATCGGCGGTATCCGCCGTCAGGCGTTGGGAGAGCGCCGGGGTTTCACGCAGCTGCTTCTGGTTACGGCGATACTCAACCATATGCATAAAGGCGGTAATGGTCCCTTCCGGTGTACGGTAAGTCGGCAGACCCGCTTCGCTAAAGAGCCGACGCGCCTCCTGCGACGAGAACTCGCCACACCAGTTAGTCAGCACGGTGACATATTTGCCGCGCGGGTGTTTTTTCAATATGTCGATTAACGCCAGCGCGCTTTCGCTGCCCGGTGCCGCGGCGCTCGGCGCGTGGATCACCATCAGCGCATCATAATCGTGGCTGTCGAGCAGGATGTTGAGTGCGGCGGCGTAGCGTTCGCTACTGGCGTCATCGCGCAGATCGAGCGGGTTGCCGGCGGCGACAGACTCCGGCAGCACAGCAGAGAGTTGCGCCAGCGTCTCTTCGCTTAGCGTCGCCAGCTTGCCATTGCGTGACCAGAGCTGATCCAGTGCCAGCGCTGCGGGTGCCGCACCGTTGCTGATGATCATTAGCCGCTCGCCGCGCAGCGGGCGCATATGGCTTAGCGTCTCAACGGCGGAGAAGAGTTCATGGGTATCCTGTACGCGCAATAAACCGGCGCGCTGGATTGCCGCGTCCCAGGCGGGATCGAGCCCTGAATGGGCATGCAGCAAGCGCTGCGCTTCGGGGCTGCGGCCGCTCTTGATCACCAGGATCGGTTTATTGCGCGACGCGCTGCGGGCGGCGGAGACAAAACGGCGCGCATCGCTGAGATGTTCAAGGTAGAGCAGGATGGCGCTGGTCTTGCTGTCGCGGGCCAGGAAATCGAGCAGCTCATCAACGTCGATATCCAGGCTGTCGCCAAGCGCAATAAAGTAGGAGAAACCCATCTCGCGCTGCTGCGCCCAGTCAAGAATGGTATTAGAGACGGCAGCAGACTGGGAAATAAACGCCAGCTTGCCGCGCGTAATCGGCACCGGTGAGAAACTGGCGTTCAGACCCTGCCACGGCGCGAGCAGCCCTAAGCTGTTTGGCCCGAGCAGGCGCATCTGATAGCGGCCTGCGCAGGCGAGTAATTGAGCATGCTGTTCCGGCGGGGCAGAGAGAATAATGCAGGTTTTACACCCTTTTTCGCCAAGCGCCTCCAGCAGCGCCAGATTGCGTTTCGCATGGGTGCAGAGCACCGCGAGATCGGGGGTAAAGGGGAGGCTGGCGATATCTGGCCAGGCGAGCACGCCCTGCACGGCTTTATAGGCGGGCGTGACCGGCAGCACTGGCCCGGCAAAGCCGCCGGCGAGAAGATTGCGCATCATCAGAAAACCGGCGCGATCCGGTTTCATGGATGCGCCAATAACCGCAATCGAACGGGGACGTAATAACGCTTCCAACCCTCGCTGGCTCATACCGGCCTCCACAAATGAGTGACCCGATGATTTTAAACGCTTTCTTCCGCTTTTGCTGTGACGGTGGACGAATGATGCGGTTTCCCGGCCAGATAGCGCTCACGAAACAGCGTGAAATGATCGCCCAATGCCTGTGCCGCGGCGTTATCACCGGCCAGATCGAGCAGGGCAATGGCTACTTCCGCCGTGCAGTATTGATCCTCGGCGTGCGCTTCCCGCAGGCGATAGGCCGAAACCCGCGACAGATCGACGGAGATAATCGGCAGGGCATCAAGATAGGGGCTTTTGCGGAACATCTTGCGCGCTTCGGTCCAGGTACCGTCGAGCATAATAAACAACGGCGGTTTTCCTGCGGGCGGCGCGCTCAGCACTTGTCGTTCACTGCCAGCATAAGAAGCGGGAAACACCACCATCGGTTGATAGGCATCGCTGGTACATAAATCAATGAGCTCCTGCGGCGGTTCGGTGCGCGACCACTGAAACGCCAGTGTATCAGGCAGCACATCGGCAATTAAACGCCCGGTATTGCTCGGCTTCATCGGCTCGGTATCGAACATCACCAGGCAGAAGCGGCTGGCGACAGCGGTTGGCTTTAAGGTGTCGCACAGGCAGTTACGCAGCGGCAGCAGACAGCGCTGACAGCGACGGATGCGATTACCGCGCGCAAGAAAAGGGCGGGTCGAGCGGGCAAGGCGCTCAGCGCGGAGTTTGAGAACGGCGTTATCAGTCATGGCGGTCGCACAGGAAAAACGCCATTGTCGCAGAGGTAAAAACGGGGCACAAGATGCGCCCCGACAGGATCAAAGTGATTCGTTCAGCCAGCTGTCGAACGGGGCTTTCGGTACCGCGCCGCTCAGCATGTCCACCACTTCGCCATTTTTGAACAGCATGATGGTCGGAATGCTGCGAATGCGAAACCGCGCGCTCAGTTCACGCTCTGCTTCGGTGTTCACTTTCACAAAGCGTACCTGGCCACTGCGCTCTTCCGCCACATCTTCAAAGATCGGCGCAAAGCTACGGCACGGGCCGCACCACGGCGCCCAGAAATCGACGACCACCGGTAGATCATCTTTCAGGAGTTTATCGAGCGTGTCGCCGGTGGCGTTGATCACGTCGCCGTCGAACAGCTCGTGCCCGCAACGCCCACATTTCGCTGTATCTTGCATGCGTTCTTGTGGGATACGGTTCAACGCCTGGCAGCTTGCACATACGGTATTCATAACTAACCTCAGGGAAGCGGTGGTACACAGCGGCATGATGCCGTTATGTTTCTACAATGTTACGTATTATTGATGTACAGGTTTTAAACAACAACGTGGTTTATTCAATGAGTACAATAGTCGCTGGCTTTTGAATGAATTAATGGCGCAGCGTCGGCACATCAGGTAATCTGCGCGCTTCGCGCAGCGCTGGTGGAGAAAAGCATGAACGATGAGTTAAAGAACAAGAGCGGCAAGGTCAAAGTGATGTATGTCCGCAGTGATGATGATTCCGATAAACGAGGTCATAACCCGCGTACCGGGAAAGGGCCTGCTCGTACCGGAAACGCTTCCCGCAATGACAGAAGTCGCCCGGGCCGTGACGACAAAGGTCGTTCTGCACGTGATGACAGAGGTGGTCGTCCGCAACGCGATGAGAGAAGTCGCGCACCGCGTGATGATTACAGCGCGCGGGGTGATTCACCGTGGCGCACCGTGTCACGCGCACCCGGCGAGGAAACGCCGGAGAAGCCGGACCACGGCGGTATTAGCGGTAAAAGCTATATCGATCCTGAAGTATTGCGCCGTCAGCGCGCAGAAGAGACGCGCGTGTATGGCGAAAACGCCTGCCAGGCGCTGTTCAGCAGCCGCCCGGATTGCATCGTGCGCGCCTGGTTTGTGCAGAGCGTCACGCCGCGCTTTAAAGAAGCGCTGCGCTGGATGGCGGCTAACCGCAAAGCGTACCACGTGGTTGATGAGCAGGAGCTGGCAAAAGCGTCCGGCACCGAGCACCACGGCGGCGTCTGCTTCCTGATCAAAAAACGTAACGGTCTGAGCGTTGAGAAGTGGGTGGCGAGCGCAGGCGAAGAAGATTGCGTACTGGCGCTGGAAGATGTGGGTAACCCGCACAACCTCGGCGCGATTATGCGTAGCTGCGCGCACTTTGGCGTGAAAGGTGTGGTGTTGCAGGATGCGGGCGTGATCGAATCCGGTGCTGCGGTACGTACCGCAGAGGGCGGGGCGGAACACGTTCAGGCGATCACCGGCGAAAGTTTTGTCGGCGCGCTGGAAGCATTCCGTCAGGCGGGTTACGCGCTGGTGACAACATCCAGCCATAACGGCACGCCGCTGTTCAAAGCCGAACTGCCGAAGAAGATGGTACTGGTGTTAGGCCAGGAGCGTGATGGTATTTCCGATGAAACGCTGTCGCGCGCCGATCTGAGCGTCTCCATTGAAGGCACCGGCAACGTTGAAAGCCTCAACGTTTCGGTCGCAACCGGCGTATTGCTCGCCGAGTGGTGGCGTCAGAACAAGGCGTAAAGTATCAAGGTCGGGCGGCGCGTGCGTCTACCCGACCTTACCTGCAGCACTTCTGTAGGCCGGATAAGGCAACGCCGCCATCCGGCATATTTCCCGCATATTCTATTCGCGTTCCGCTGGCTGTTTCGTAGGCCGGATAAGGCAACGCCGCCATCCGGCATATTTCCCGCCTATCCTGTTCGCGTTCCACTGGCTATTGCGTAGGCCGGATAAGGCAACGCCGCCATCCGGCACATCACCCGCATACCCTATTCGCTTTCCGCCGGCAGTTCCGGCATCCAATTAATCGGCTTTTCGCCATGCTGCTCTAGCCACTCATTCGCCAGCACAAAATGGTTACAGCCAAAAAAGCCCCGATGAGCCGAAAGCGGCGACGGGTGCGGCGCGGTCAGCACATGATGGCGTTTCCTGTCGATAATCGCCCCCTTCTTCTGCGCATGCGATCCCCACAGCAAAAAGACCACGCCTTCACGGTGCTCATTAATCAGGCTGATAACTTTATCGGTAAAGGTTTCCCAACCGAGGCTGGCATGCGAGTGCGCCTGCCCGGCGCGTACGGTAAGCACCGTATTAAGCAGCAACACGCCCTGACGCGCCCAGCTCTCAAGATAACCATGAGTAGGGCGGGTAAAGCCCGGCACGGTTTTCTCTAACTCTTTGTACATATTCAATAAAGAAGGGGGAACGGCGACGCCGGGCCTCACGGAAAAGGCCAGCCCATGCGCCTGGCCGGGGCCATGATAGGGATCCTGTCCCAGGATCACGACTTTCACATCGCCAAGCTCGGTAAAACGAAAGGCGTTGAAGACATCTTTCTGCGGCGGATAGATCGTCGCGCCGGACTGGCGTTCAGCGGCCACGGTATTCAGGGTGTTCACAAAGTAGGGCTGCTGTTTCTCTTCTGCCAGTACGTCATGCCATGTCAATGAAGTCGTCATCCCGATCTCCTGCAAAGTTGGTTTGCCGTAGCTTAACTGCTTCTTTCTCCAGAACAAAATCAGCCGCTCTCGAAAGCGCACACCTCCTAAAAAATAGTTGAAAATTTACGTAAATTTTTAGTGCACCTGAGAAGTATAAATTGATATAAAACAAGAACAAACCCTAATAGCCATTTTTGCTGTATGGTTTTTATTGACTAAAATCAAAGAATGGCCCGGTACAGGCTGGTATACAGACAAACAGATAACAATGGTTTTACCAATTGGCCGGTATACGTCCGGTCAATCACCTAATCTGCCTAAGGGAGGCTATTTATGATTACGGGTATCCAGATTACAAAAGCGGCTAATGACGATCTGTTGAACTCATTCTGGCTGCTTGATAGCGAAAAGGGCGAAGCACGCTGCGTCTGCGCGAAAGCTGGTTTCGCTGAAGATGATGTTGTTGCAGTAAGCAAACTGGGCGATATCGAATACCGCGAAATTCCGATGGAAGTACAGCCGGAAGTACGCGTTGAAGGGGGCCAGCATCTGAACGTTAACGTGCTGCGTCGTGAAACGCTGATGGACGCCGTTGAGCATCCGGAAAAATACCCGCAGCTGACGATTCGTGTTTCCGGTTACGCTGTGCGTTTCAACTCGCTGACACCGGAACAGCAGCGCGACGTTATTGCTCGTACCTTTACTGAAAGCCTGTAATCGCAGGCACTAATAAAAACGCCGGGTCTCCCCGGCGTTTTTTTACTTTTCGCTCTTCTGCTGTTCGCTGCCCGCCGTGCTCGGCTTGCGGCGCTTACCAATATTCTTGGTATCGCGATGGCGCTGCTTAACGCGCGGCTTCTCTTTATCTTTCTCTTTTTTCTTCTCATCGCGCTTCGCTAACGCCTTTTTCGACGGTTTGCCGTTCAGTTTTTCACTTGGCGGACGGCTTGTCGGGCGCAGCTCATCAATGACGCGCGCTTTCAACGGCTCTTCAACGTAACGGCCAACTTTGCCCAGCAGCAGGTGATCGTGCGCTTCAACCAGTGAAATGGCGATGCCCTTACGTCCCGCGCGACCGGTACGGCCGATACGGTGCAGGTAAGTATCACCGCTGCGCGGCATATCGAAGTTAATCACGTGGCTGACATCGGGAATATCAATCCCGCGCGCGGCAACGTCGGTTGCGACCAGAACATTGACACGGCCTTCGGTCAGGCGCTTGATCGCTTCGTTACGCTTGATCTGTACCATCTCGCCTTCGAGATAGCAGTTGTTAATGCCCGCTTCACGCAGCCAGGTCGCCAGTTCATGCACGCGCTCACGCTTGCGTACAAAGACGATGGTGCGGGTGGCGTCCGGCTGTTTCAGCAGGTGCACCAGCAGCGCGGTTTTGTGCTGCACATCATCGGCACGGTAGTACCACTGATGAATTTTTTTACGCTCGCGGGTCGATGGTGTGGCTGAGACCTCAACCGGCTCTTCCAGCAGGCGCTCGGCAAAATCTTTGATCGCGTCGCCTTCCAGCGTGGCGGAGAAGAGCATCGTCTGCTTGCGCCAGCGCGTTTCAGCCGCAATGGTCTCGATATCCTGCGCGAAGCCCATATCCAGCATGCGGTCCGCTTCGTCAAGAATCAGCGTCTCGACCGCCCGGCAGTCGAAGTTCTCTTCTTTTATATACTGCAACAGGCGGCCGGTTGTCGCGACCACGATATCCTGGTTTTCGCTGAATACTTCGGCGTGGTTCATATACGCCACACCGCCGGTAATGGTGGCGATATCAAGATGAGTGTTAGCCGCCAGTTCACGCGCGTGGTCGGCAACCTGCATCGCCAGCTCACGGGTTGGCGTCAGGATCAGGATACGCGGCGGGCCGGATTTCTTACGCGGAAAGTCCAGAAGGTGTTGCAACGCCGGCAGCAAAAAGGCTGCGGTTTTACCTGTCCCGGTGGGCGCAGAACCGAGGACATCACGCCCTTCAAGCGCAGGCGGAATAACAGCGGCCTGGATAGCGGTTGGGCGTGTAAAGCCTTTATTCTGGAGCGCGTCCAGAAGGCTGTCGTCAAGTTCGAGTTCGGAAAAAGTCGTTACAGTCATGTTCTACCTCTGTGTGGGGCGCTGATTATAGACGTTACGGCTGCAATCTTCATCTGTTGTCTGCTTATCGCTTTTCTGACGCTACGCTTTCCCCTATGCTACAGCGGTTTTCCGTTTTGAGGTTGTAAAGATGTCTCAGCCAAAGGCTCAGCTTCGCCGCGATGGCTTCACGTTTAAATCATTTTTCGTCGCGCATGACCGCTGTGCCATGAAAGTCGGTACCGATGGTGTGATGTTAGGCGCCTGGGCACCGGTCTCCCGCGCCCGTCATATTCTCGATATTGGTAGCGGCAGCGGCTTACTGGCGCTAATGCTGGCGCAGCGTACCGCAAATGATGTAACCCTCGATGCGGTTGAGCTTGATGAGCAGGCGGCAGGGCAGGCGCAGGAGAACGTGCAGGCTTCTATGTGGGCCGATCGCATTCGCGTCCATTGCGCCGATATTCTCGCCTGGAGCCAGCAGAACACCACGCGTTTTGATCTCATCGTCAGTAATCCGCCCTACTTTGAAGAGGGCGTTAAGTGCGCCACGCCTGAGCGCGACCGCGCGCGCTACACCACCACCCTCGATCACCAGACGCTGCTGGAGATCGCCGCGACGCTTATCACCGAAGAGGGGTTTTTCTGTGTGGTACTGCCGGTTGAAACCTGTGAAGGCTTTAGTGAGAAAGCGCGACAGCTCGGCTGGCATTTGCGTCTTCGTACCGATGTCGCGGAGACAGAAGGGCGCCTGCCGCACCGCGTGCTGCTGGCCTTCTCGCCGCGACAGGGCGAGCTGTTTGCCGACAGGCTGGTGATCCGCGGCGCGGATCAGCGCTATTCAGAAAGCTTTAGCGCGCTGACCCAGACCTTCTATCTTTTTATGTAACTTTGCGGCGAGAGCACCGTTGGCCCAGATTCCGGCAACTGATGCGGGTAATCCAGCGTGTAGTGCAGGCCTCGGCTCTCTTTGCGCATCATTGCGCAGCGCACAATCAGCTCCGCCACCTGCACCAGGTTGCGCACTTCAAGCAGGTTATTTGACACGCGGAAGTGCGCGTAATACTCGTCAATTTCCTGCTGCAACAAGTTAATGCGCCGCAACGCCCGCTCAAGGCGTTTGGTGGTCCGCACGATCCCGACGTAATCCCACATAAATAGCCGTAGCTCATGCCAGTTATGTTGCAGGATCACCCGCTCATCGGCATCGTCGACACGGCTCTCATCCCACGCCGGTAACGCAGGCACGTTTTCGATGTCCGGCATACGGTGCGCAATATCTTCAGCGGCCGACCAGCCATAGACCAGACACTCCAGCAGTGAATTAGAGGCCATGCGATTAGCGCCATGCAGCCCGCTGTAGCTCACTTCGCCAACCGCATAGAGACCATCAACATCGGTACGGCCGCAATCGTCAATCATCACCCCGCCACAGGTGTAGTGTGCCGCTGGCACAATCGGCACCGGCTCTTTAGTCAGATCGATACCGAGGCCAAGCAGTTTCTCGTAGATCATCGGGAAGTGGTGGCGCACAAACTCAGGCGGTTTGTGGCTGATATCCAGGTACATGCACTCGACGCCGAGGCGTTTCATTTCATGGTCGATGGCGCGCGCCACTACATCACGCGGAGCGAGTTCGCCGCGCGGGTCGAAGTCCGGCATAAAGCGCGTGCCATCCGGGCGTTTCAGATGCGCGCCTTCGCCGCGTAACGCTTCCGTCAGCAGGAAATTGCGCGCCTGCGGGTGAAACAGTGCGGTGGGGTGAAACTGATTAAACTCCAGATTCGCCACCCGGCAACCCGCGCGCCAGGCCATGGCGATACCATCGCCGGAAGCGATATCGGGATTGGTGGTGTACTGATAGACCTTCGATGCGCCGCCGGTGGCCAGCACCACCGCTTTTGCGCGACAGGTCTCAACCTGCTCTTTATTACGATTCCACACCCATGCGCCAACTATCCGGCGCGCACCGGGCAGGCCAATCTTGTCGGAGATAATCAGGTCAACCGCATTGGTGCGCTCAAGCAGGCGAATATTGGGGTGGCTCATCGCCTGGCTCACCAGCGTGTTCTCCACCGCTTTGCCGGTGGCATCAGCGGCATGAAGGATCCGGCGATGGCTGTGCCCGCCTTCGCGGGTAAGGTGATAGCTGGCATCGCCGTTTTCACTCAGCTCGGTATCAAACATCACGCCCTGATCGATAAGCCACTGCACGCAGTGACGCGCATGGCTGGCGACAAACTCCGCCGCGTGGCGATCGACAATACCGGCACCGGCAATCAGGGTATCTTCGACATGAGAGGCGATGCTGTCCGTTTTATCAAACACCGCCGCAATACCGCCCTGAGCGTAGAGTGTCGACCCTTCGCTGACCGGCCCTTTGCTTAAAACGATAACGGAATGGTGCTCAGCCAGACGTAACGCAACGGAGAGACCCGCCGCACCGCTGCCAATCACCAGCACATCACAGGAGAGTTCAGGAGTTGTTTGCATAGTGTGTTTAATTTACTAAACAAGTGTTGCCCGAGAATAGCACCACCCGCACAGCAAATGCACATTTTTTTGTTTTGTGTATTAAGCACTAAACATGGTGGGTCTCGCAGCCTGGAGATAGAGGATAAAATCTAAGAAAAGGCTGTTTGTTTACTAAGGTGTATTAAGGATGAAAAAAAGCATTAGTGCGGTAATCTCTGGCGATCTTAAGGTCTTTTCTTTGAGAACAGGGTGCAGTTGGTCGGCAGACTTATAATGAGTGATAACGAAAGTTCTGCGTAACTCTGCACAAAAACAAAGGCGTGACGGAACTTTCTTACCGGTCTGCTCTCTAATTGGCTGCTTGCTCATAATGCAGTTTTGGAGTGGCGTTCTGGCTACGCGTGGAAATGGGTTTTGGGGAGACTTTACCTCGGATGAGCGAGCAGTTAACGGATCAGATTCTTGTTGAAAGGGTCCAGAAGGGAGATCAGAAAGCCTTTAACTTACTGGTGGTGCGCTATCAGCATAAAGTGGCGAGTCTGGTCTCTCGTTATGTCCCTTCAGGCGATGTGCCTGACGTAGCACAAGAGTCCTTTATTAAAGCCTATCGCGCGCTTGATTCTTTCAGGGGTGATAGCGCTTTTTATACCTGGCTCTACCGTATTGCTGTGAATACAGCGAAAAATTACCTGGTTGCTCAGGGGCGCAGGCCGCCATCCAGCGATGTGGATGCGAATGAAGCGGAAAACTTCGAAAGCGGCGGCGCGCTGAAAGAAATTTCGAACCCTGAGAACTTAATGTTGTCAGAAGAACTGCGACAAATCGTTTTCCGCACTATTGAGTCTCTCCCGGAAGATTTACGTATGGCAATTACGTTACGGGAGCTGGATGGCCTAAGCTATGAAGAGATAGCGGTCATCATGGATTGCCCGGTGGGTACAGTTCGTTCTCGTATCTTCCGTGCGCGGGAAGCCATTGATAATAAAGTTCAACCGCTTATCAGGCGTTGACGATAGCGGGATACTGGAAAAGGTATTAGGCATGCAGAAAGAAAAACTTTCCGCTTTAATGGATGGTGAGACCCTGGATAACGAACTGCTCAGTGAGCTGTCCCGTGATCCAGAAATGCAGCGAACCTGGGCGAGTTACCACCTCATCCGTGATTCAATGCGTGGTGATACTGCCGACCTGCTGCATTTCGATATCTCCGATCGGGTTATGGCCGCGATTGAGAGTGACGCCGTGCAGCCTGCGACGCCGCTTATCCCTGAAGCGCAGCCGGCACCACAGCAGTGGCAGAAGATGCCGTTCTGGCACAAAGTACGTCCGTGGGCGAGCCAGCTCACCCAGATGGGCGTTGCGGCATGCGTATCGTTAGCTGTCATTGTTGGCGTTCAGCACTATAATGGCCAGGCTGAATCTACCCAGCAGCCCGAAGCGCCAGTGTTTAACACACTGCCGATGATGGGCAAAGCCAGCCCGGTGAGCCTGGGTGTTCCGGCTGATGCGACGGCAAGTGCCGGTCAGCAGCAGCAGGTTCAGGAACAGCGTCGTCGCATCAATGCGATGCTGCAGGATTACGAACTGCAACGCCGCCTGCACGCTGAGCAGCTTCAGTTTGAACAGGCGCAGACTCAGCAGGCCGCTGTCCAGGTGCCAGGAAATCAAACCTTAGGAACGCAATCGCAGTAATGAAGCAACTTTGGTGTGCCCTCTCTTTTGTGGCTGCTGGTCTACTTTGCTCAACTAACGCCTCGGCTGATGTTTCATCCGGGGCGTTGTTACAGCAGATGAATGTAGCGAGCCAGTCTCTTAATTACGAACTCTCCTTTATCAGCATCAACAAACAGGGTGTCGAATCGCTGCGCTATCGCCATGCGCGTCTCGACAACCAGGCGCTTGCGCAGCTGCTGCAGATGGATGGCCCGCGCCGCGAAGTGGTGCAGCGCGGCAATGAGATCAGCTACTTCGAGCCAGGCCTTGAGCCCTTCACGCTCAACGGTAACTACATCGTCGATTCGCTGCCGTCGCTGGTCTATACCGACTTCAAACGTCTTTCGCCGTACTACGACTTTATCTCCGTCGGGCGCACACGCATTGCCGACAGGCTGTGTGAAGTGATCCGCGTCGTGGCGCGTGACGGTACGCGCTACAGCTACATTGTCTGGATGGACGAAGAGAGCCGGCTGCCGATGCGCGTCGATCTGCTCGATCGCGATGGCGAAACCCTTGAGCAGTTCCGCGTGATTGCGTTTAACGTCAACGGCCAGGTAAGCGACAGCATGCAAACGCTGGCGAAAGCGAGCCTGCCGCCGCTGCTCTCGGTGCCGACGGGCGACAAAGTGAACTTTAACTGGGTGCCGTCATGGCTGCCGCAGGGCTTCACCGAAGTTGCCAGCAGCCGCCGTCAGCTGCCGACCGTCGATGTGCCCGTCGAATCACGCCTCTACTCCGATGGATTGTTCAGCTTCTCGGTTAACATCAACCGTGCAAATCAGAACAGCAGCGACCAGATGCTGCGCACCGGTCGACGCACTGTCAGCACTACCGTGCGCGACAATGCCGAAATTACTATCGTGGGCGAGTTGCCGCCGCAAACGGCAAAACGCATTGCGGATAACGTCAAATTCAGGGCTGCGCAATGATTAAAGAGTGGGCAACCGTCGTCTCCTGGCAGCATGGCCAGGCGCTGGTCGAGTGTGACGTGAAAGCCTCATGCAGCAGCTGTGCCTCGCGCGCCGGCTGCGGCAGCCGCGTACTCAACAAGCTTGGCCCGCAAACTACGCACACCATCGCTGTACCCTGCGCTGAGCCGCTGGAGCCGGGGCAGAAAGTGGAGCTGGGTATTGCGGAGAGCAGCCTGCTTGGCTCTGCAGTATTAGTCTATATGACCCCTCTGCTTGGCCTGTTTGTAATGGGCGCACTGTTCCAGACGCTGTTCGGCAACGATATGGCGGCGTTTAGCGGCGCCGTGCTGGGCGGTATCGGCGGTTTTCTGCTGGCGCGTGGTCTCTCGCCAAAGCTCGCCACCCGTAGCGAATGGCAGCCAATAATCCTTAGCGTCGGCCTGCCGCCGAACCTTATTCGCGTCGATGACGCATCCGCTGAAAGCCGCCCCTGATCCTGCCTGTTACCGCTTACAAAGTGTGGGCGGTTTGAGCATTTCCCCGCGTTGTGGTTGTAGTGTAGAATGCGGCGTTTCAGTACATTGACGTCAGGCGCGAACAGGCCTCTTAGTTACTCGTAAGGCATAAAATCTCACTCTATGAAGAATATTCGTAACTTTTCGATCATCGCTCACATCGACCACGGTAAATCGACGCTGTCTGACCGTATTATTCAGATTTGCGGTGGTCTCTCCGATCGCGAAATGGCAGCCCAGGTGCTGGACTCCATGGATCTCGAGCGCGAACGCGGCATTACCATTAAAGCCCAGAGCGTGACGCTGGATTACAAAGCCACCGACGGCGAAACCTATCAGCTGAACTTTATCGACACCCCGGGCCACGTTGACTTCTCCTACGAAGTTTCCCGCTCGCTGGCCGCCTGTGAAGGTGCGCTGCTGGTGGTTGACGCAGGCCAGGGCGTGGAAGCGCAGACGCTGGCGAACTGCTACACCGCGATGGAGATGGATCTGGAAGTGGTGCCGGTCTTGAACAAAATCGACCTGCCGGCGGCCGATCCTGAGCGCGTGGCGGAAGAGATTGAAGATATCGTCGGCATCGACGCCACCGATGCGGTGCGCTGCTCGGCGAAAACCGGCGTTGGCGTACCGGATGTTCTTGAGCGCCTGGTGCGCGACATTCCGCCGCCGGAAGGCGATCCTGACGCTCCGCTGCAGGCGCTGATCATCGACTCCTGGTTCGATAACTACCTCGGCGTGGTCTCGCTGGTGCGTATCAAAAACGGCACCATGCGCAAAGGCGACAAAATCAAAGTGATGAGCACCGGCCAGGTCTATAACGCTGACCGCCTTGGTATCTTCACGCCGAAGCAGATCGACCGTACCGAACTGAAGTGCGGCGAAGTGGGCTGGTTAGTCTGCGCCATCAAAGACATTCTCGGCGCGCCGGTAGGGGATACCCTGACCGCTGCCCGCAATCCGGCAGACAAAGCGCTGCCCGGCTTTAAAAAGGTGAAACCGCAGGTTTACGCCGGTCTCTTCCCGGTCAGTTCCGACGACTACGAGAACTTCCGTGACGCCCTCGGCAAGCTGAGCCTTAACGATGCCTCCCTGTTCTACGAACCGGAAAGCTCCACCGCGCTCGGCTTCGGTTTCCGCTGCGGCTTCCTCGGCCTGCTGCATATGGAGATTATCCAGGAGCGTCTGGAGCGTGAATACGATCTTGACCTCATCACCACGGCACCAACCGTAGTGTATGAAGTGCAGACCACCAACAAAGAGGTGATCTACGTCGACAGCCCCTCCAAGCTGCCGCCGCTGAACAACATCGAAGAGCTGCGCGAGCCGATCGCCGAGTGTCATATGCTGCTGCCGCAGGAGTTCCTCGGTAACGTCATTACCCTCTGCATCGAGAAACGCGGTGTGCAGACCAACATGGTTTACCACGGTAAACAGGTGGCGCTGACCTACGAAATCCCGATGGCAGAAGTGGTGCTCGACTTCTTCGACCGTCTGAAGTCCACCTCGCGCGGCTACGCCTCGCTGGATTACAACTTCAAACGCTTCCAGGCCTCCAACATGGTGCGCGTTGACGTGCTGATCAACGGCGATCGCGTCGATGCGCTGGCGCTGATCACCCACAACGATAACGCGCCGTATCGCGGTCGCGAGCTGGTCGAGAAGATGAAAGAGCTGATCCCGCGTCAGCAGTTTGATATCGCGATTCAGGCGGCGATTGGCAACCACATCATTGCCCGCTCAACCGTGAAACAGCTGCGTAAAAACGTGCTGGCGAAGTGCTATGGCGGTGACGTCAGCCGTAAGAAGAAGCTGTTGCAGAAACAGAAAGACGGTAAGAAACGCATGAAGCAGGTTGGTAACGTTGAGCTGCCGCAGGAAGCGTTCCTCGCCATTCTCCATGTTGGCAAAGAGAGCAAATAACCTAAAGGAGTTGGCATGGCGAACATGTTTGCCCTGATCCTGGTGATCGCGACGCTGGTGACAGGTTTTTTATGGTGCCTGGATAAGTTTATTTTTGCACCGAAACGCCGGGAGCGTCAGGCCGCTGCGCAGGCAGCGACGGGCGATGCGCTTGATGCGAAGACGCTGAAAAAAGTTGGCCCGAAACCGGGCTGGCTGGAGACGGGGGCTTCGGTTTTCCCGGTGCTGGCGATTGTGCTGGTGGTGCGTTCATTTATCTATGAACCCTTCCAGATCCCGTCAGGCTCGATGATGCCAACGCTTTTGATCGGCGATTTTATTCTGGTGGAGAAGTTTGCCTACGGCATTAAAGATCCTATCTACCAGAAAACGCTGATCGAAACCGGTCATCCGAAACGTGGCGACATCGCGGTGTTTAAATATCCGGACGATCCACGCCTCGATTACATCAAGCGCGTGGTCGGCCTGCCGGGCGATAAAGTGAGCTACGATCCGGTGACGAAACAGGTTACCGTGCAGCCAAATTGCAGTTCCGGCCAGGCGTGCGGCAATGCGCTGCCTGTCACCTACAGCAATGTGGAAGAGAGCGATTTTGTGCAGACCTTTGGCCGTCGTAACGGCGGCGAAGCGAGCAGCGGCTTCTTCCAGATGGCGAAAGGGCAGAGCATGGCAGACGGCGTGCGTCTCACCGAGCGTAAAGAGACGCTGGGCGACGTCACGCACCGTATTCTCAACGTGCCCATCGCGCAGGATCAGCTCGGTATTTACTACCGTCAGCAGAACCAGCCGCTGGCCACCTGGATTGTGCCGCCGGGTCACTACTTCATGATGGGTGACAACCGCGATAACAGCGCAGACAGCCGCTACTGGGGCTTTGTGCCGGAAGCGAATCTGGTTGGCCGCGCGACGGCAATCTGGATGAGTTTCGAGAAACAGGAAGGTGAATGGCCGACAGGCGTGCGCCTGAATCGTATCGGCGGAATTCATTGATTCAGCGGGGCGTAATTATTCTTGTTGCGCCCCGAATTATTTCCAGGATTATTCCCTTCTTACTAACGACATCCCTCCTCGTTGCGTATAGAATATTCCCCCGAAGTTTAAGGCTGGCCCTCCGGGTGCCACAGCACACGAAACCGCGTTGGTTCTTCAGGTCGGTTTCGTGTGCTGCATTGTTGACGCATTTATTTATTGGTAACGCATGAACCCCATCGTAATTAATCGGCTTCAGCGGAAGCTGGGCTACACTTTTCAACATCACGATCTGTTGCAGCAGGCTTTAACTCACCGCAGCGCCAGTAGCAAACATAACGAGCGTCTCGAATTTCTCGGCGACTCGATTTTAAGTTTTGTGATCGCCAATGCCCTCTATCACCGTTTTCCACGCGTGGATGAAGGGGATATGAGCCGCATGCGCGCGACGCTGGTACGCGGCAATACGCTGGCGGAAATCGCCCGCGAATTTGAGCTGGGCGAGTGCCTGCGTCTCGGGCCGGGTGAGTTGAAAAGCGGCGGCTTTCGCCGTGAATCGATTTTAGCGGATACCGTAGAGGCATTGATCGGCGGCGTGTTCCTGGATAGTGACATCCAGACCGTTGAGCAATTGATCCTCAGCTGGTATCAGACACGCCTCGACGAAATCAGTCCTGGCGATAAACAAAAAGATCCGAAAACGCGCCTGCAGGAGTTCTTGCAGGGTCGCCATCTGCCGCTGCCCTCCTATCTGGTGGTGCAGGTGCGTGGCGAAGCGCACGATCAGGAATTTACTATCCACTGCCAGGTCAGCGGCCTGAGCGAACCGGTGGTTGGCACGGGTTCCAGCCGTCGCAAGGCGGAGCAGGCTGCCGCCGAACAGGCGCTGAAAAAACTGGAGTTGGAATGAGCACTGAAACTGAAAACACCTACTGCGGATTTATCGCCATCGTTGGACGTCCCAACGTCGGCAAATCCACACTGCTGAACAAGCTGCTCGGGCAGAAGATCTCGATCACCTCCCGTAAAGCGCAAACCACGCGCCACCGTATCGTCGGCATCCATACCGAAGGGGCTTATCAGGCGGTCTACGTCGATACCCCGGGTCTGCATATGGAAGAGAAGCGCGCCATCAACCGCCTGATGAACAAAGCGGCCAGCAGCTCTATCGGCGACGTTGAGCTGGTGATCTTCGTCGTTGAAGGCACACGCTGGACGGCGGATGACGAAATGGTGTTGAACAAGTTGCGTGATGCCCGTGCACCGGTGATCCTTGCGGTGAACAAAGTGGACAACGTGCAGGAGAAGGCGGATCTGCTGCCGCACCTGCAGTTCCTGGCAAGCCAGATGAACTTCCTCGATATCGTGCCGCTCTCTGCGGAAACCGGCATGAACGTTGATACCATCGCCAGCGTCGTGCGCAAGCATCTGCCAGAAGCGATTCACCACTTCCCGGAAGATTACGTCACTGACCGCTCGCAGCGCTTTATGGCCTCTGAAATCATCCGCGAAAAGCTGATGCGTTTCCTTGGCGCAGAACTGCCGTACTCGGTCACCGTAGAGATCGAGCGCTTTATTACCAACGAGCGCGGCGGGTATGACATCAACGGCCTGATCCTCGTTGAGCGCGAAGGGCAGAAGAAGATGGTGATTGGCAACAAAGGCGCCAAAATCAAAACCATCGGTATCGAAGCCCGTAAAGATATGGAAGAGATGTTCGAAGCCAAAGTTCACCTTGAACTGTGGGTCAAAGTGAAATCGGGCTGGGCCGATGACGAGCGCGCGCTGCGCAGTCTCGGTTATGTCGACGATCTCTGAGTAACACCGGATGGAGGGATGGCAGCGTGCCTTCGTTCTTCATAGCCGTCCCTGGAGCGAAACCAGCTTAATGCTGGACGTCTTCACGGAAGAGTCCGGTCGTGTGCGCCTGGTTGCTAAAGGCGCACGCTCCAAACGTTCCAACCTCAAAGGCGCTTTGCAGCCCTTTACCCCTCTGCTGGTGCGCTTTGGCGGGCGTGGTGAAGTCAAAACCCTGCGCAGTGCCGAAGCGGTCTCGCTGGCGCTGCCGTTAAGCGGCATCACCCTCTACAGCGGTCTCTACGTCAATGAACTCATCTCCCGCGTGCTGGAGCATGAGACGCGCTTCTCCGAACTCTTTTTTGATTATCTGCACTGTATCCAGGCGCTGGCTGGCGTAAGTGGTTCGCCGGAGCCGGTGCTGCGCCGCTTTGAGCTGGCGCTGCTTGGCCATCTCGGTTACGGCGTCGATTTTCTGCACTGTGCGGGCAGCGGCGAGGCGGTGGAGGATGGCATGACCTATCGCTACCGCGAAGAGAAGGGCTTTATCGCCAGCGTCGTGGTCGACAACACCACCTTCACCGGGCGACACTTACGCGCGCTCTCCGAGCGGGAGTTTCCGGACAGCGACACGCTGCGTGCCGCAAAGCGCTTTACCCGCATCGCCCTGAAGCCGTATCTTGGAGGCAAGCCGCTCAAAAGCCGGGAGTTATTCCGGCAGTTTGTGCCTAAGCGCTAGCGGCAGGATCACAGACCAGGCGGGGCGAAGACCGCGCCGGAAATTTTGCGAAACTGAGGATTGTCATGGCTGAATTACTGTTGGGCGTAAACATCGATCACATTGCCACTCTGCGCAACGCGCGCGGCACCGCTTACCCGGATCCGGTGCAGGCGGCGTTTATCGCCGAGCAGGCAGGTGCCGATGGGATTACCGTCCATCTGCGTGAAGATCGTCGCCATATTACCGACAGAGATGTGCGTATCCTGCGCCAGACGCTGCACACGCGCATGAACCTTGAAATGGCTGTTACCGACGAGATGCTGGCGATCGCCTGCGAAACGAAGCCGCACTTCTGCTGTCTGGTGCCGGAAAAGCGCCAGGAAGTGACCACTGAAGGCGGGCTGGATGTGGCCGGTCAGCGCGACAAAATGCGCGATGCCTGCCAGCGCCTTGCGCAGGCGGGTATTCTGGTATCGCTGTTTATTGATGCCGACAACGCGCAGATCAAAGCCGCGGCAGAAGTGGGCGCGCCCTATATTGAAATCCACACCGGCTGTTACGCTGATGCTGAAAACGAGGCCGCGCAGGCGAAAGAGCTGGAGCGCATCGCCAACGCCGCGACCTATGCCGCCAGCCTCGGGCTGAAAGTCAATGCCGGTCACGGTCTGACCTACCACAACGTTAAAGCGATCGCCGCGCTGCCAGAGATGCACGAGCTGAATATTGGTCATGCCATTATTGGCCGTGCGGTGATGAGTGGCCTGAAAGAGGCGGTGGCGGAGATGAAACGTTTGATGCTGGAAGCGCGCGCATAATGGCTATCTTAGGACTGGGCACAGATATCGTTGAGATCGCACGCATTGAAGCGGTGGTCGCCCGCAGCGGCGATCGGCTGGCGAAGCGCGTGCTCAGCCCTAATGAATGGGCGCTCTACGAGGCGCACCAGCAGCCGGTGCGCTTTCTCGCCAAACGCTTTGCGGTGAAAGAGGCGGCGGCAAAGGCGCTCGGCACCGGCATTCGCAACGGCCTCGCATTCAATCAATTCGAAGTGTTCAATGATGAGCTTGGGAAACCGAGCCTGCGCCTGTGGGGTGAAGCTGAGCAGCTGGCAGAGCGGATGGGCGTGCGTTCTGTGCACGTCACGCTGGCGGATGAACGCCACTACGCTTGTGCGACGGTGATTATCGAGAGTTAGATTTTGTCAGAGTGGTGCAGCAGCACGAATTTATCCCACAGCTGCTCTTCGCTCTCTTGATGTGCCGGATCTTTCAGGATGGTATTGGGGATCGGGCACACTTTCTGGCAGGTCGGCGTATCGTAATGGCCCACGCACTCGGTGCAGCGGTCGCTGTTAATCTCATAAATGCTCTCGCCGAGCGAAATCGCCTCATTCGGGCACTCCGGCTCGCACATATCGCAGTTGATGCATTTTTTGGTAATTAACAGCGCCATCAGGAAATTCTCAGAAACAACACAAACAGGGCGGGCATTATACGATGATTGCCTGCTCAAACCAGTTTTTTTACCAGCTCCTCGCTGTGGCGAATACGCTCCGGGGCATGCTCCAGATCCTGCTGAACCAGCGCCATAAAGAGCAGATCCGTCAGCATCATCTGGGCGCTGGTGGAGGAGATCGCCGCGCTGCGCGTTGCCTGCTCTTCCGCAATGGTGTAGAGCGAATGGGTCGCGCGCTGCTGTAATGCATTGGGGGTAAAACCGGTGATCGCGAGGATCTTTGCTCCGACGCGTAACGCTTCGTCAGCCGCCAGATTGATCTCGCGGCGTTCGCCCGAGTAGGAGACCGGCAGCAGCAGATCGCCCGGCTCCAGCGCCTGCACCGCCGCCAGCAGCGCGTGCATATCCTGTTCGACAATGGCGTTCAGGCCAATCTTCATCAGCTTCCAGCCAAAATTGCGCGCCACCAGGCCCGACGCGCCGATACCGGTCAGCACGATGCGCCGCGATTCGCGCAGCAGGCGCACGCTCTCCAGCAGCTTCTCTTCGCTGTTCACATCCAGCGAGGCGTGCATCGCGCTCTGATACTCTTTAATCAGCTTCTCGCCGACCACGCGCAGGGCGTCATCGCCGCGAATTTTATTATGCACCGGTACGGAGTAGGGGTTGGGGTTGCTGGCCAGCGCTTCGCTGATCGCCAGCTTCATTGCCGGGAAGCCTTTGAACTCCATCTTCTGCGCGAATTTCACCACGCTCGACTGGCTGACACCCGCTTCCGCCGCCAGCTGCTGCGAGCTTAAATGGCGGGCGCGATCGGGGTTTTCGAGCAGAAATTCCGCCAGCTTTTTATCACTCTGCGCAAGGCCGGGATAGCGCTGGCGAATGCGGATCAAACAGTTCATACGATCTCCGGGGTGTTCACGTAACTCACTGCCTGGTGTATTACGCGGATGAATTAACTATTCCATCCATGGGCGGTGATTATGAATTAAAAATTCTGGCAGCACAAAGTTTCTCCGTGCGGGGTTTGATAGCGATCAACTGGAGAGGCCAGAGCCACTCGCTTTCACCTGTGGCGCGCTCTCAAGACGGCGGATTGCGGGCACCAGACCCGCGCCAATACAGGCGAGGATCACCACCAGCGCCGAGGTGGTTAACACCGTTTCGCTGCCAAAATGCATCGCCAGCGGCCCGGCTGCCAGTTCGCCCACCGGAATGGCAATAAACGATCCCATCGCATCCCAGGCGTAGACCCGCGCCAGCTTCTCCGCCGGGATGTGCGTTTGCAGCGACTGCGCCCACGCCACGCCGAAAAGGCCGAAGACGATCCCGGCGCAAAAGAATGCTGCCATCAGCCAGTGTGCCGGTGCCGCCTGGCCGAGCAGCCAGGTAGGCACGGCGCAGAACGCCATCAGCACCACGCCGATAAAGAGATCGCGTTTAGGCCGCCAGCGCAACGCAAGGAACGAGCCGACAATCAGGCCTATACTCTGCGCGGCGATAATCAGCCCCCACTGGGTTCGCCCAAAAGCGCTGTCGGCAATCACCGGGCCGAGCACCATCACAATTCCGCTGAAAGCGGCGTTAATAAGGGTGAACTGCACCACCACCGACCAGACCCAGGGACGGCTGGCAAACTCTTTCCAGCCGTCGCGCAGATCCTGCAGGATATTGCTGGCCGCCTCTGCGGCCTTAATGGTACCGACGCGAATCGCGTAATAGAGCGGTGCCGAGGCGGCAAAGCCGAGCGCATCAATGGCCAGCCCCCAGCCGGGGCCGACCGCACTGGTCAGGATCCCGCCGAGCGAGGCACCGATGACCGTCCCGCTGTAAATCCCAAGCTGCAGCAGTGCGTTCGCTTCGCGGCGCAGGTGAACGGGCACGGTTTGCGGTACCAGCGCCGAGGAGGCGGGAAGGGCAATGCCCGCCGCCGCGCCATTCAGCGTGCCAAGCAGGGCGAGCAACATGACGCTGGCTGAGCCATCAAGCACCAGCCAGGCGACCGCCCCCTGTGAGAGGGCGGCGACAAGAGAGGAGAGCACCATCACGCGGCTACGGGAGTAGCGATCCGCCAGCACGCCGCCAATCAATAAAAACGCGACGTTAAACAGCGAGCGTGCCGCCACTACAAGGCCAAGATCGGCCGCCGAGCCGCCAATATCGAGCACCGCGAAAGCCAGCGCGATCGGCGCGATACCGTTGCCCAGCACGGTAAGCAGGCGGGCGGAAAAGAGGTAGCGAAAGGCTGGGATCTGTAAGGCGCGTCGCGGCGTTGTGCGGGGTGCTGGAGTCATTGTCACCTGTATTAAGTAGGGGAGAAAACGTGTGGCGCGTATTATTGCAGGTATTGATAACAGGCTGTTACCGGAAAAGTGAGGATCTATCTGTTAGGCTAGTTGTAGTGTAATCGCCAAACGGAGCGTCCCGGCGATGGAGCGTTAACCCACAGAGGAATATCTTTTGGCTACCAGTGAACGCCGCGTTGTATTTTTTGACCTTGATGGAACATTACATCAGCAGGATATGTTCGGCACCTTTTTGCGTTATCTGCTGCGACATCATCCGCTCAATGCGCTGCTTGTGCTGCCGCTGTTACCGGTGATTGGTGCCGGGCTGCTGATAAAGGGCCGCGCCGCGCGATGGCCGATGAGCCTGCTGTTATGGGGCTGCACCTTTGGTCACAGCGAGCGCCATCTCAACGCCCTGCAGCAGAAATTCGCCGACTGGTTCCGCGGGCACGTCACGGCCTTTCCGGTGGTGCAGACGCGGTTAACCAACTATCTGGCCGCCTCGGATGCGGATATCTGGCTCATCACCGGCTCGCCGCAGTCGCTGGTTGAGCAGGTCTATTTCGACACGCCCTGGCTGCCGCGCGTCAATGTCATCGCCAGCCAGATGACCCGCGGCTACGGCGGTTGGGTGCTGACTCTGCGCTGCCTCGGGCATGAGAAAGTCGCGCAATTAGAGCGCAAAATCGGTACGCCGCTGCGTCTCTACAGCGGCTACAGCGACAGTAAACAGGACAACCCGTTGCTCTACTTCTGCCAGCACCGCTGGCGCGTTACGCGCCGTGGCGAACTGCAACAGCTTGAGTAGTGTCGAACGTATTAGGGGTGTGTATAATGCGCCCCGCCTGAATTACTGGAGTTTATACCTTTGTCCAATCCCGAACTGACTCACGAACACTGGATGCGTTATGCGCTGACGCTGGCGAAGCGCGCCTGGGAAGAGGGCGAAGTGCCCGTGGGCGCAGTGCTGGTGCATAACAACCAGGTGATTGGCGAAGGGTGGAACCGCCCGATTGGCCGTCACGATCCCACCGCGCACGCGGAGATTATGGCGCTGCGCCAGGGCGGGCTGGTGCTGCAAAACTACCGGCTGATCGACACCACGCTCTATGTCACGCTGGAGCCCTGCGTGATGTGCGCGGGCGCAATGGTGCATAGCCGCATCGGGCAACTGGTGTTTGGCGCGCGTGATGCGAAAACCGGCGCGGCAGGGTCGTTGATGGATGTGCTCCATCATCCGGGTATGAATCACCGGATCGAGTTTACCGAAGGCGTGCTGCGCGATGAGTGCGCCGCGATGTTAAGCGGTTTCTTCCGCCAGCGTCGGCTGGAGAAGAAAGCCCTGAAAACCGGCAACGCCTGATAGCGGCTCCGCCTTATCAGGCCTACGGGAGCGGTTACAGTTGGTCGGGGTTTTGTAGGCCGGATAAGCGCAGCGCCATCCGGCGGGCAGTGCCTGATGGCGGCTTCGCCTTATCAGGCCTACGGGTGAGGTTACAGTTGGTCGGGGTTTTGTAGGCCGGATAAGCACAGCGCCATCCGGCGGGCAATGCCTGATGGCGGCTCCGCCTTATCAGGCCTACAGAAGTGGTTACAGTTGCTCGGGGTTTTGTAGGCCGGGTAAGCGCAGCGCCATCCGGCGGGCAGTGCCTGATGGCGACTCCGCCTTATCAGGCCTACAGGGTAGTGCGCCTGGTTTTGTAGGCCGGATAAGCGCAGCGCCATCCGGCGGGCAATGCCTGATGGCGGCTCCGCCTTATCAGGCCTACGGGAATGGTTACAGTGGGTCGGGGTTTTGTAGGCCGGGTAAGCGCAGCGCCATCCGGCAACTTAATCAGCGGTTCACTTTCAGTTGCAGCGTATCCTGCGGTAAAACCGAATGGTGACCAAACGCCTCGTCGACGGTCAGCGCGCTGAAGGGCAAGACGCCATAGGTAGGCTGATCAAGCTCGGCGCTCGACACCGCCGGGTAGCTCTGCGCCAGTTTGAGCGTTGTGGCGAGCGCCTTCTCTTTCTCCAGCAGATAACCCACCAGGCTAATCTCATATTTGCGGATATTTTCCACGTAGGCATACGCCTGATACCCGCGGGCATAGCCGTAGCGTAATTTGCTGTAGTAGGCCTTCTGGCTTAACAGCGGCAGGCGCTGTTTCACATCGGCCCAGCTATCCGGATTGCCTTTGGTCTTCACCGTCAGCGCACGGGCATCAAGCATATGCGCATAACCCATGTTGTAGGCCGCCAGCGCATACCAGATCTTCTCATCCTGCGGCACGCTATCCGGCACTTTGCTCATCATATCCTGCAAGTAGCGCGCGCCGCCGCTGATGCTCTGCTCGGCATCGGTTCTGTCGCTCAGCCCGAGGCTCTGCGCCGTATTGCGGGTCAACATCATTAGCCCGCGCACGCCCGTCGGGGAGGTGGCCTGCGTGTCCCAATGGGACTCCTGATAGGAAATTGCCGCTAACAGCTTCCAGTCGATCTGCTGCGCATACTTCTCAAACAGCGGCTGCAACTCTGGCAGCACGCTATCAACGGCGCGTAAAAAGGCGCGGGTATCAACATAATCAAAGCCATCGCCATGCCCGAGATACTTCTCTTCGAGCCTCGCGAGGATCCCCTCGCCATTAATGGTGTTGAAGAAATCGAGCATCGCCGCCGAGAGCGTATTGTCGTCGTCGCGCTTGCTAAACCAGGTGACGGGTTGTTCATCAGAGATATCGAGCGCCACCGCCAGCTCCGGGTGAACGCGCTGGAAGAGGCTGATCGCCACCGAATCGGCGACGGTATAACTCAGTTTGCCGTCGACCACTTGCTGAAGCAGGGAGGTAGTGCCGAGTTTTTCATCCACCTTCCAGCTGAGATTGGGGTACTTCTTCTCTTTTATCTCGCGCAGATCGTCCAGCGCGACATGTCCAGGCGCAATGGTCAACTGGCTCTGATTCACTTCCGCCAGCGTACGTGGGCGATAGCTGCCGACGCGATAGACAAGTTGTTGAGAAACGGAGTAGTAGACCGGCCCGGTCTGGTAGCTTTTGACGCGCTCATTGTTATAGACCAGCCCGGCGGCGAGCATATCGGCGTTGTCGTGATCGAGGTCGTCAAACAGCTGGCTGATGTTCTGGCGCACGGTGATTTTAAGCTTCACGCCGAGGTAGTCGGCAAACTGTTGCGCCAGTTCGTAATCGAGGCCGTAATTTTTGCCGTTGATAGAGGTGAAAGTAAGCGGCGTCGAAATGGTACTGACGCGCAGCTCCCCGCGCGCCTGGATAGCCGCGATGCGGTTATCGGCTTTGCCAAACCAGGGGACTGATGGCCACAGCGCCGCTGCCAGCAGCAGGGTGACAATGCCGATGAGCAGATAATTAATCTGAAATCTTTTCAAGGAGTTAATTCTCTGCGCCGTACTTTGCCTCAAAAGGTTTTCGCAATCACAGCAAGGGGATTGCTGCTGATTTAGCGGCATTCTGCGTAACTAAACGGCAGTTGGCAACAAATTACAGCATTCGGCCACAGCTATTGCTAAAAATCGCCGCCGTTTTTTATTTCCACGCAAACGGTTTCGTCGCGCGTCAGGATTCTCTATAATGACGCCCGTTTTCCCTGGTGCACACTTTAAGCGTCCCCGACGCTTCGTAATCGAAGACGAGAGACTTATGATGGAAATTCTGCGTGGTTCGCCTGCCCTGTCCGCATTCCGTATTAACAAACTGCTGGCGCGGTTTCAGGCCACCAACCTGCCGGTGAGCAATATTTATGCCGAATATACTCACTTTGCCGACCTCAACGCGGCGCTCACCGAAGAAGAGTACGCCCGGCTCCAGCGCCTGCTGAAATATGGCCCAAGCCTTAGCAGCCACACCCCAACCGGAAAATTACTGCTCGTCACTCCTCGTCCCGGCACCATCTCTCCCTGGTCATCCAAAGCTACCGACATCGCCCACAACTGCGGTCTGGAAAAGATCAACCGCCTTGAGCGCGGCGTGGCGTACTACGTTGAAGCCGCCAGCCTGACCGACGCCCAGTGGCAAGAGGTGGCTGCGCAGCTGCATGACCGCATGATGGAGAGCGTATTTAACGCTGAAGCGGACGCCGCGCGCCTGTTTGAACACCACCAGCCCGCGCCGGTACAGAGCGTGGATCTGCTGGGCGAAGGCCGTCAGGCGCTGATCGATGCCAACCTGCGTCTCGGGCTGGCGCTGGCGGAAGATGAGATCGATTACCTGCACGATGCCTTTACGCGCCTGGGGCGCAACCCGAACGATATCGAACTCTATATGTTCGCCCAGGCGAACTCGGAGCACTGCCGTCACAAAATCTTCAACGCCGACTGGGTGATTGACGGGCAGCCGCAGCCGAAGTCGCTGTTCAAAATGATTAAAAACACCTTCGAGAAGACGCCGGACTTTGTGCTCTCTGCCTACAAAGATAACGCGGCAGTGATGGAAGGTTCCGCGGTTGGTCGTTTCTACGCCGATCGCGCTGAAGGTCGCTACGATTTCCACCAGGAGCCGACCCATATTTTGATGAAGGTGGAGACGCACAACCACCCGACCGCCATTTCACCGTGGCCGGGCGCGGCAACCGGCTCCGGCGGCGAGATCCGCGATGAGGGCGCGACCGGGCGCGGCGCGAAGCCGAAAGCGGGCCTGGTCGGCTTCTCCGTCTCCAACCTGCGTATTCCCGGCTTTGAGCAGCCGTGGGAAGAGGATTTCGGCAAGCCGGAGCGCATCGTTACCGCGCTCGATATCATGACCGACGGCCCGCTGGGCGGCGCGGCATTCAACAACGAATTTGGCCGTCCGGCGCTGAATGGCTACTTCCGTACCTATGAAGAGAAGGTCAACAGCCACAACGGCGAAGAGCTGCGCGGCTACCACAAGCCGATCATGCTGGCAGGCGGGATCGGCAACATCCGTGAAGATCATGTGCAGAAAGGCGAGATCGTGGTTGGTGCCAAGCTGATCGTGCTCGGCGGCCCGGCAATGAATATCGGTCTGGGCGGCGGCGCGGCCTCGTCAATGGCATCCGGTCAGTCCGATGCCGATCTCGACTTCGCCTCGGTGCAGCGCGATAACCCGGAGA
Source organism: Kosakonia cowanii JCM 10956 = DSM 18146 (assembly GCF_001975225.1). Classification (NCBI taxonomy): domain Bacteria; kingdom Pseudomonadati; phylum Pseudomonadota; class Gammaproteobacteria; order Enterobacterales; family Enterobacteriaceae; genus Kosakonia; species Kosakonia cowanii. Next base: position 104,052 of record NZ_CP019445.1, on the reverse strand, counting down.
TGGAGCGTCGTTGCCAGGAGGTGATTGACCGCTGCTGGCAGCTGGGCGAAGCCAACCCGATCCTCTTTATTCACGATGTCGGCGCGGGCGGTCTCTCAAACGCCATGCCGGAGCTGGTGAGCGATGGCGGTCGCGGCGGCCGTTTCGAGCTGCGCGATATTCTGAGCGACGAACCGGGCATGAGCCCGCTGGAGATCTGGTGTAACGAATCCCAGGAGCGTTACGTGCTGGCGGTGGCGGCGGATCAACTGCCGCTGTTCGACGAACTCTGCCGCCGCGAGCGCGCGCCTTATGCGGTGATTGGCGACGCGACCGAAGAGCAGCACTTAACGCTGAACGACAGCCACTTCGACAACCAGCCAATCGATATGCCGCTGGATGTGCTGCTTGGCAAGACGCCGAAGATGACGCGCGATGTGGCGACGCGCCAGGCGACCGGCGACAGCTTCAACACTCACGGTATTACCGTGGCTGACGCGGTAAACCGCGTGCTGCACCTGCCGACCGTGGCGGAGAAAACCTTCCTTGTCACCATCGGCGACCGTACGGTTACCGGCATGGTGGCGCGTGACCAGATGGTTGGTCCGTGGCAGATCCCGGTTGCCAACTGCGCGGTCACCACCGCCAGCCTGGATAGCTACTACGGCGAAGCGATGGCGCTCGGCGAACGCGCGCCGGTCGCGCTGCTCGACTTTGCCGCCTCGGCGCGGCTGGCAGTCGGCGAAGCGCTGACTAACATCGCGGCGACGCATATCGGCGATATCAAACGCATCAAACTCTCCGCCAACTGGATGGCCGCAGCTGGTCACCCGGGTGAAGACGCTGGTCTCTATGCGGCGGTGAAAGCGGTGGGCGAAGAGCTCTGTCCGGCGCTCGGTCTGACTATTCCGGTGGGTAAAGACTCGATGTCGATGAAGACCCGCTGGCAGGAGGGGAGCGAGCAGCGCGAAATGACGTCGCCGCTGTCGCTGGTGATCACCGCCTTTGCCCGCGTTGAAGATGTGCGCCACACCGTGACGCCGCAGCTTTCAACCGACGACAACGCCCTGCTGTTAATCGATCTCGGCAAGGGCAGCAACGCGCTCGGCGCAACGGCGCTGGCGCAGGTTTACCGCCAGCTGGGCGACAAACCTGCGGATGTGCGTAACGTCGAGCAGCTGAAAGGCTTCTACGACGCGATTCAGGCGCTGGTGGCAGAGAGAAAACTGCTGGCCTACCACGACCGCTCCGACGGCGGCCTGCTGGTGACGCTGGCAGAGATGGCCTTTACCGGCCACTGCGGCGTGAATGTCGATATCGCCGCGCTGGGCAACGATCGTCTGGCGTCGCTGTTTAATGAAGAGCTGGGCGCGGTGATTCAGGTGCGCGCAGCCGACCGCGAGGCGGTTGAGAGCGTGCTGGCGGCCTACGGTTTAAGCGATGTTGTGCACTATCTTGGCCGTGCGGTCGAAGGCGATCGCTTTGTGATTGAAGCGGACGGTCAGCCGGTGTTCAGTGAAAGCCGCACCACGCTGCGTATGTGGTGGGCGGAAACCACCTGGCAGATGCAGCGCCTGCGCGATAACCCGGAGTGCGCGGATCAGGAGCACGAGGCGAAAGCCAACGACAACGATCCGGGCCTCAACGTCAAACTGACGTTTGATATCAATGACGATATCGCGGCACCGTTTATTGCCACCGGCGCGCGGCCGAAAGTGGCCGTGCTGCGTGAGCAGGGCGTCAACTCCCACGTTGAGATGGCGGCGGCGTTCCACCGCGCCGGGTTTGACGCAGTTGATGTCCACATGAGCGATCTGCTGGCCGGGCGCAGCGGGCTGGATAATGTCCACGCGCTGGTCGCCTGCGGCGGCTTCTCTTATGGCGACGTGCTGGGCGCGGGCGAAGGCTGGGCGAAATCGATCCTCTTTAATGAGCGCGTACGCGACGAGTTTGAAACCTTTTTCCACCGTCCGCAAACCCTGGCGCTGGGTGTCTGTAACGGCTGCCAGATGATGTCGAACCTGCGTGAGCTGATTCCGGGCAGCGAACTGTGGCCGCGTTTTGTGCGTAACCACTCCGATCGCTTCGAGGCGCGTTTCAGCCTGGTGGAAGTAACGCAAAGCCCGTCACTGCTGCTCAATGGCATGGTCGGGTCGCATATGCCTATCGCCGTATCGCACGGTGAAGGGCGTGTCGAAGTGCGTGACGCCGCCCATCTGGCACAGCTCGAAAGCAAAGGGCTGGTGGCGCTGCGCTATGTCGATAACAGCGGCAGCGTGACCGAGCACTACCCGGCGAACCCGAACGGCTCGCCGAACGGTATCACCGCGGTGACCAGCGAAAGCGGGCGCGTCACCATTATGATGCCGCACCCGGAGCGTGTTTTCCGTACCGTTGCCAACTCCTGGCACCCGGAAAACTGGGGCGAAGACAGCCCGTGGATGCGTATCTTCCGCAACGCGCGCAAGCAGCTCGGCTAAGCTCGTAAAGCAGTAAAACAGGCCCTCTTCCTTAACCGGGAAGGGGGCTTTTTTGATCAGGCGCTAAAAGTGTCGGCTTTTCCCGACATCAGAGGATTATCACTGTCTCTAAAAGGAGACATTTATCTGTTTGATTTTAATGGTGATAATTTATGGGCTGATGGAGTGTTGCTAAATAGCGACAGAGCGATGAAATGTTGCGCACTTCACAAAAGCCGAAAATAATAATAAATATGATGATAATCAATGCATTAAAATAATGCGTGGCAACTTGGCATAATACGTGCATAATTATAGCCAGTGGCTCATTCACCCTCTTATGTCAGCCCCTTCGGGACGCGCTACATAAACCTTCGAATGACGCACTTAAAGGTGCCTGCCGTCCACCTGCTGATAATTGCGTAGCTTTATCAGACCTCGGGCGAAACGTCGAGTTAGGCACCGCCTAATTACATAACAAAGCCGGGCTTTTGCCCGGCTTTGTTGTTCTTTACCCCGTCACTCAGCTAGCATCTCTGTACCTTATCCTGCGAGAGTACCGCCTTGAAACGCTGGCCCGCTTTTCCCCGCTCCTTACGCCAACTGGTTATGATGGCGTTCCTGCTTATTTTACTGCCGCTGCTGGTGTTAGCCTGGCAAGCCTGGCAGAGCCTCAATGCGCTCAGTGCCCAGGCACTGCTGACCAACCGCACGACGCTGATTGACGCCCGCCGCAGTGAAGCGATGACCAACGCCGCGCTGGAGATGGAGCGCAGCTACCGCCAGTACTGCGTGCTGGATGACGCTACCCTTGAGCGGGTCTACCAGAATCAGCGCAAGCGCTACAGCGAGATGCTGGAGGCCCATGCCGGTGTTTTACCCGATGACCGACTCTACCAGGCGCTGCGCCAGGATCTGAACGATCTCGCCCAGTTGCAGTGCGCCAACAGCGGCCCCTCACCTGCCGCCTCTGCGCAGCTGGAGGCGTTTGCGGCGGCGAATACGGAGATGGTGCAGTCGACCCGCGCCGTGGTCTTCTCGCGCGGGCAGCAGCTCCAGCTGGAGATCGCCGAGCGCGGTCAGTTCTTCGGCTGGCAGGCGCTGGTGCTCTTTTTAGTCAGCCTGGCGCTGATGCTGCTCTTTACCCGCATGATTATCGGCCCGGTTAAAGGCATTGAGCGGATGATTAACCGGCTGGGGGAGGGGCGGCCACTGGCGCAAAGCGTGGTGTTTAGCGGCCCACGCGAGCTGCGCTACGTCGGCGAGCGTATTATCTGGCTGAGCGAACGGCTGGCGTGGCTTGAGTCGCAGCGCCACCAATTTTTACGCCATATCTCCCATGAGCTGAAAACGCCGCTTGCCAGCATGCGTGAAGGGACCGAACTGCTTGCTGACCAGGTGGTCGGGCCGCTTTCGCCGGAGCAGAAAGAGGTGGTTGAGATCCTCGATGCCAGCAGCCGTAACCTGCAAAAATTGATTGAGCAACTGCTTGATTACAACCGCAAGCTGGCCGGTGGCTCCGTCGAGCTGGAAGCGGTGGAGCTGGCACCGCTGGTGGAGATGGTGCTCTCCGCGCACAGCCTGCCAGCGCGAGCTAAAATGATGCATACCGAAATCGCGCTCGATGCGACGACCTGCCAGGCAGAGCCGATGCTGCTGATGAGCGTGCTGGATAATCTTTACTCCAACGCGGTGCACTATGGGGCTGAATCCGGTACCATTCGTCTCCACAGTTATAGTACCGGCGCACGGTTGCGCATTGACGTAGCGAATACCGGCACCCCAATCCCAGAGGCGGAGCGCGAGATGATTTTTGAGCCCTTCTTTCAGGGAAGCCACCAACGCAAAGGCGCGGTGAAAGGCAGCGGGCTGGGGTTGAGCATCGCCAGAGACTGTATCCGCAGAATGCAGGGTGAACTGCATCTGGTGACGGACAGCAAGGACGATGTCTGTTTCCGTATTGAGCTACCGCTTGTCGCGCCGGAAAAATCAACGCAATGAATATAAATCTGGTGAGTATGTCGCATCTCTTTTCCCGCGTGGTCAACGCGATGACACAGCAATCGGGCTGGCTGCGCGCGCTTCCTTGCCTGCTGCTGGCAGGCTGCGTGACGCAAACGCCGCCAAGCGCCATTCATGACAATAAAAAACCGCAGCTTCCCGATCGCCAACTGGCCGACTTTTTATTAACGGATTGCAACGATATCTGGACACTGTCGGGGCAGAGTGTCGACAGCAACCCGCTGTTCTGGCTGCGCGGCATGGATTGCGCCCAGCGCTTGTCGCCCGCAGCGGCGCGTGCGGAAGCGCGTGCATGGTCCGATAACACCTGGCAGGCGACATTGCGCCGCGGTATTTTGCTCTCGAATGCCAAAATTACCCCCCTTGAGCGCCGTGACTATACCGATCGTCTCGATGCCTTAAGCCCGTCGATCCCGGCGCAGGTGCGCCCGCTGTTTGAGCTCTGGCGCGATGGCGAAAAAGCACAGTTGCAACTAGCCGAAGAGCGCAGCCGCTACACAAAATTGCAGCAGTCCGCCGACAGCGAGCTCGACAAACTGCGTGCCCAGCAGCAATCCCTGCATGAACAGCTTGATACCACCACCCGCAAGCTGGAAAACCTTACCGACATTGAACGGCGTCTCTCCATTCGCAAACCGGCGCCTGCCGATATGCCGGACAGCGCGCATCCGGCGAAAAGCGATACCGATCAGCAGGAGGCGAAACCATGACCAATCGCAAACCGGCGCATCTGTTGCTGGTGGATGACGATCCGGGCCTGCTGAAGCTGCTCGGGCTGCGCCTGACCAGCGAAGGCTACAGCATTGTTACCGCCGAAAGCGGGCAGGAGGGGTTACGCATTCTCGCGCGTGAGAAGGTCGATCTGGTGATAAGCGACCTGCGCATGGATGAGATGGATGGCATGCAGCTCTTCGCCGAGATCCAGCGCCTGCAGCCGGGCATGCCGGTAATTATTCTCACCGCGCACGGCTCGATCCCCGATGCCGTTGCCGCCACGCAGCAGGGCGTCTTCAGCTTTCTCACCAAGCCGGTGGATAAAGACGCGCTCTACAAGGCAATCGATGATGCGCTGGAGCACAGCGGCTCCGCCAGCGACGATCAGTGGCGTGAAACCATTGTCACCCGCAGCCCACTGATGTTGCGCCTGCTTGAACAGGCGCGGATGGTGGCGCAGTCCGACGTCAGCGTGCTGATTAACGGCCAGAGCGGCACCGGTAAAGAGGTGCTGGCGCAGGCGATCCACAACGCCAGCCCGCGCAGTAAAAACGCCTTTATCGCCATCAACTGCGGCGCGCTGCCGGAGCAGCTGCTGGAATCGGAACTCTTCGGTCACGCGCGTGGGGCTTTTACCGGCGCGGTAAGCAGCCGGGAAGGGCTGTTCCAGGCGGCAGAGGGCGGGACGCTGTTTCTTGATGAGATTGGCGATATGCCGATCCCGTTACAGGTCAAACTGCTGCGCGTGTTACAGGAGCGCAAGGTGCGCCCGCTCGGCAGCAACCGCGATATCGATATCAATGTGCGCATTATTTCAGCGACGCACCGCGATCTGCCAAAAGCGATGGCGCGCGGCGAGTTTCGTGAAGATCTCTACTATCGTCTGAACGTGGTCAGCCTGAAGATCCCGGCGCTGGCGGAGCGCGCGGAGGATATTCCGCTGCTTGCCAACCACCTGCTGCGCCAGTCTGCGGACCGCCATAAGCCGTTTGTGCGCGCCTTTTCCACCGATGCGATGAAGCGGTTAATGACCGCCAGCTGGCCCGGTAACGTGCGCCAACTGGTGAACGTGATTGAGCAGTGCGTGGCGCTCACCTCGTCGCCGGTGATCAGCGACGCGCTGGTCGAGCAGGCGCTGGAAGGGGAGAACACCGCGCTGCCGACCTTTGTCGAAGCGCGTAACCAGTTTGAACTCAACTACCTGCGCAAGCTGCTGCAAATCACCAAAGGCAACGTGACGCACGCCGCGCGGATGGCGGGGCGCAACCGCACCGAGTTTTACAAACTCCTCTCCCGCCATGAACTGGATGCCAATGACTTTAAAGAGTAAAGGCGAAATGATTATGGTACTGTGAGCAACCGATTACGATGCAGCAGACTGGCAAGAGCGTGTAAGGAACGACCATGAAAAAGATTGATGCGATTATTAAACCTTTCAAACTGGATGATGTGCGTGAAGCGCTGGCTGAAGTCGGCATCACCGGGATGACGGTAACGGAAGTGAAGGGTTTTGGTCGCCAGAAAGGCCACACCGAACTCTACCGTGGCGCAGAGTATATGGTGGATTTTCTGCCGAAGGTGAAGATTGAGATCGTGGTGGGCGACGACATTGTCGATACCTGCGTCGATACCATTATCCGTACCGCGCAGACCGGTAAAATCGGCGACGGCAAAATCTTCGTCTTTGACGTTGCGCGCGTAGTGCGTATTCGTACCGGCGAAGAAGACGACGCCGCCATCTGATCTTTCGCCCTCACCGCGCACGGTGAGGGCATCCTGCTTACAGCACCTTGTGCGGGCCGAAGCACTCATAGTGAATGCGATCGCGCTCAACGCCAAGCGTCACCAGCTGTTGTGCCGCAAACTGCATAAACGCCACCGGCCCGCAGAGATAAAACTGCATTTCCCCGTCACTCACTCGATCTTTCATCTCCGTAAGCGCCATCAGCCCGGTGCTGTTAAACAACCCGGCCTGCTCATCCGCCGCGTTTGGCTGACGATACCAGACATGTTGATAAAAGTGCGGCAGGTTCGCGCCCAGTTCGCTTACCTCATCGGTAAAGGCATGCACCTCGCCGTTTTCCGCCGCATGGAACCAGTTAACCTGCGCGCGGTGATGTCTGTAGGTTAGATGGTGCAGCATCGCCAGCATCGGCGTCTGACCCACGCCTGCGGAGATGAGCGATACCGGCGTTTGCGGGCTGACATCGAGGAAGAAATCACCGGCCGGTGCGGCAAGATAAACAACATCTCCAGGCTTCGCTTTATCGTGCAGCCAGTTTGAGACCTGGCCGCCCGCTTCACGCTTCACCGCAATTCGGTAGCTTTTGCCGTTCGGCTCGCGGGTGAGAGAGTACTGGCGGATCTCCTGATGGGGAAACCCTTCCGGCTTCAGCCACACGGCAAGGTACTGACCCGGCCGGTAATCGGCGATCGGCTGGCCGTCGACCGGCTCAAACTCAAAACTGGTGATCAGCGCGCTGCGCTGCACTCTCTCTACCAGGCGGAACGCGCGCGTCCCCTCCCAGCCGCCCTTTTTATCGGCGTGCTCGCGGTAAATCTCCGCTTCACGATTGATAAATACACCCGCCAGCACGCCGTAAGCTTTGCCCCACGCGTCCAGCACCTCTTGCCCCGGCTGGAACATCTCATCAATAGTCGCCAGCAGATGTTCGCCGACAATGTCATATTGCTGCGGTTGGATCTGGAAGCTGGTGTGCTTCTGGGCGATTTTTTCCACCGCTGGCAGCAGGGCGGGGAGATTGTCGATATTTGCGGCGTAGGCGGCAATGGCATTGAACAGCGCTTCACGCTGATCGCCATTGCGCTGGTTGCTCATGTTGAAGATCTCTTTCAACTCGGGGTTGTGCTGAAACATCCGATCGTAGAAGTGAGCGGTCAGTTTCGGGCCGGTAGCGGCGAGCAACGGGAGGGTGGATTTAACGGTGGCGATGGTCTGAGCGTCGAGCATGATGGCTTCCTTCTAAACGTGCATTTTTAAAGTTGTATTTTATATGCATCTTATAACCGCCAGCCTAAGATTGTAAAGGGCGCAATGAAAGAGGGGTTATCTAACATGAAGAAGTTGCATCACAAAGCTGAAAAGAAATCCCTTTCCCGACCGAAGCCCGTTATTGCTCAAAGCCTTGTGTGACGGGCAGCCAATCGTTTGCGCAAAAACCTTTGTCAAGACCTGTTCTCAGAATTTTAATCAGTTATACTGTCAGCCGTTCCCGAATTCGGGCCCTCATTGAGAGTTGTTTTGTTAGCTGAGTCAGGAGATGCGGATGTTAAAGCGTGAAATGAACATTGCCGATTATGATGCCGAATTGTGGCAGGCTATGGAGCAGGAGAAAGTACGTCAGGAAGAGCACATTGAACTGATCGCCTCCGAAAACTACACCAGCCCGCGCGTTATGCAGGCGCAGGGATCTCAGCTGACGAACAAATATGCCGAGGGTTACCCTGGCAAGCGTTACTACGGCGGCTGTGAATATGTCGATATCGTTGAACAGCTGGCGATTGACCGCGCGAAAGAGCTGTTTGGCGCCGATTACGCCAACGTTCAGCCGCACTCTGGCTCACAGGCTAACTTCGCCGTCTACACCACGCTGCTGGAGCCGGGCGATACCGTTCTCGGTATGAACCTGGCGCACGGCGGCCACCTGACTCACGGCTCCCCGGTTAACTTCTCCGGCAAACTCTACAACATCGTCCCTTACGGCATCGATGAAACGGGCCACATTGATTACAACGAACTCAATGAGCAGGCGCAAAAACATAAGCCGAAAATGATCATCGGCGGCTTCTCTGCTTACTCCGGCGTGGTTGACTGGGCCAAAATGCGCGAAATCGCTGACAGCATCGGCGCGTACCTGTTTGTCGATATGGCACACGTTGCCGGTCTGATTGCCGCAGGCGTCTACCCGAACCCGGTTCCGCATGCTCACGTTGTTACCACCACCACCCACAAAACCCTGGCGGGTCCGCGCGGCGGCCTGATCCTGGCGAAGGGCGGCAGCGAAGAGCTGTACAAAAAACTGAACTCTGCCGTCTTCCCTGGCGGCCAGGGCGGCCCGCTGATGCACGTTATCGCCGGTAAAGCGGTGGCGCTGAAAGAGGCGATGGAGCCGGAGTTCAAAACCTACCAGCAGCAGGTTGCGAAAAACGCCAAAGCGATGGTGGAAGTGTTCCTTGCGCGCGGCTACAACGTCGTTTCTGGCGGTACCGATAACCACCTGTTCCTGCTGGATCTGGTTGATAAAAACCTGACCGGTAAAGAAGCGGACGCCGCGCTGGGCCGTGCCAACATCACGGTTAACAAAAACAGCGTGCCGAACGATCCGAAGAGCCCGTTTGTGACCTCCGGTATCCGCGTCGGTACGCCGGCTGTGACCCGTCGCGGCTTCAAAGAAGCGGAAGTCAAAGAGCTGGCAGGCTGGATGTGTGACGTGCTGGACAGCATCAATGACGAAGCGGTAATCGAGCGCACCAAACAGAAAGTGCTGGATATCTGCGCCCGTTTCCCGGTTTACGCATAAGTTTCCAAAATCAAACAAGCCCGCTTCCTGTGAAGCGGGCTTTTTTTTGCCTGCTCGCCAGTGCTGCATTCCGCCCGGCGCGTTTTAATGTTGCAAAACCTGCGCTTAGGCAAATTTGTTACCTGATTGTTGCTTGCCAGGCCTGGCGTTTGCCGCCAGACTAACGCTTCGATTCAGGAGGAAATCATGGTTCTGCAGTCAACGCGCTGGCTGGCGCTCGCTTATTTCACCTACTTTTTCAGTTACGGCATCTTCTTACCCTTCTGGGGCGTCTGGCTCAAAGGCGTCGGGTTAACCCCCGAAATCATCGGTATGCTGCTTGGCGCCGGTCTCGTCGCCCGTTTTCTCGGTAGCCTGTTGATTGCCCCGCGCGTAAGCGACCCCTCCCGATTAATCACCGCCCTGCGCGTGCTGGCGCTGGCTACGCTTATCTTTGCGATGGCCTTTTACGCCGGAAGCCATGTCGCCTGGCTGGCGGTGGTGATTGTCGGCTTTAACCTCTTCTTCTCGCCGCTGGTGCCGCTGACAGATGCGCTGGCGGGCACGTGGCAAAAACAGTTTCCGATGGATTATGGCCGCGTCAGGGTGTGGGGATCGATCGCCTTTGTGATTGGCTCGGCGCTGACCGGCAAACTGGTAAGCCTTTACGACTACCGGGCGATTCTGGTGATGCTGTCGATCGGTACCGCCTCAATGCTGCTCGGCATGCTGCTGCGCCCGTCGATTATGCCACAGGGTGAAAACCGCCAGCAGGAGGGTGCAGGCTGGCCCGCCTGGCGCACCTTGATTGTGCAGAACTGGCGCTTTCTCGCCTGCGTTTCGTTGTTACAGGGCGCGCACGCCGCATATTACGGCTTCAGCGCGATTTACTGGCAGTCGGTGGGCTACTCCGCCTCAACGGTGGGCTATTTGTGGTCACTGGGCGTGGTGGCGGAAGTGGTGATTTTTACGCTCAGCAACCGTCTGTTCCGCCGCTTCAGCGCGCGCGATCTGCTGCTGCTCTCGGCGGTGTGCGGTCTGGTTCGCTGGAGTCTGATGGGCTGGACCATTGCGCTGCCGTGGCTGGTTGTCGCGCAGATCCTGCACTGCGGCACCTTCACGGTGTGTCACCTGGCGGCCATGCGTTATATCTCCGCCCGGCAGGGCAGTGAGGTGATCCGGTTACAGGCGGTCTACTCCGCCGTGGCGATGGGCGGAAGTATTGCCCTGATGACGATGATCGCTGGTTTCCTCTTCGAACATCTGCATCAGGGGCTGTTCTTTATTATGGCGTTGCTGGCACTGCCAGCGCTGGTCCTGCGTCCAACGGTCGCCGCGCAGAAGGGGAGCCCTCAAGCATAATGCGAATATGCTCCTGCTGCTGGTCGCTCAGCAGCCCGTCGGTGTGGATCAGCGGTGCAGAGAAGAGCGGCAGCGGCGTGGTGTAAGGGGTGATGATAAGCGTCACATCTTTTGGCGCACCCTCTTCGCGGAAGCTCTCCAGCGGCAAGTAACGAATGGTGAGCGGTAGCAGCGTTAACTCGCGCAGCTGCTGCTCAATCTCCTGCTCTCTGGCGCTATCGTCGCCGGTAATCAGCACCAGCTGCTTCTCATGCAGATCGCTCTCCTGCATCAGCCAGGCACCGAAAATCACCGCCACCAGACCCGCTTCCTCATCGCTAAAGCGCAGCCCATACTCCGTCTCCAGCCCCTCTAACGCCGTGCGCGTGGTGCGCATCAGGCGCGGGTAGAGCTGATTAATTTCCGCCGGCAATGCGTTATCGATACCAATGCCAAACAAACTGCGATCCAGCGCCTGGGCAAGGTGGATATAGAGCTGATTGGTCAGCCCCTGCTCGTCGCTGAAATACATGCCGGAGAGCTGGTGGAAGTGGGCAATCATCTGGCTGATGGCCAGGCGCAGGCGGTGATCCTGCTGATGATCGTCCTGGCTGGGATCGGGTGTACGCACCAGCATAAACAGCAGGGTTAAAAAGAGGTGCTCATTCTCATGAGCCGTAGCGGCAACGCGACGCTGCCAGTGGCGGACAATATCCTGCGCCACCAGATACTCGGCGCGCATCTGCGCCCACGCCTGCTGAACCGGGTTAAATTCCGGCGAGTGGCCGCTATGATGCTGCAACAGGCAGTACTGCAAATAGAGACCCAAAAACTGGCGATCGCGACACTCAAACGAGCGTTTAAGGCGGCGCGAGCAGAGGTTGATCAACGCATGCAGATTAATATCGTCATAGAGTGTGCGCGCAATGCCCTGCTGTTTAAGCGCCGTTTTTAAAGCGGGCGTAAAGTGTTCAGTAATAAATTCCGGGCAGAGGCGCAGGGCGCGGCGCAGCCAGTGGAGCAGGCACAGGCGCTGATCGAGCGGCGTGCCTTCGATGCGGTAACCGCCATCACCGTAGGGAACGATGGAAAGCCGGTGGTAAAGTTGGATCTCGCTTTGCGTCTCCGCGATATCCTGCAGGGCTACGGTATCATCCACGCCATTAATGGCGCTGATGTTTTTCATGGTGATACCTTGTCCCGGCAGGGCAAGCAGCAGTAGCACCTGGCAGCGACGCTGCGGGCTGGAGAGCACAGATGGTGGGGTCAGCGTCATGGTCATCTGTCAGGGTCCAGTTAGGGTTGGAAAAAGGGCTATTTGATAAGCGTAGTTAAAGGTATCTTGAGCGACAGCGCAGCCGCCGCATTTTCGACCAGGAATGCCGGGGAGCATCACAGAATTTTTCACGTGAGGAAGAGATGCAATTAGTTAAACAGTGGGTATTGGGGCTTTTTCTCGCGCTTTTATCGTTTTCTCTTATGGCGCACCCGCACAGCTTTATCGTGATGAAGACGCAACTGGTTAGCGAAAACGGTCAGTTTACCGGCCTGAAAATGCGCTGGACGATGGATGAGATCACCTCCGCAGACCTGCTCTATGACGCCGGTAATGCAAAGCCTGGCGAAGAGATCTGGAAAAAGCTGGCGGCGGAGGTGATGGCAAACGTGCTCGGCCAGCACTACTTCACCGAAGTGTGGCATAACGGGCAGAAGGTGAAGTTCCTCAACCGCCCGAGCGAGTATGGCCTCTCGCGTGAGGCGCACCAGGCGGTGCTGACCTTTGTGCTGCCGCTGGCGGAGCCGCAGCCGCTGAAGGGGCAGAAATACACCTTCTCGACCTTCGATCCCACCTATTACGTGGATATGCGCTACGACAAAGAGAGCGATGTCACGCTGCCCGCGGCGCTGCAATCGAGCTGTAAAACCACGCTACATACACCGAAACCCGGCGAAGAGGTGCTGAGTTACGCGCAGTCGCTGGATAAGACCGACGCCCCGGAGGAGGATATGGAACTGGGTAAACAGTTTGCTCAAACGGTGACGCTGCTATGTCAGTAATCAGCCAACAGATGGCGCGCAAACGGCGCGTACTGCAGTGGTGGCCGCTGCTGCTGTTTATGGTGGTTGCCGTGTTCGGCGGACTCTGGCTCTGGCAGGCGTGGCCGCAGGTGGTGATGAGAAGCGCGCTCTGGCAGCGTGAAGTGAATATACAGATGAGCACGCTGCTGAAGGCGGTGGCCGAAAATCCGACCAAAGCGGGCGGCACGCTACTGCTGTTTAGCTTTGTCTATGGCGTGCTGCATGCGCTGGGGCCAGGGCATGGCAAAGTAGTGATCACCACCTGGCTTGCGACCCACCCCTCAAAATTGAGACCCGCTATTGGCCTGACGCTGGCATCCTCTCTGTTACAGGGGCTGGTGGCGATTTTACTGGTGGTTGTGGTGCTGAGCCTGCTGGCGCTGCCCGCCCGGCAGTTGCACCTTAGCGGTTACTGGCTGGAGAAGGGGAGTTATCTGCTGGTCGGCGTGCTGGGGCTGCTGCTCTGCTGGCGCGCGCTGAAACGCCTGCGTCAGCTGCTACAAGCGCCAAAGTTTCGCGCGTTCACGCCGCATCATGTTCATCACGATAATTGCGGATGCGGTCATCAGCACCTGCCAACGCAGTCACAGTTGCAGAACGGCGGCGACTGGCGCGCACGGCTGGTGATTGTCTTATCGATGGGTATGCGGCCCTGTTCCGGCGCCATTATGGTGCTGCTGTTCAGTAAAGTGATTGGCGTCTTCGCCTGGGGCGTGGCTTCTGCGCTGGCGATGGCTGCCGGAACCTCGCTGACCATCAGCGGGCTGGCGTTGCTGGTACACGGTTTTCGCCAGTTGGCGGTGAAGTTAAGCGGTAAGCGTGCGCCGGTGCTGTGGCGGCAGATTGGCTGGACGACATTAGCGTTAGCGGGTGGCGTGGTGCTGGTCAGTGCGGCGGTGGTGATGTGGATGAGCGCGCTCCCGCCGGGCGGCGGATTACGCCCCTTTTAATCGAGGACGGATACGAAGTGCGGCATTTGTTGCCGGATGGCGGCGAAACGCCTTATCCGGCCTACGTGTGGCGGGGTACTGCATTTGTTGCCGGATGGCGGCGAAACGCCTTATCCGGCCTACGAACTGCAGGGTGCAGCTTTTGTTGCCGGATGGCGGCGCAAGGCCTTATCCGGCCTGATGGGCCTGCTTTTGTAGGCCTGATAAGCGTAGCGCCATCAGGCAATTCACAAAACCCGGCCAGCGAGAGGATTAACGCTTCAGCGCGTCGCTCAGCTCTTCACGCATATTTGCCAGCATCGCTTTCACCACGCGCGGGTTACCGGCGACGAGGTTACCGGTCAGCATGTAGTTATGACCGCCGGTGAAATCGCACACCAGACCGCCTGCTTCGCGAACGAGCAGTTCACCTGCGGCGAAATCCCACGGCTTCAGGCCAATCTCAAAGAAACCATCAACGCGACCGGCGGCAACATAGGCCAGATCCAGCGCGGCAGAACCGGTGCGGCGGAAGTCCGCGCATTCGGTAAAGAGTTTGCCAATGATGTTGATATAGGTGGTTGCGTGCTGCTTCGCCTTGAACGGGAAGCCGGTCGCCAGAATGGTGCCGTCCAGATCGCGAGCGGTGCTGCCGCGCAGGCGGTAACCGTTGAGCTGTGCGCCCTGGCCACGAGTTGCAGTGAAGAGTTCGTTACGCATCGGATCGTAAACGACCGCGACTTCGGTGCGACCTTTAATACGAACGGCGATAGATACCGCGAAGTGCGGCAGGCGTTTAATGAAGTTAGTGGTGCCATCCAGAGGATCGATAACCCATTGTACATCCGGGTCGGTGCCTTCGTGCTCGCCACTCTCTTCGGTGATGATGGTGTGTTGCGGGTAAGATTTGCGGATGGTGTCGATAATTACCGCTTCAGCAGCTTTATCAACGTTGGTCACGAAATCATTGCTGCCTTTCTGGCTGGTCTCTACGGTGTCAGGTGTTTCGTAGTTTTTGGCAATTAAATTACCCGCCTTGCGCGCAGCACGCACGGCGATATTCAGCATCGGATGCATCGATATCTCTCACTGGATGTTAAAGAACGGAAAACGGCGCGTATCATACCAGCCAATTCGAATTATGTCTCAGCTTTATGATAGTATCCGGCAATATTCTTTAGCCGTAGAAAACCTATGCTGCAAAATATTCGTATTGTCTTAGTTGAAACCTCCCATACCGGCAACATGGGCTCCGTTGCCCGTGCCATGAAAACCATGGGCTTAACCAATCTCTGGCTGGTTAATCCGCTGGTCAAACCCGATTCGCAAGCCATCGCGTTGGCCGCAGGTGCCAGCGATGTGATTGGCAATGCACAGATCGTCGATACCTTAGATGAAGCCTTAGCCGGTTGTAGCCTGGTGGTTGGCACCAGCGCACGTTCACGCACGCTGCCGTGGCCAATGCTCGATCCGCGCGAATGCGGTCTGAAAAGTATTGCCGAAGCGGAACATGCACCGGTAGCACTGGTGTTTGGCCGCGAGCGCGTCGGTCTTACCAATGAAGAGTTGCAGAAGTGCCACTATCACGTGGCGATTGCCGCCAACCCGGAGTACAGCTCGCTGAACCTGGCGATGGCGGTGCAGGTGATCGCCTATGAAGTGCGCATGGCGTGGCTGGCTAAGCAGGAGAGCGATGCGCCGACCACAGAGCAGGAAGAGACGCCTTACCCGCTGGTCGACGATCTCGAGCGCTTCTACGGTCACCTGGAGCAGACGCTGCTCTCCACCGGTTTTATCCGTGAAAGCCACCCCGGCCAGGTGATGAATAAACTGCGTCGCCTCTTCACGCGTGCCCGGCCGGAGAGCCAGGAATTGAACATTCTGCGCGGCATTCTGGCGTCAATTGAGCAGAAGCAAAAAGGGTAATTCAGGCAACAAACCCTGTCCTGGCGGGCGGTTAAGCGAAGCGGTGAATACTTGACTAAAACAGTCAACTAAATAGTTGACCATTTTAGTCAGGAATGTCAGACTTGCGTCTGCTATGCAACGTTAACATTTTAATAATAAACCCCGGGCAGGGGCGAGTTTGAGGCTTGTAAGACATGAGACTGACATCTAAAGGGCGTTATGCCGTGACCGCAATGCTGGACGTTGCGCTCAACTCCGAATCGGGCCCGGTGCCGTTGGCTGATATTTCCGAGCGTCAGGGAATTTCCCTCTCCTACCTGGAGCAGCTCTTTTCCCGCCTGCGTAAAAATGGCCTGGTTTCCAGCGTACGTGGTCCCGGCGGTGGTTATCTGCTGGGCAAAGATGCGAACAGCATCGCCGTCGGCGAAGTGATTAGCGCCGTTGACGAATCTGTCGATGCGACCCGTTGCCAGGGTAAAGGTGGCTGCCAGGGCGGCGATAAGTGCCTGACCCACGCGCTGTGGCGCGATCTGAGCGATCGCCTGACCGGTTTCCTGAACAACATCACCCTCGGTGAGCTGGTGAATAATCAGGAAATCCTCGACGTCTCCGACCGTCAGCACAGCAACGAATCCCATCGTAACACCCGTGGCAAGGACGCAATCGACGTTAAGCTGCGCGCATAATAATTAAACTGAATTCAGAATCGGGCCAGGGCATCGTCTGATGCCCTGTTAACACGGTCGTACATCCAGCCGGTTGCCTGATTCCTTGCATTAGAGCGATGTACGGAGTTTAAAGAGCAATGAAATTACCGATCTATCTCGACTACTCCGCAACCACGCCGGTGGATCCGCGTGTTGCCGAGAAAATGATGCAGTTTCTCACCCTGGACGGGACCTTTGGTAACCCTGCTTCCCGTTCGCACCGTTTCGGCTGGCAGGCTGAAGAGGCGGTAGATATCGCCCGCAACCAGATTGCTGAACTGGTTGGCGCTGACCCGCGCGAAATCGTCTTCACCTCCGGTGCAACCGAATCCGACAACCTGGCGATTAAAGGCGCTGCCAATTTCTACCAGAAAAAAGGCAAGCACATCATCACCAGCAAAACCGAACACAAAGCCGTGCTGGACACCTGTCGCCAGCTTGAGCGCGAAGGGTTTGAAGTGACTTACCTCGCCCCGCAGCGTAACGGCATTATCGATCTGAAAGAACTCGAAGCGGCGATGCGTGATGACACCATCATCGTCTCTATCATGCACGTGAATAACGAAATCGGCGTGGTGCAGGATATCGCGGCTATCGGCGAAATGTGCCGTGCGCGTGGCATTATCTACCACGTTGACGCCACCCAGAGCGTCGGCAAACTGCCGATCGATCTGAGCCAGCTGAAGGTCGATCTGATGTCCTTCTCCGGTCACAAAATCTACGGCCCGAAAGGTATCGGCGCACTCTACGTACAGCGTAAACCGCGTATCCGTATCGAAGCGCAGATGCACGGCGGCGGTCACGAGCGCGGCATGCGTTCCGGCACTCTGCCTGTTCACCAGATCGTTGGCATGGGCGAAGCTTACCGTATCGCGAAAGAAGAGATGGAGAGCGAAATGGCGCGTCTGCGCGTGCTGCGCAACCGTCTGTGGAACGGCATCAACGATATCGAAGAAGTCTATCTGAACGGCGATCTTGAGCACGGCGCACCGAACATCCTCAACGTCAGCTTTAACTACGTTGAAGGCGAGTCGCTGATCATGGCGCTGAAAGATCTGGCTGTCTCTTCTGGTTCAGCCTGTACCTCTGCAAGCCTGGAACCGTCCTACGTGCTGCGCGCGTTGGGCATGAATGATGAACTGGCGCACAGCTCCATCCGTTTCTCTTTAGGGCGTTTCACCACTGAAGAAGAGATTGACTACACCATCGAGCTGGTCCGCAAATCCATCGGCCGTCTGCGCGATCTCTCTCCGTTGTGGGAGATGTTCAAGCAGGGCGTGGATCTCGAATCCATCGAATGGGCTCATCATTAATTTTAGGTTGCGCAAACAGGAGAATAAAAAATGGCTTATAGCGAAAAAGTAATCGATCACTACGAAAACCCGCGCAACGTTGGCTCGTTCGACAACGGCGACAACAGCATCGGCAGCGGCATGGTTGGCGCACCGGCGTGTGGCGACGTAATGAAACTGCAGATCAAAGTTAACGATAAAGGCATTATCGAAGACGCGCGTTTCAAAACTTACGGCTGTGGCTCTGCCATCGCGTCCAGCTCGCTGGTCACCGAGTGGGTGAAGGGCAAGTCTCTGGACGAAGCGCAGGCGATCAAGAACACCGATATCGCCGAAGAGCTGGAACTGCCGCCGGTTAAAATCCACTGCTCTATCCTGGCAGAAGATGCGATTAAAGCCGCGATTGCGGATTACAAAAGTAAACAAGACGCGAAATAAGGCAGGAGGTTGTTGTCATGTCCATTAGCCTCAGCGACAGTGCCGCCGCGCGAGTAAATGCCTTTCTGGCCAACCGTGGTAAAGGGTTTGGCCTGCGCCTGGGGGTGAGAACCTCCGGTTGTTCTGGTATGGCTTACGTGCTGGAATTTGTCGACGCACCGAACGATGAAGATACGGTGTTCGAAGACAAAGGCGTGAAGGTAGTGGTTGACGGCAAAAGCCTGCAGTTCCTCGACGGCACTCAGCTGGACTTCGTAAAAGAAGGCCTCAACGAAGGGTTTAAGTTCACCAACCCGAACGTGAAAGATGAGTGCGGTTGCG
Organism: Kosakonia cowanii JCM 10956 = DSM 18146; assembly: GCF_001975225.1. Taxonomy (NCBI): domain Bacteria; kingdom Pseudomonadati; phylum Pseudomonadota; class Gammaproteobacteria; order Enterobacterales; family Enterobacteriaceae; genus Kosakonia; species Kosakonia cowanii. Next base: position 85,343 of record NZ_CP019445.1, on the reverse strand, counting down.
GCGAAAGCTTCCACGTCTAATCGCCTCTGACGATGACCCCACCGCAGTCGCCTGCGCGTGGGGTTTGTTACGATTGCATACCCGGAATTGTTATGGATTACTTCACCCTCTTTGGGTTGCCGGCCCAGTACCCACTCGACACCCAGGCGCTGGCCACGCGTTTCCAGGATCTGCAACGGCAGTTCCACCCCGATCGCTTTGCCAGCCAGCCGCAGTCTGAGCAACTGGCCGCCGTACAGCACTCCGCGACCATCAACCAGGCATGGCAAACCCTGCGCAATCCGTTGACGCGCGCAGAGTATCTGCTCTCGCTGCACGGCTTCGATCTGGCCTCGGAACAGCACACTGTGCGCGACACCGCTTTCCTGATGGAACAGCTGGAGCTGCGCGAAGAGCTGGATGAGATTGCCCAGGCTGAAGACGCCGCCCGTCTGGAAGCTTTTCAGGCGCGCATCAAAGGCATGTATGACGCCCGTCACCAGCAGATGGTTGAACAACTTGATGCACAAGCGTGGGAGACGGCGGCGGATACCGTGCGTAAACTACGTTTTCTCGATAAACTGCGCAGCTCAACAGAACAACTCGAAGAAAAACTGCTCGGTTTTTAAATTTCTGGAAGCACATCATGGCCTTATTACAAATCAGTGAACCGGGTCTGAGCGCCGCACCGCACCAGCGTCGGCTGGCGGCAGGCATCGACCTCGGGACCACCAACTCGCTGGTGGCGACGGTACGTAGCGGCCAGGCGGAAACGCTGGCCGACAGCGCCGGGCGCCATCTGCTCCCTTCTGTCGTCCACTATCAGGCCGAAAGCCACGTGGTTGGCTTTGATGCGCGCAACAACGCTGCGCTCGATTCGGTCAACACCATCAGCTCGGTAAAACGCCTGATGGGCCGCAGCCTTGCCGATATCCAGGCGCGTTATCCGCACCTGCCGTGGCAGTTCCAGGCGAGCGAAAACGGCCTGCCGATGATTGTCACCCGCGCCGGTCTGGTTAACCCGATCCGCGTTTCTGCCGATATCCTCAAAGCCCTGGCTGCCCGCGCGCAAGAATCGCTGGCTGGCGAGCTGGATGGCGTAGTGATCACCGTGCCTGCCTATTTCGATGACGCTCAGCGCCAGGGCACCAAAGACGCCGCGCGTCTGGCGGGCCTGCATGTGCTGCGCCTGCTGAACGAACCGACGGCGGCGGCGATCGCCTACGGTCTCGACTCCGGTAAAGAGGGTGTCATTGCCGTCTACGATCTCGGCGGCGGCACCTTTGATATCTCGATCCTGCGCCTGAGCCGCGGGGTGTTTGAAGTGCTGGCCACCGGTGGTGATTCCGCTCTCGGCGGCGACGATTTCGACCACCTGCTGGCGGACTTTATCTGCGAGCAGGCGGGCATCTCCGAACGCAGCGACGCCCGCCAGCAGCGCGAACTGCTGGATGCGGCGATTGCCGCCAAAATCGCCCTGAGCGATGCCGACCGCGTGGCGGTCAATGTGGCGGGCTGGCAGGGTGAAATCACCCGTGAACAGTTCGACGCATTAATCGCGCCGCTGGTAAAACGCACGCTGCTCTCCTGCCGCCGCGCCCTGAAAGATGCGGGCGTTGAAGCTGACGAGGTGCTGGAAGTGGTAATGGTCGGCGGTTCGACCCGCGTGCCGCTGGTGCGCGAACGCGTGGGCGAGTTTTTTGGCCGCACGCCGCTGACCTCCATCGACCCGGATAAAGTGGTCGCCATTGGCGCGGCTATCCAGGCCGATATTCTGGTCGGCAACAAGCCGGACAGCGAAATGCTGCTGCTGGATGTCATCCCGCTGTCGTTAGGGCTGGAGACGATGGGTGGCCTGGTCGAGAAGGTGATCCCGCGTAACACCACCATTCCGGTGGCGCGCGCGCAGGAGTTCACCACCTTCAAAGATGGGCAGACCGCGATGTCGATCCACGTGATGCAGGGCGAGCGTGAACTGGTGAGCGACTGCCGCTCGCTGGCGCGTTTCTCTCTGCGCGGCATCCCGGCAATGCCGGCGGGCGGGGCGCATATTCGCGTCACCTTCCAGGTGGATGCCGATGGCCTGCTGAGCGTCACGGCGATGGAAAAATCGACCGGCGTGGAAGCCTCCATCCAGGTGAAACCCTCCTACGGGCTGACCGACGGCGAAATCGCCGACATGATTAAAGACTCCATGAGTTTCGCCGAGCAGGACGTGAAAGCGCGCATGCTGGCGGAGCAGAAAGTGGAAGCCGCGCGCGTGCTGGAGAGTGTCACCAGCGCGATCGCCGCGGACGCCGCGCTGCTAAGCGCCGCAGAGCGGGCGGAGATCGACGAGGCAGTCGCACAGTTGCGCGCGGTTGCCGAAACCGATGATACCGACGCCATCGAACACGCCATTAAAAATGTAGATAAACAAACCCAGGAATTCGCCGCGCGTCGTATGGACCAGTCCGTACGCAGCGCATTAAAAGGCCATTCCGTCGACGAGGTTTAATATGCCTAAAATTGTTTTTCTGCCTCATCAGGACCTCTGTCCGGATGGCGCAGTTCTGGAAGCAAAGAGCGGTGAAACGATTCTGGATGTCGCTCTGCGCGGCGGCATTGAGATTGAACACGCCTGTGAAAAATCCTGCGCCTGCACCACTTGCCACTGCGTGGTGCGTGAAGGGTTTGACTCGCTGCCGGAAAGCAGCGAAGACGAAGATGACATGCTGGATAAAGCCTGGGGTCTGGAGCCGGAGAGCCGTTTAGGCTGCCAGGCACGCATCACCGATGAAGATCTGGTGGTCGAGATCCCGCGTTACACCATCAACCACGCGCGGGAGCACTAAGATGGGGCTGAAGTGGACCGACAGCCGTGAAATCGGCGAAGCGCTGTATGACAGCCGCCCGGACGTTGACCCGACCACCGTACGTTTCACCGATATGCATCAGTGGATCTGCGAGCTGGAAGAGTTTGATGACGATCCGGCTGCATCGAATGAAAAAATTCTTGAAGCGATTCTGCTAGTCTGGTTAGACGAAGCAGCATAATCATCAAACGGGCTGCCTTCGGGTGGCCCGTTTTTATGGACACAACCGTTGGCCGGAGAAGGCGTCTGCCCTCCGGCGATTGTGAAAAGGATAAAAAGAATGACAGAAGCTATGAAAGTCACCCTCACCACGCAGCCCGCTGATGCGCGCTGGGGTGAAAAAGCAGCCTACAGCATCAACAACGACGGCATCGCACTGCACTTAACCGGCAAAGACGATCTTGGCCTTATTCAGCGCGCGGCGCGCAAAATCGACGGCCTCGGCATCAAACATGTCGCCCTGAGCGGCGAAGGGTGGGACGCGGATCGCAGCTGGGCGTTCTGGTCTGGCTATAAAGGGCCGAAAGGGACGCGTAAAGTCGAGTGGGCACAGCTTGATGAAGCTCAGCAGAAAGAGCTGGATAGCCGCCTGAAGGTGATCGACTGGGTGCGCGACACCATCAATGCCTCGGCGGAAGAGGTAGGGCCGGAGCAGCTGGCACAGCGCGCGGTCGATCTGCTCTTCAGCGTTGGCGGCGACAATGTCTCTTACCGCATCACTAAAGGTGAAGATCTGCGCGAGCAGAATTACATGGGGCTGCATACCGTAGGGCGTGGCTCCGAGCGTCCGCCGGTGCTGCTGGCACTCGATTACAACCCGACCGGTAACCCGGATGCGCCGGTCTACGCCGCGCTGGTGGGCAAAGGCATCACCTTTGATACCGGCGGTTACAGCCTGAAGCAGAGCGCGTTTATGGATTCGATGAAATCCGATATGGGCGGTGCGGCGCTGGTGACCGGTGCGCTGGCGTTTGCCATCAACCGTGGTCTGAACAAGCGCGTTAAGCTGTGGCTCTGCTGCGCTGACAATATGGTCAGCGGCAATGCGTTTAAGCTGGGCGATATTATTCACTACCGCAATGGTAAAAAAGTTGAGGTGATGAACACCGACGCGGAAGGGCGTCTGGTGCTGGCAGACGGCCTGATTGACGCCTCTGCGCAAAAACCGCAGCTGATTATCGATGCCGCGACGCTGACCGGTGCAGCGAAAACCGCGTTGGGCAATGATTACCATGCGCTGTTCAGCTTTGATGACGCGCTGGCGGGCCGCCTGCTTAACAGCGCAGCGGCGGAAAACGAGCCGTTCTGGCGTCTGCCGCTGGCAGAGTTCCACCGTCACCAGTTGCCGTCCAACTTTGCCGAGCTGAACAACACCGCCAGCGCGGCCTTCCCGGCAGGGGCGAGCACCGCCGCCGGTTTCCTCTCGCACTTTGTGGAAAACTATCAGCAGGGCTGGCTGCATATCGACTGCTCGGCAACCTACCGTAAATCGGCGGTTGAGCAGTGGGCCGCCGGTGCGACAGGGTTGGGTGTGCGCACCGTTGCCAATCTGTTGACCGCCGAGTAAGCGTTGTGCCTGATGGCGCTGCGCTTATCAGGCCTACAAAAGCGACCCGTAGGCCGGATAAGGCGTTTACGACGCCATCCGGCAATAAAGCGCCCCGTAGCCACGGGTTGCGCCTGAAAACGTAGGCCGGATAAGGCGTTTCGCCGCCATCCGGCAATAAAGCGCCTCGTAGCCACGGGTTGCGCCCGTAAACGTAGGCCGGATAAGGCGTTTACGACGCCATCCGGCAATAAAGCGCCCCGTAGCAACGGGTTGCGCCCGTAAACGTAGGCCGGATAAGGCGTTTCGCCGCCATCCGGCAATAAAGTGGTACTGAACCCGTAGGCCGGATAAGGCAACGCCGCCATCCGGCAATGCGCAAAACCTGGGCGCGATGACGCACGAAAACGAACCAGAGATCCTATGTCCGAAACGAAAAACGAATTAGAAACCCTGCTTGAGCAGGCGGCGACCGAACCCGCTTACCGTCCGGCCTTTTTCCGCACGCTGCTCGACTCTACCGTCTGGGTGCCAGGCAATGCCGCAGAAGGCGAAGCGGTGGTGGAAGAGAGCGCGCTCGATATCCAGCACTGGGAAAAAGATGACGGAACCTCAGTGATCCCCTTTTTCACCTCCCTTGCCGCACTGCAACAGGCAATCGACGACGAGCAGGCCTTTGTGGTGATGCCCGCGCGCACGCTGTTTGAAATGACGCTCGGCGAAACCCTGTTCCTTAACGCTAAACTTCCGACCGGGAAAGAGTTCACCCCGCGTGAAATCAGCCATCTGGTTGGTGAAGAGGGCAGCCCGCTCAGCCAGCAAGAGGTGCTTGAAGGCGGTACCGCGCTGCTGCTCTCGGAAGTTGCCGAGCCGCCCGCACAGATGGTCGACTCCCTGACCACGCTGTTCAAAAGCATTAAAACCGTCAAACGCGCCTTTATCTGCTCCATTAAAGAGCAGGCCGACGCGCAGGCAAACCTGTTAATTGGCATTGAAGCCGAAGGCGATATCGAAGAGATCATCCATGCCGCGGGCAGCGTGGCGACCGATACGCTGCCGGGCGATGAGCCAGTTGATATCTGCCAGGTCGCCGAAGGCGAGAAGGGCATCAGCCACTTTATGCTGGCGCACATCACCCCGTTCTACGAGCGCCGCTGGGGCAGCTTCCTGCGCGATTTCAAAACCAACCGCATTATCTAACGTCTCAGGCGGTACGCCCCGTACCGCTTACCCCCCTAAATTCGTGGGGAATGTATTCAGCCCATCCCTGTGGTAGGGTGCGCTTTTACGTTTCTTTACGGTTAAGGTTATGGACAGAAAAACTCTGCTCTACTGCTTCGGCGTGCCCCTCTTATTGCTTGTTTATGCCTGCTGGCAAAACATTCGCATCGATGATGGCTATGTCTACCAGGTCACGCGATATGGCACCGTCGGGCACAGCGCGGCGGCCGATCTGCTGCGCCACTTTCTGTCGAAAGCCGGTATCTTTCTGTCACTGATGGCGCTGCTTGCCAGCGCCAGCGCGGTGGCGCTCTGTTTCTACAGCGTGCGCAGGGCGCGCATCTCTGCCGATCACCTGATTGTCGCCTTTAACCTCTGTCGCAAACTGCTGCCTTTTATCATGGTCACCGTGATGTCCTGCATCGGTTTTGCGCTGATCGCGGTCTTCTTGTATGAAATCTGCTGGCTCTACACCCTGGGGCCAGCGAGCGCGTTAAACATCAAGCTGGTGCTCTTCATCCTGCTGGTGATTGGCTCCCTGCTGATTATGGTGTTGAAGAGCCTCTTCCTGCTGAAAAAATGTTTCACCCTGTTTGAGCCGCAGGATATGGAGGTGCATGGCACCGCCGTGCGCGAAAACGATGCGCCGGAACTCTGGCGCTGGGTCAGGGAGCTTGCGCAGCGCGGGCAGGCGATCGTGCCGGATAATATTGTGGTGGGCCTGTTCGAAGGCTTCTATGTCACCGCAAGCCCGGTGCAGATCGAGAAGGGCGAACGGCTCACCGGCAACACCCTCTACTTCCCGCTCAGCTATGCGGCGTTTATGAATAAAGAGGAGGTGGCAGCGGTCATCGGTCATGAACTGGGGCACTTCTCCGGTAATGACACGCTCTATACGCTGCACTTTGCCGGGCTTTACGCCGGGATGGAGAACAGCCTCAACTACTTCTATCGTGATGTTGGCGGCAGCGGCTGGCTGGAGCGCCTGGCGTTGAACCCGACCATCCATCTTGGCATGTGGTTTTTCCGCCAGTTCCACGAAACGGTGAGTGGCTGGAGCCGCGTGCGTGAGCTTGCAGCGGATGCCGCCGGGGCGCGCACCAGTTCATCGATGGCGCTTGCCGCGTCGCTGCTGCGTTTCTCCGCCCTCAATGAGCGTTTTCAGGGGCCGATGGAGCAGTTCTTCCAGCGCAAACTGGCGACTGACGATCTGGTGCATAGCCTCTTTACTGAACTGCGCAGCGGCGACCGCTTCGATCTCTCCGCATCACTGGAAGAGGCGCTGGCGCACCCGACCGACAGCCATCCGCCGACCCGTGCGCGTATTGAACAGCTAAACGTCGCGCTGGATGACGCGCTGATGGCGCAAGCGTCGCGCCCGGTCGAGGAGGCAGATTATCTCTGGATGCGTAGCCTGTTTCGCGATGCTTCTGCACTCTCTAAGGCGCTGACCAGCGGCATGGCCAGCGAAGTTGACGCCCATTACGAGGCTTATCAGTCTGAGCTTAAGGATCTCGCTTCCCGCGCCACCGATACGCTGGTGGTCTCCCTGCGCAAGAAAAATTTGTGGATCTTCGTTGGGCTGACGGTGCTCTGTGCGGCGGCTGCGGTGATGGTGTTCACGCTGAGCATTCAGTGGAACTCTTCGGCCAACAGCCCGATGGATATGATTACCTTCGGCCTTGTGGCTGGTTCACTGCTCTTTGCGCTGGCAAGCTGGACGATGTACACCCGCGTGCGCCAGCCGCTCTTTACGTTGACGGCGCAGGGGATTGAGAGCTATCAGCTCAGCGCGCCGTTTATGCTCGACGCGATCGAGAATATTGGCATTCGCAGCATTAACGATTGGGTATTTATCGATCTTTTCTGGCGCGAAGGCTATCAGCCGCCGAAGCTGCTTGTCAGCCGGCTGGTGCGCAACTTCATCTTTGAGCCGAAAAACCGCAAAGTGGTGCTGAGCCTGCCCGGCGGCCTGTTGAAAGGCGAGCAGCGCGAGAAGTTGTCCATCGAGGAGTTTTACGTCGCGCTCAATGAATACGCGGAAAGCGCATGGGCACGCCGGGAGTTGTCGAAACATTCGGCGTGATATTACCGAGGGCGATTCACGGTTTCGGCGCCGTGTGAATGCCGGATGGCGGCGTAAACGCCTTATCCGGCCTACGTTTTTGGTGCCGTGTTAATGCCGGCTGGCGGCGTAAATGCCTTATCCGGCCTACGTTTTTGGTGCCGTGTTAATGCCGGATGGCGGCGTAAACGCCTTATCCGGCCCAGGGATCGCATGGGCTGCCTTTGTAGGCCTGATAAGCGCAGCGCCATCAGGCATTTCTCCGCACAGCTACCCGGCCTGCGTCGCTTCCAGCAATAGCAGATCCATCAGCAGCACCAGATTGGACTCAAACGAGGTGATCCCCGCCGCTTCGGCGGCGAAATGCACCGCCTCGTCGTAAAGGGCGAAATGGACATCCGCCAGCGCCGCCAGCGAATTGGCCGACGCGCGGGTAAAGGCCACCACCGTCATTCCCACCGTTCGCGCAATCCGCGCCTTATCCAGCACCTGCTCGGTCTCGCCGCTGCGCGAAACGGCGATAAACACCTGATAACGCGCGGCGTTGCTGAGAAAGATATTGCGGCTGTCGCCAGGGCCGGAGATAAACGCCGTCTTGCCCAGCACCTGTAACTTTTTGGTCAGGTACTCGGCAAACAGATAGGAGAACCCCGCGCCGTAGAGAAAAAAGCTCTCCCGCTCGCGCAGCAGGCTGGCAAACTGCCGCCGCTTCTCCTCGGTCACCCACTGAAAGGTGTGCTGATAATTGACCATAAACTGCTGGAACAGAGCGGGCAGCTCACCGACGCCGTCATGGTGCTGCTCCGCCAGGTGCGGCGTATCCGCCAGCAACTGCTTGCAGTGCCAGATAAACTCGCTAAAACCGCTAAATCCCAGCTTCTGACAGAGGCGAATAATCGTCGCTGTCGAAACATAAGTCGCCTGCGCCAGCGCGCGCACGGTAATATTGCCCACCAGCAGCGGGTGCTCCGTAAGATGAGCCAGCACGCGGTATTCAGCGCGGGAGAGTGACTCCCCGCGCGTCAGCAAAGGCGCAAGTCGGTTATCCATCTACGCGGTTTCGACAGGCAGATCGTCGCGCGCCCCCCATTCACTCCACGAGCCGTCATAGAGCGTTGCCGTATTGACGCCGAGCGTCTCCAGCGCCAGCAGCACCACTGTGGCGGTCACGCCGGAGCCGCAGCTGGCGATAATCGGCTTATGCAGATCGACGCCCTGGCGCTGGAAAATGCGCAGCAGTTCATCGGTAGTTTTCAGCTCACCATCCGCCACCAGATCGACCCACGGCACATTCAGCGCGCCGGGAATATGGCCACGCTTAAGTCCAGGGCGCGGCTCATCCACCTCGCCACTGAAACGCGGCGCCGGGCGGGCATCGACCAGCTGCGCGGTGCCTTCGTGGCTCGCCAGCAGCACATCGGTCACTTTTTTCACTACAGAAGGATCGAAATTGGCGGTGAAATCAGACTCCGGCAGCGCAACATCGCCCTGCTGTAACGGCAGGGCATCACGCTGCCAGCCCGCCAGGCCACCGGCGAGAATGGAGATCTTCTCAACGCCAACCTTGCGCAGCATCCACCAGGCACGCGGCGCGGAGAAGAGGTTACCTTCGTCATACACCACCAGGTGTTTATCCTGACAGACGCCTAACTCGCGCATGGCGACAGCAAACGTCTCCGGGCGAGAGAGCATATGGGGCAGGGGAGAGGTGTGATCGGAGAGGGCTTCAATATCAAAAAAGACCGCACCGGGCAGGTGTCCGGCGCGGTACTCCGCTTTCATATCGCGATGCTCCTGGCCAACCGGCGCCATTCTGGCGTCAATTAGCTGGATTTCAGGGTCATCGCTGTGTTCTATCAGCCAGTCGGCCGCGACAAAAAAAGAGGTGGACATGGTGCCTCCGGGTCATCAACAGTTATCTGAATTGTTAACGTTTTTTCACTACCCGACAAGCTACCATCTCTCGCGTCGCGAGCCACCTCGGAAAATTACACCGCTTTGCCGTTTTCCCAGGCTTTTTGCAGCGCTGGCCAGTAATCCTGGTTGGCGGTAATCATCTCATCAAGGATCGCCTTGGCATGCTGCATGGTCGGCACGGTGCGGTTAAGGGTAAAGGCCTGCAATGCCTTCTCGTAACTCCCCTCCATCGTCGCTTCCACCAGCAGCTGCTCTGAGGCCAGCTGCTGCATTAGCAGCGTCTGGTGGAACAGCGGCACTGCGCCCATGCGCACTGGCTCCGGCCCGTTACTGGTGATGTAAGCCGGCACTTCCACCATTGCGTCGTAAGGCAGGTTGGCAATCGCGCCCTTGTTTTCAACAATCACCAGGTGACGCTGGCGCAAGTTGAAGGCCAGCGAGCAGGCGACATCGACAATAAACGCCCCGTGAACGCCGACGTGGAATGCATCAGGCAGAATACCGGTCTGCTTATACTCAGCCGCCGCAGCGAAGAGTTTTTTCTCGCGCCCGTCCATCACCTCATTGGCACGGGTGTAGTTGGGATCCTGATGATCAACTATCTCGTTCGGCATCAGGTAGTACTGTAAATAGGGGTTCGGCAGATATTCCGGGAAGTGATCCATAATCGGCTTGATATTGCGCCAGGTTTTCACCCATGACGGATCGGCGTGCTGCGGATCGGTCTGGGCGGCATCTTCCGTCAGCAGGCCAAAGCGCGCGACGTGCTCGCGCAGGGCGGGGAGGCGATCTTCGCCATCGACGCGCACCTGGGTAAACCAGCCGAAGTGGTTAAGGCCAAAATAGTCGACCTCAAGCTGGTGGCGATCGACCCCAAGGATCGCGCCCATATTGCGCATCGCCGCCACCGGCATATCGCAAATATTGAGCACCCGCGCGTGCGGGCGCAGACGGCGTACCCCTTCAGCGACAATCGCTGCCGGGTTGGAGTAGTTAACGATCCAGGCTTTTTTATCCGCGTAGCGCTCGACCAGGTCGATCAGCTCGACCATCGGCAAAATGGTGCGCAGGCCGTAGGCCAGCCCGCCTGGTCCGCAGGTCTCCTGGCCGACCACGCCGTGGCGCAGCGGGATCTTCTCGTCCTGCTCGCGCATCTTGTACTGGCCAACGCGCATCTGGGCGAAGACGAAGTGCGCACCGCGAAAGGCAGTTTCGGCATCATTGGTGACGGTAAATTTGATGCTCTCGCTGTGATCGCGAATCACCTTCTCGACCACCGGCGCAATGGTGTTCTGCCGCTCGGCATCGATGTCGTAGAGGCGAATTTCCGCCAGCGGGAAATCCTCCAGCCGCACCATCAGGCTTTTGACGATGCCCGGCGTATACGTGCTGCCACCACCGGCAATGGATAAGATAAACGGGGGGTTAACCATTTCTGGACTCCTTCAGAGAAACATCTCAACAGCTTCTCGCATTTTTTTGACATGCAGCCCGTAGACCACCTGAACGTTATTACCTTGTTTAATCACGCCTTTCGCGCCGGTAGCTTTCAGTTGCGGCTCATTGATAGCCGCCACATCTTTTACCGTTACGCGCAGACGGGTGTAGCAGTTGTCCACCACCTCGATATTTTCGCGCCCGCCGAGGCCATTAATAATCGCTTCGCCCACCGCGTCGTTATTCCCCTTCGCCTGGTACTCCTGTTTGCTGTAGAGGCGCGTCTCTTCGCTCTCCTCCTCGCGTCCCGGCGTTTTCATGTTGAAGCGCAAAATAAGGAAGCGGAAGGTGACGAAGTAGAGGGCGAACATAATCAACCCGACCAGCAGATACATCGGCCAGTTGGACTTTTCGGTGCCGAGCGGCAGGTTGTAGAGAATGAAGTCGATAATGCCGTTCGCGCCGATGGCATGAACGCCGAAGAGTGAGAAGAGCATCATGCCGATGCCGGTCAGCACCGCATGCACCACGAACAGCAGCGGGGCGATAAAGAGGAAAGAGAACTCAATCGGCTCGGTGACGCCAACCAGCAGCGAGGTGAGCGCGGCGGGGATCAAAATCGCTTTTGCCGCGGCTTTGCGCTCCGGTTTCGCCGTCACATACATCGCCAGCGCCGCTGCGGGCAGGCCAAACATCTTGCTGATGCCGCGCGCATCCCACACCACGGTGCTGCTCAGTTTGGTCACACCTGGGCAGGCCATTTCGGCAAAGTAGATGTTGCGCGCGCCCTGATAGCTGCTGCCGCACACTTCAGCCGTGCCGCCCAGTTCGGTATACAAAAACGGCGTATAGACCAGATGATGCAGCCCGGTCGGCACCAGAATGCGCTCCAGGAAACCGTACACCGCCACGCCAAACGGGCCTGCGCCTTTAATCGCCAGCGCCAGCGCGCTGATGCCGTGCTGGGCGAAGGGCCACAGTTCGCTCATCACCACGCCGAGCACCATTGAGACCGGCAACATAATGATGGCGACAAAGCAGTGCCCGGAGTAGATCGCCATCGCGCCGGAAAACTGCACGCGGGAGTAGCGGTCGTAGAGATAGCCCGACAGCGCACCGGTGAGGATCCCGGCGAAAACGCCCATCTCCAGCACCTGCACGCCCAGCACCATCCCCTGGCCTGCGGCTTTCATCTGATCGGCCGGTGCCAGCGCGCCCTGCAATTGCAGCGTGACGTTCATGGCATTAATGAAAACGATAAAGGTCACCAGACCAATCAGCGCGGCATAGCCTTTATCACGCGAGGCCAGACCGACCGGGATGCCGACGGCAAACACCAGCGCAAGGTTGGCGAGCACCGAAACGGCGGATTTGGCGATCAACTGACCCGTATGCTGAATAAGAGGGTGACCAAGAAAGGGAAGGTATTCGGCCAGATTGCCATTGCCGAAGATATTACCGAAGGCAATAAACAGGCCAACGATCGGCAAAATGAGCACCGGGCCAAAAAGGGACTTACCAAAATTTTGTAGGGCATTCACGGCTCTGGACATAGTGTTCTCGCTTATTAGCACCGCGTAGTAAGGGACACAGACCGCATAACGTTAGCAGCCGGTCGGGTGTTGTCGCTATCTATCTTATTGTTTTAAAAACAAATGACGCGCAACGTAACATGTTACGTCACGGGGTGTGATCGGCCTAACATCACGGGCGTCGCGCAAAAAATGCGCTTTGCGAGATGCTTTCCAGAATCCATCAGATATTTTGTATTTCTAACCGTTGCGAATGATAATGACGACGCCTCTCACAACGGGTCAATCACTCAGGGATACAGAATGAAACCGCTACGTTACGCGGCGCTGACTTTCGCGCTCCTCACAGCCTTCACGCTTGCAGGCTGTGACAATAACGATAAACCGAAGAGCGCCAGCGCGCCTGAACCCGCGTCCGCCTCATCCGCCGCGCAAACGCCTGCGGCAGCAGCCATGCCGGATAAAGCCAAACGCGATGAACTTGCCGCGCGTAGCGAAGGCAAGCCCTTAAACTTGCTGGATGCGTCCGAAGTGCAGCTCGACGGCAGCGCCACGCTGGTGCTGACCTTCTCGGTGCCGCTCGATCCGGATCAGAATTTTGCCCAGGTGGTGCATCTGGTCGATAAGAAGAGCGGCAAAGTCGATGGTGCCTGGGAACTGGCACCGAACCTGAAAGAGCTGCGCCTGCGCCACCTTGAGCCGAACCGCGAACTGCTGGTGTCGGTGGAGAGCGGGCTGGTAGCGCTTAATAAAGCCACCTTCGGCAAGAGCTTCGAGAAATCGATCACCACCCAGGATATTCAGCCCAGCGTTGGCTTCGCCAGCCGTGGCTCGCTGCTGCCGGGCAAAGTGGTTGAAGGGCTGCCGGTGATGGCGCTCAACGTCGAAAATGTCGACATCAACTTTTACCGCGTGAAGCCGGAATCGCTGGCCTCATTCATTAGCCAGTGGGAGTACCGCAGTTCGCTCTCCAACTGGGAGTCCGATACGCTGCTGAAGATGGCGGATCTGGTCTATACCGGGCGCTTCGACCTCAACCCGGCGCGCAACACCCGCGAAAAGCTGATGCTGCCGCTGAGCAGCATCAAACCGCTACAGCAGGCGGGCGTCTATATCGCCGTGATGAACCAGGCGGGGCATTACAACTACAGCAATGCCGCGACGCTCTTCACGCTCAGCAACATTGGCCTCTCTGCGCACCGTTACCATAACCGCCTGGATATCTTCACCCAGGGGCTGGAAAGCGGCGCGGCGCTCGGCGGTATCGATGTGATGCTGCTCAATGAGAAGGGGCAGAGCCTGGCGCAGGCGAAGACCGACAGCGATGGTCACGCCACGTTAAGTACCGATAAAGAGGGCGCGTTGCTGCTGGCGCGTAAAGAGGGCGAAACCACGCTGCTCGACCTTAACCTCCCGGCGCTGGATCTCGCTGAGTTCGCCATTACCGGCGAGCCAGGCTACAGCAAACAGTTCTTTATGTTTGGCCCGCGCGATCTCTATCGCCCTGGCGAAACGGTGATCCTCAACGGCCTGCTGCGCGACAGCGACGGCAAGCCGATTGCCGCACAGCCGGTCAAGCTGGAAGTGGTAAAACCGGACGGGCAGGTGGTTCGCTCGGTGGTGAGCCAGCCGCAGAACGGCCTCTATCACTTCACTTATGCGCTGGACGCCAGCGCGCAGACCGGCATGTGGCATGTTCGCGCCAATACCGGCGACAACCTGTCGCGCGAGTGGAGCTTCCACGTCGAAGACTTTATGCCGGAGCGCATGGCGCTGAATGTTACGCCGCAGCCGACGCCGCTGGCACCTGCCGCTGACGTGGTGTTTAGCATTGAAGGCCACTATCTCTACGGTGCACCTGCAAGCGGCAACGCCCTGCAGGGTCAGCTGTTCCTGCGCCCGCTGCGTGAAGCGGTTGCCGCGCTGCCAGGTTTCCAGTTTGGCGATATCGCCGAAGAGAACCTGAGCCGCAGCCTCGATGAAACCCATCTGACCCTTGATGATGAGGGCAAAGGCGAAGTGACCACGCCGAGCCAGTGGCAGGATTCACACTCGCCGCTGGAAGTGATTCTGCAGGCCAGCCTGCTCGAATCGGGCGGCCGTCCGGTGACCCGCCGCGCGGAGCAGGCAATCTGGCCTGCGCCCGCTCTGCCGGGTATTCGCCCGCAGTTCGCCTCAAAAGCGGTCTATGACTACCGCACCGACACCACCGTCAATCAGCCGATTGTCGATGAGGGCGGTAACGCCGCGTTCGATATTGTCTATGCCGACGCGCAGGGCAACAAAAAAGCGGTCAGCGATCTGCAGGTGCGCCTGATCCGCGAGCGCCGCGACTACTTCTGGAACTGGTCGGAAAATGACGGCTGGCAGTCGCAGTTCAACCAGAAAGATCTGGTGGAAGGCGAGCAGAGCCTGACGCTGAAAGCCGATGAGACCGGCAAAGTCACCTTCCCGGTGGACTGGGGCTCCTATCGTCTGGAGGTCAAAGGCCCGGATGAGACCGTCAGCAGCGTGCGTTTCTGGGCTGGCTACAGCTGGCAGGATAACAGCGACGGCGCCGGTGCGGCACGCCCGGATCGCGTCACCATGAAGCTCGATAAACCCTCTTACAAAGCGGGCGATACCGTTAAGCTGCACGTCACCGCACCTGCCGCCGGTAAAGGCTATGCGATGATCGAGTCCAGCGAAGGTCCGCTGTGGTGGCAGGAGATTGATGTCCCGGCTGACGGGCTGGATCTCTCGATCCCGGTCGATCAGAAGTGGCAGCGCCACGATCTCTATATCAGCACGCTGGTGGTGCGCCCTGGCGATAAGTCGAAATCCGCCACGCCAAAACGCGCGGTCGGCCTGCTGCATCTACCGATGGGTGATGAGAACCGTCGCCTGGAGATTGCCCTCGACGCCCCGCAAAAAATGCGTCCTAACCAGCCGCTGAAGGTCAAAGTTAAAGCCTCGATGAAAGATGGCGCGACGCCGAAACAGGTTAACGTCCTGCTCTCCGCTGTCGACAGCGGGGTGCTGAATATTACCGATTACGTAACGCCAGATCCGTGGCAGGCCTTCTTCGGCCAGAAACGCTATGGCGCAGATATCTATGATATCTACGGCCAGGTGATTGAAGGCCAGGGTCGTCTTGCGGCGCTGCGCTTCGGCGGTGACGGTGATGAGATGAACCGCGGCGGCAAACCGCCGGTTAACCACGTCACCATCATTGCCCAGCAGGCGCAGCCGGTGACGCTGGATGAAAACGGCGAAGGCACCGTGACGATGCCGATTGGCGACTTCAATGGTGAGCTGCGCGTCATGGCGCAGGCCTGGACGGCAGACGATTTTGGCAGCAGCGAAAGCAAAGTGGTAGTCGCAGCCCCGGTGATTGCCGAGCTGAACACGCCACGCTTCCTCGGCAGCGGTGACACCTCTCGCCTGACGCTGGATCTCAGCAACCTGACGGACAAGCCGCAAACCCTGAATGTCGATCTGACGGCAAGCGGTCTGCTCTCACTTGAAGGTGCCGCCACCCAGAGCGTGACGCTCGGGGCCGGTAAACGCACCACGCTCTTTATTCCGGTGCGCGCGCTGGATGGCTTCGGCGATGGCGAGATTGCCGCGCAAATCAGCGGCCTTGCGCTGCCGGGCGAAACCTTCGCGCCGCAGCAGAAGCAGTGGAAGATTGGCGTACGCCCCCCTTTCGCCGCGCAGACCATCAACACCGGTGCGATGCTCAATCCGGGCGAAAGCTGGCAGGTGCCGGGCCAGCATCTGGCGGGCATCTCGCCTGCTACGCTGCAGGGTCGCTTGCTGCTGAGCGGCAAACCGCCACTCAATATCGCCCGTTATATTCAGGAGCTGCGCGCTTACCCTTACGGCTGCCTGGAGCAGACCGCCAGCGGGCTCTTCCCGTCGCTCTACACCAACGCTGCACAGCTTAAAGCGCTGGGCATCAAAGGCGAGAGCGATGAGCAGCGCCGCGCGGCGGTGGATATCGGCATCTCTCGTCTGCTGCAGATGCAGCGTGACGACGGCGGCTTCTCCCTGTGGGATAATAGCGGCTCGGAAGAGTACTGGCTGACCGCCTACGTGACCGATTTCCTCGTCAGCGCCTCGGCGCAGGGCTACAGCGTTCCGGCTGAAGCGCTGAACAACGCCAACAACCGCTTGCTGCGCTACCTGCAGGATCCGGCGGCGATGGCGGTGCGCTACAGCGACGATCTGCCAGCGACGAAATTTGCCGTGCAGAGCTACGCCGGTCTGGTGCTGGCGCGTCAGCAGAAAGCGCCGCTGGGTGCGCTGCGTGAAATCTGGCAGCGCCACGAGCAGGCGAAAGCCGGGCTGCCGTTAATGCAGCTTGGCGTTGCGCTGAAGCTGATGGGCGATGCCCAGCGCGGCGATCAGGCTATCGCGCTGGCGCTGAAAACCGATCGCATTGCGGAAAACCGCTGGCTGGCGGATTACGGCAGCAACCTGCGTGATAACGCGCTGATGCTGGCGCTGCTGGAGGACAACAAGCTGCTGCCAGATGCGCAGGCGCACCTGCTGGCTACGCTCTCCGAGCAGGCATACAGCCCGCGCTGGCTCTCAACCCAGGAGAGCAACGCGCTGTTTATGGCAGGCCGCAACCTGCAAAACAGCACCGGTAACTGGCAGGCGCAAACCTCGCTTGATACCGCGATGCTGGCCGGTAACACCGCGCAGAGCCGTAACCTTGAGTCGGATCAGCTTGGTGCACTGCAAGTGACTAACAGCGGCACCACACCGCTGTGGCTGCGTCTCGATACTACAGGCTACCCAGAGCAGGCTCCGGCGCCTTCGGGCAAAGTTCTGCATATCGAACGCAACGTGCTCGGCACCGACGGGCGCAGCAAGCCGCTCTCTTCCCTGAAGAGCGGTGAGCTGGTGCTGGTGTGGCTGGAAGTGACGGCCAGCCAGAACGTTCCGGATGCGCTGGTGGTCGATCTGCTGCCTGCGGGTCTGGAGCTGGAAAACCAGAACCTGGCCAGCAGCAGTGCCAGCCTGCAGGAGAGCGGTAGCGAAGTGCAGGAGCTGCTCAACCGCATGCAGCAGGCCGATATTCAGCATATGGAGTTCCGTGACGATCGCTTTGTCGCCGCCGTACCGGTGAGCGAAGGGCAGCCTGTCACGCTGGTCTATCTGGCGCGTGCAGTGACGCCTGGCACCTACCAGGTTCCGGCTCCGCAGGTGGAATCAATGTATGTTCCGCAGTGGCGGGCAACCGGCGCGGCCAGCGGCCCGTTGATCATCACGCCATAACGTGAAGATCGTCTCTCTGATACGCACCCGCTGGCGCTGGCTGGCGGGTGTGCCTCTTCTCTTCGTGCTGCTGATTATCGCCGCCGATAAAATCTGGCCACTGCCCCTGAACGAGGTGTCACCCGCGCGGGTGGTCGTGGCCGAAGATGGCACGCCGCTATGGCGTTTTGCTGATGCCGACGGCATCTGGCGCTATCCGGTCACTATTGAAGAGGTCTCGCCGCGCTATTTACAGGCGCTTATCCAGTATGAAGATCGCTGGTTCTGGGACCATCCCGGCGTTAACCCCTTCTCAATTGCGCGCGCGGCCTGGCAGGATCTGCGCTACGGGCGCGTGGTTTCCGGCGGCAGTACGCTCACCATGCAGGTGGCACGTCTGCTTGACCCGCATCCGCGCACCTTTGGCGGCAAAGTTCGCCAGCTGTGGCGGGCGATGCAGCTGGAGTGGCATCTCTCCAAGCGCGACATTTTGACCATTTACCTCAACCGCGCGCCCTTTGGTGGGACTCTGCAAGGTGTCGGTGCGGCGAGCTGGGCCTATCTCGGCAAACCGCCCTCAAAGCTGAGCTATGCGGAAGCGGCACTGCTCGCCGTGCTGCCACAAGCGCCGAGCCGTTTACGCCCGGACCGCTGGCCACAGCGCGCGCAGGCAGCGCGCGATAAGGTGCTGGATCGCATGGTGACGCAGCAGGTGTGGCCGGTGGCACAGGTGAAAGAGTCGCGTGAAGAGCCGGTGTGGTTAGCGCCACGGCAGATGCCGCAGCTGGCCCCGCTCTTTGCCCGCCGCATGCTGGGCGCTAACAAAAAGCTGAAGGTGACCACCACGCTGGACGCCAGCCTGCAACGACAGCTGGAGGAGCTGGCGCTGAGCGTCAAATCCCGGCTGCCGATGCGCAGTTCGCTGGCGATCATCGTGGTCGACCATACGGATATGAAAGTGCGCGGCTGGGTGGGGTCGGTGGATATTAACGACGACAGCCGTTTCAGCCATGTCGATATGGTCAGCGCCGTGCGCTCACCGGGATCGGTGCTGAAACCCTTTATCTACGGCCTGGCGCTGGACGAAGGGCTGATCCACCCCGCATCGCTTCTGCAGGATGTGCCGCGGCGCGTCGGGGATTATCGCCCCGGTAACTTCGACAGCGGTTTTCATGGCCCGGTGAGCATGAACGAGGCGCTGGTAC
Organism: Kosakonia cowanii JCM 10956 = DSM 18146; assembly: GCF_001975225.1. NCBI lineage: Bacteria > Pseudomonadati > Pseudomonadota > Gammaproteobacteria > Enterobacterales > Enterobacteriaceae > Kosakonia > Kosakonia cowanii. Next base: position 66,339 of record NZ_CP019445.1, on the reverse strand, counting down.
GCTCGCTCAATCTGCCTGCGGTTCAGGTGCTGGAGGCTTACGGGCCGAAAAAGTTTGCCGGTAATCTGCGTAATATCGGGCTGCCGCTAATGCTGCCCGCCGGTGCGGAGCCAAACCTGTCGCTGATCCTCGGCGGAGCTGGCGCGCGGCTGGAGGATATCGCTGCCGCCTACAGCGCTTTTGCCCGTGAAGGTAAAGCGGGCAAGTTAAGGCTGACGCCCGATGAGCCGCTGGCTGAACGCCGCCTGATGTCGCCGGGCGCGGCGTGGATTATCCGCCGAATCCTGGCGAATGAAGCGCAGCCGGTGCCGGACAGCGCGCTGCCGCAGGTGGTGCCGCTGGCATGGAAAACCGGCACCAGCTACGGCTATCGCGATGCCTGGGCCATCGGCCTCAACTCCCGGTATGTGATCGGTATCTGGACCGGCCGCCCGGACGGCACGCCGGTTGCCGGGCAGTTTGGTTTTGCCAGCGCCGTGCCGCTACTCAACCAGGTAAACAATCTGCTGCAACCGCGCTCTGCGCTGGATCAGGCGCGCTTACCGCGCGACCCGCGCCCGGCGTCGGTGAGCAGCGGGGTGATCTGCTGGCCGGGCGGGCAGAGCCTGCCTGCCGGAGACAGCAACTGCCGCCGCCGCCTTGCCACCTGGTTACTTGATGGCAGCCAGCCGCCGACGCTGTTAATGCCGGAGCAGGAAGGGCTGCACGGCATCAGTTTTCCGCTGTGGCTGAACCATCAGGGGCGGCGCGTGGCGGCGGATTGTCCGGATGCGCAGCAGAAAAACTGGATCGTCTGGCCGCTGCCGCTAGAGCCGTGGCTGCCGCCCGGCGAGCGTCGCGCCGCGCGCTTACCGCCTGCGGACCGCATTTGCCCGCCGCGGGATGAGAACGCCCCGCCGCCGCTGTTGTTAAATGGCGTGCGCGAAGGGGCGGTGATTAAGCGCGTACCCGGCCAGGATTTTGCGATTCTTCCTCTGCAAAGCAGCGGCGGGGAAGGGGGGCGCTGGTGGTTTTTGAACGGTGAACCGTTGACGGCGCGCGGTACTCTATTGAGCCTGAAGCTCGATAAAGCCGGCGATTATCAACTGGTGGTAATGGATGAGGCGGGGCAGGTCGCCGCGGTGCAGTTTACGGTGCAATAGGGTGAGAAAGGGCGCATTCAGGTGTTGGTGTTGCTCAAACTCGTCTTATTTTAAAAAAATGTTACCTTAATCCATAGGCAAGACCGGTGTTGCTCTTTATAATCCGCGCCACACCTATTCAGGGCAACAGAACAACTTACTGAGGTAATCATGGCTATTGAACGTACTTTTTCCATCATCAAGCCGAACGCGGTGGCAAAAAACGTTATTGGTAACATCTTCTCTCGCTTTGAAGCGGCAGGTTTTAAAATCGTTGGCACCAAAATGCTGCACCTGACCGTTGAGCAGGCGCGCGGTTTCTACGCTGAGCACGAAGGTCGCCCGTTCTTTGATGGCCTGGTTGAGTTCATGACCTCCGGCCCGATCGTGGTTTCCGTACTGGAAGGCGAAAACGCCGTTCAGCGTCACCGCGATCTGCTGGGCGCAACCAACCCGGACAACGCACTGGCCGGTACTCTGCGCGCAGATTACGCAGACAGCTTCACCGAGAACGGCACCCACGGTTCCGACTCCGTTGAATCTGCCGCTCGCGAAATCGCTTACTTCTTCGCTGAAGGCGAAGTTTGCCCGCGCACCCGTTAATTTCCGGTTAACTGTGTAAAGAGATTTACACTTTAATTGGTAAATGCCGCGTCCAGGCGTGGTATCTGTGCGACAGAATTTGTACAATGTTGCGCCCCAGGATGAGCTGAAGCTTGCCTGGGGCGCTTCTTTTTAACCCTCCACGGGCCACAACGTGTAATAACGAGGCCGGAATAAAATATGTCTGAACAAATTGCCATGTCTGAGAGCGACGCTCTCACGGTTCCAAACAAAGATGCAAAAATTAATCTGCTGGATCTCAACCGTCAGCAGATGCGTGAGTTTTTCAAAAACTTAGGCGAAAAACCGTTTCGCGCCGACCAGGTGATGAAGTGGATGTATCACTACTGCTGCGACGACTTTGATGAGATGACCGACATCAACAAAGTGCTGCGCGGCAAGTTAAAAGAGGTTGCGGAGATCCGCGCCCCTGAAGTCGTCGAGGAGCAACGCTCTTCTGATGGCACCATCAAATGGGCTATCGCCGTCGGCGATCAGCGCGTTGAAACCGTCTATATTCCGGAAGAAGATCGCGCGACGCTCTGCGTCTCCTCCCAGGTCGGTTGTGCGCTGGAGTGTAAATTCTGCTCCACGGCGCAGCAGGGCTTCAACCGCAACCTGCGCGTATCGGAAATTATCGGCCAGGTGTGGCGCGCCGCGAAAATCATTGGCGCTGCCCGTGTGACCGGCAACCGCCCGATCACCAACGTGGTGATGATGGGCATGGGCGAACCGCTGCTCAACCTCACCAACGTGGTGCCGGCGATGGAGATCATGCTGGATGACTTCGGCTTTGGTCTCTCCAAACGCCGCGTGACGCTCTCTACCTCCGGCGTTGTTCCGGCGCTCGATAAACTCGGCGATATGATTGACGTTGCGCTGGCGATCTCGCTGCATGCGCCGAATGACGCCATTCGCGACGAAATTGTACCGATCAACAAAAAGTACAATATCGAAACCTTCCTCGGGTCGGTTCGCCGCTACCTGGAGAAGTCCAACGCCAACCAGGGCCGCGTGACCATTGAGTATGTGATGCTGGATCACGTCAATGACGGCACTGAACACGCCCATGAGCTGGCCGAATTGCTGAAAGATACGCCGTGCAAGATTAACCTGATCCCGTGGAACCCCTTCCCGGGCGCGCCGTATGGCCGCAGCTCCAACAGCCGTATTGACCGTTTCTGCAAGGTGCTGATGAGCTACGGTTTCACCACCATTGTGCGTAAAACCCGTGGCGACGATATCGATGCCGCCTGTGGTCAGCTGGCGGGCGAGGTCATCGACCGTACCAAGCGCACCATGCGTAAACGCCTGCAGGGCGAGCCGATCGCGGTTAAAGCGGTGTAAGCGTGACTGCGGCGCGAAGTTGGCGCCGCAGGTTTGGAATATGTTGAATATTTGGCCTGCTTATATAGAGGCCGTTAATAATTACGGTGCGTTTCCTCTTACTTTGAGGCAGTATGTAATGCTGGAACAACGGCTTAGCAAATAGTGCTGAAAGCCGTCCTGTTATCACGAACCTGACAGTCTTATACTGTGGGTCTACGTTTAACTGACCCGGATTTTTCGCGGCGTGTGTAGGTTATGCGGTTACGCGCGCCTGTGTGTTTACTTTTCACGTACCAGTAGTTGTAGCGAATGAATACTGAAGCCACTCAAGACCAAAACGAAGCACAATCCACGGGCGTTCGTCTGCGCAATGCTCGTGAGCAACTTGGACTCAGCCAGCAAGCGGTTGCCGAACGCTTGTGCCTGAAGGTCTCCACGGTACGCGATATCGAAGAGGACAGGTCGCCTGCCGATCTGGCATCCACCTTTGTGCGCGGTTATATCCGCTCCTATGCTCGCCTGGTACACATTCCAGAAGAAGAGCTGCTGCCGATTCTTGAGAAACAAGCGCCGATCCGCGCGGCAAAAGTCGCACCGATGCAGGGCTTTGCGCTGGGTAAACCGCGCAAAAAACGCGACGGCTGGCTGATGAGCGTCACCTGGCTGGTGCTGTTTGTGGTCGTCGGCCTGACGGGCGCATGGTGGTGGCAAAACCACAAAGCGCAGCAGGAAGAGATCAGCACCATGGCCGATCAATCCTCCGCCGAGCTTAATGCCAGCAACGGCCAGAGCGTGCCGCTGGATAACCAGGCTGCCTCAACCCCGGTGGACAACGGTTCCACCCCGGTTGAAACCCCGGCCCCGACCAACAGCACGCAGGCACCTGCAACCACCTCACCTGCCACGACCGCTAACCAGAACAGCGTGGTTCCGCCTTCACAGGCGAACGTTGAACCCACTTCCCAGCAGCCTGCTGCTACCGCCAATAACGCCTCTCAGCTGCCAACCGATCAGGCGGGCGTAGCGGGCGCATCTGCCGACGCGAACGCGCTGGTAATGAACTTTAATGCCGACTGCTGGCTGGAAGTGAGCGACGCGACCGGTAAGAAACTCTTTAGCGGTATGCAGCGTAAAGATGCCACGCTGAATCTCACTGGCCAGGCGCCCTATAAACTGAAAATTGGCGCGCCGTCGGCTGTCCAGATCCAGTTCCAGGGGAAACCTGTCGATCTGAGTCGTTTTATCAGAACTAACCAGGTTGCGCGTCTGACCCTCAATGCCGAACAATCAGCAGCACAGTAACAGACGGGCAACGCGGGAGATCATTCATGCATAACCAGTCGCCGATCCAACGGCGGAAATCAAAACGGATTTATGTTGGTAATGTGCCGATCGGCGATGGGGCTCCCATCGCCGTGCAGTCTATGACAAACACCCGCACCACGGATGTTGAAGCAACGGTCAACCAAATCAAAGCATTAGAGCGCGTCGGCGCAGACATCGTGCGTGTCTCGGTACCGACGATGGACGCGGCAGAAGCGTTCAGGCTTATCAAACAGCAGGTGAGTGTCCCGCTGGTGGCGGACATCCACTTTGACTATCGCATCGCGCTGAAAGTCGCCGAGTACGGCGTCGATTGCCTGCGCATCAACCCCGGCAATATCGGTAACGAAGAGCGTATTCGCAGCGTTGTCGACTGCGCGCGCGATAAAAACATCCCAATCCGCATCGGCGTCAACGCCGGTTCGCTGGAAAAAGATCTGCAGGAGAAGTATGGCGAGCCGACGCCGCAGGCGCTGCTCGAATCGGCCATGCGCCATGTGGATCATCTCGATCGTCTCAACTTCGATCAGTTCAAAGTGAGCGTGAAAGCCTCTGACGTGTTCCTTGCCGTTGAGTCCTATCGTCTGCTGGCGAAGCAGATCGATCAGCCGCTGCATCTTGGGATCACCGAAGCGGGTGGTGCGCGCGCAGGCTCGGTGAAATCGGCGATTGGCTTAGGCCTGCTGCTCTCGGAAGGGATTGGCGATACGCTGCGCATTTCGCTGGCGGCGGATCCGGTTGAAGAGATTAAAGTCGGTTTCGATATCCTCAAATCCCTGCGCATCCGCGCGCGTGGCATCAACTTTATCGCCTGCCCGACCTGCTCCCGTCAGGAGTTTGACGTGATTGGTACGGTCAACGCGCTGGAGCAGCGGCTGGAAGATATCATCACCCCGATGGATGTTTCGATTATCGGCTGCGTGGTGAACGGGCCGGGCGAAGCGCTGGTCTCGACCCTGGGCGTGACCGGCGGGAATAAGAAAAGCGGCCTGTATGAAGATGGCGTACGTAAAGATCGCCTCGATAACGGCGATATGATCAGCCAGCTTGAGGCGCGTATTCGTGCGAAAGCCGCGATGTTGGATGAAACGCGCCGTATCGACGTCATGCAGGTAGAAAAATAAGGGTGCCGCCAAGGCTGGCATCCCGTGTATCATGAGCCCGCCCGGCGCGACCGCTTTTGTCGCCGCCCTGAGGGTTCATTTTTTGTATTAATAAAGAGAATAAACGTGGCAAAAAATATTCAAGCCATTCGCGGCATGAACGATTATCTGCCTGGCGAGACCGCCATCTGGCAGCGCATTGAAAGCAGCCTGAAGAACGTGCTCGGCAGCTACGGTTACAGTGAAATCCGTTTGCCGATTGTAGAGCAGACCCCGTTATTCAAACGCGCGATCGGCGAAGTGACCGACGTGGTTGAAAAAGAGATGTATACCTTCGACGACCGTAACGGCGACAGCCTGACGCTGCGTCCGGAAGGTACCGCGGGCTGCGTACGCGCCGGCATCGAACATGGTCTTCTGTACAATCAGGAACAGCGCTTGTGGTACGTCGGGCCGATGTTCCGCTACGAGCGTCCGCAGAAAGGGCGCTACCGTCAGTTCCATCAGCTGGGTGTAGAAGTGTTTGGCCTGCAGGGGCCGGATATCGACGCCGAGCTGATTATGCTCACCGCGCGCTGGTGGCGCGAGCTGGGTATCGCTTCTCACGTTGCGCTTGAGCTTAACTCCATCGGCTCGCTGGAGGCCCGCGCGACCTATCGCGACGCGCTGGTGGCGTTCCTGGAGCAGCATAAAGATAAGCTCGACGAAGATTGCCTGCGCCGCATGTACAGCAACCCGCTGCGCGTGCTGGACACCAAAAACCCGGATATTCAGGCGCTGCTGAACGATGCGCCGAAGCTGGGCGATTATCTTGATGACGACTCACGCGAGCACTTTGCCGGCCTCTGCGCTTTCCTTGACGCCGCGGGCATCGCTTACACCGTCAACCAGCGCCTGGTGCGCGGTCTCGATTACTACAACCGCACCGTGTTTGAGTGGGTGACCAGCAGCCTCGGCGCGCAGGGCACCGTCTGCGCCGGTGGCCGTTACGATGGCCTGGTTGAGCAACTCGGCGGTCGCGCAACGCCAGCGGTTGGCTTCGCGATGGGTCTTGAGCGACTTGTTTTGTTGGTTCAGGCAGTTAATCCGGAATTTAAAGCCGAATCCGTTGTCGATATTTACCTGGTGGCCTCTGGCGCTAACACGCAATCCGCAGCGATGCTGCTGGGTGAGCAGGTGCGCGATGCGCTGCCTGGCGTGCGGCTGATGATGAACCACGGCGGCGGCAACTTTAAGAAGCAGTTTGCCCGGGCAGATAAGTGGGGCGCTCGCGTCGCGCTGGTGCTCGGCGAGTCTGAAATTGCCGACGGGAATGTTGTGGTGAAGGATTTACGCTCTGGTGAGCAGAGTACGGTAACGCAGGATAGCGTTGCGGCGCATTTGCGCACACTACTGGGCTAATCTCCCCGGTGATTTATCGTTAAGGAGAAGGACTGCGTGGAAATTTACGAAAACGAAAACGACCAGGTAGACGCGATTAAGCGCTTCTTTGCCGACAATGGCAAAGCGCTGGCCGTTGGGGTAGTACTGGGTATCGGCGCGCTGGTGGGCTGGCGTTTCTGGAACAGCCATCAGGCGGACAATGCGCGCGAGATTTCGCAGGCGTATGAGAGCGCGATAAGCGCGCTGCAGGCCGGCAAACAGGACTCCTATGCCGCAGCGGAAAAATTCGCTGCTGATAACAAAAACAGCTACGGTGCGCTGGCCTCCCTTGAGCTGGCACAGCGTTACGTTGAGAAGAACGATCTGCAAAAAGCCGCTGCACAGCTGCAGCAGGGCCTGGCCGCGACCGACGATGAGAATCTGAAGTCGATGATCAATGTCCGTCTGGCGCGCATTCAGGTACAACTGAAGCAGCAGGACGCGGCGCTGAAAACGCTGGATGCCGTGAAAGGCGAAAGCTGGTCAGCCATCGTTGCGGATCTGCGCGGCGAAGCGTTGCTGAGCAAAGGCGACAAAAAAGGTGCGCGCACCGCATGGGAAAACGGCATTAAAAACAATGCTTCTCCTGCGCTGAGTGAAATGATGCAGATGAAAATTAATAATTTGTCCATCTAAGAGGGACCCGATGCAATTGCGTAAATTACTACTGCCAGGGCTGCTTTCCGTCACGTTATTGAGCGGCTGTTCCCTCTTCAACAGCGAAGAAGATGTTGTCAAAATGTCGCCGCTGCCGGTGGTTGAAAACCAGTTCACGCCGACAACGTCGTGGAGCACTTCCGTCGGTAACGGTATCGGCAAGTACTACTCCACCCTGCACCCGGCCTTTGCCGATGGCGTGGTTTACGCCGCCGATCGTCATGGCGTGGTGAAAGCGCTCAGCATTGATGATGGCCGTGAAATCTGGTCGGTAAACCTGGCTGAGAAAGATGGCTGGTTCTCCACCCGCGCCGCGCTGCTCTCCGGCGGTGTGACCGTTTCCGGCGGTAAAGTCTACATCGGTACCGAGCAGGCGCAGGTGTATGCGCTTAATGCTAGCGATGGTTCCGTTGCCTGGAAAACCGGCGTGGTGGGTGAAGCCCTCTCTCGCCCGGTAGTCAGCGATGGTCTGGTGCTGATTCACACCAGCAACGGTCAGTTGCAGGCGCTGAACGAAGCGGATGGCGCGGTGAAATGGACCGTGAACCTCGATATGCCGTCGCTCTCCCTGCGCGGTGAATCTGCGCCGACCACCGCGTTTGGCGCTGCCATTGTCGGCGGTGATAACGGACGCGTCAGCGCCGTGCTGATGCAGCAGGGCCAGTTAATCTGGCAGCAGCGCATCTCCCAGGCGAATGGCCCGACCGAAATCGATCGCCTGAGCGACGTCGATACCACGCCGGTAGTGGTAAATGGTGTGGTTTACGCGCTGGCGTATAACGGTAATATGACGGCGCTGGATCTGCGCAGCGGCCAGATCATGTGGAAACGCGATCTTGGCTCGGTAAGCGATTTTGTGATTGATGGCAACCGTATCTACATCATCGATCAGAACGATCGCGTGCTGGCCCTGAGCACCGACGGCGGCGTGACGCTGTGGACGCAGAGCGATCTGCTGCACCGCAACCTGACCTCTCCGGCGCTCTATAATGGTTATATTGTGACCGGAGATAGCGAAGGCTATCTCCACTGGATTAACGTCGAAGATGGTCGTTTTGTTGCCCAGCAGAAAGTCGATAGTTCCGGCTTCCTGACCGAGCCGGTCGTGGCTGGCGGCAAACTGCTTATCCAGGCGAAAGACGGCACGCTGTACGCCCTCACGCGCTAAGCGCGCTGAGAGTGTCGTATCTGAAAGACGGCTCCTGTTGCAGGAGCCGTTTTCCTGTTTTTAAAACGCCGCGTAAATCGTGACGTTTTGCTAATGAATTTTCTGCAATGAGGCTTTAAACATGGTACCTGTGGTCGCGCTTGTCGGGCGCCCTAACGTTGGGAAATCCACGCTATTTAACCGTCTTACTCGCACCCGTGATGCGCTTGTAGCGGATTTTCCGGGTCTGACTCGTGACCGTAAGTACGGTCGTGCTGAAGTAGAAGGCCGCGAATTTATCTGTATTGATACCGGCGGTATCGATGGCACCGAAGATGGCGTTGAAACGCGTATGGCGGAGCAGTCGCTGCTGGCGATTGAAGAAGCTGACGTCGTGCTGTTTATGGTCGATGCTCGCGCCGGGCTGATGCCGGCCGATATCGCTATTGCTAAGCATCTGCGCTCGCGCGAGAAGGCCACCTTCCTCGTCGCCAACAAAACCGATGGCCTCGACCCGGATCAGGCGGTTTCTGACTTCTACTCCCTCGGCCTTGGCGATATTCACGCCATTGCCGCCTCACACGGACGCGGCGTCACCAGCCTGCTTGAGCATGTGCTGATGCCGTGGATGGATGAGCTGAACCCGCCGGAAGAGGTGGATGAAGAGGCGGAGTACTGGGCGAAGTTTGAAGCCGCAGCTAACGGTGAAGCCGAAGAGCCGGAAGACGATTTCAACCCGCAGGATCTGCCGATCAAGCTGGCGATTGTCGGGCGTCCGAACGTGGGTAAGTCAACGCTCACTAACCGCATTCTCGGTGAAGACCGCGTCGTGGTGTATGACATGCCGGGCACCACCCGCGACAGCATCTACATTCCGATGCAGCGCGATGAGCGCGAATATGTCCTGATCGACACCGCGGGCGTGCGTAAGCGCGGCAAAATCACCGACGTGGTCGAGAAGTTCTCGGTTATCAAAACCCTGCAGGCGATTGAAGACGCCAACGTAGTGATGCTGGTGATTGATGCTCGCGAAGGTATCTCCGATCAGGATCTCTCCCTGCTGGGCTTTATCCTGAACAGCGGCCGCTCGCTGGTGATTGTCGTCAACAAGTGGGACGGCCTGAGCCAGGAAGTGAGAGAGCAGGTGAAAGAGACGCTCGATTACCGCCTCGGCTTTATCGACTTTGCGCGCGTGCACTTTATCTCTGCCCTGCACGGCAGCGGCGTCGGTAACTTGTTCGAATCCGTACGCGAAGCCTATGACAGCTCCACCCGCCGCGTCAGCACTGCGCTGCTGACCCGCATCATGAACATGGCGGCAGAAGATCACCAGCCGCCGCTGGTGCGTGGCCGTCGCGTGAAGCTGAAATACGCCCACGCCGGTGGTTACAACCCGCCGATTGTGGTGATCCACGGCAACCAGGTGAAAGACCTGCCGGACTCCTACAAGCGCTACCTGATGAACTACTTCCGCAAATCGCTGGAAGTGATGGGTACCCCGATTCGTATCCAGTTCAAAGAGGGCGAGAACCCGTTTGCCGATAAGCGCAATACCTTGACGCCGAACCAGTTACGTAAGCGTAAGCGCCTGATCAAGCACCTTAAGAAAGGTAAGTAACCGTTCACTTCACCCGCCGCTGGCGGGTGTTTTGTTTCTGAGGGTGTATCATTAGGTCAATCTGCAGCGATTTTGAGGAGTGCGTTATGCAACTGAACTGCCCGACTTGCCACGGTGAGCTGGAACTCGCCGGAACGATGGCGCACTGCGCTACGTGCGATAAAGATATGGAAGTGAACGCCGCCTGCCCGGAGTGTCACCAGCCGCTTGAAGTGTTAAAAGCCTGTGGCGCGGTGGACTACTTCTGCCAGCACGGCCACGGGCTGATTTCCAAAAAACGAGTCGAATTCACCCTGCGCTAAGGCTTGCAGATACAGCCTTCGCCTTCGCGCCACAGTTCAACGAACGACGGCGGCGCTTTGCTCTCCGGGATCAACAGCAGCATATCCGTCTGCCGCGTGGTCCAGGTGATCTGCAGGCGATAAAAGCGCTGGTCGCCGCGCCCCGGTGAGTCAGCCTGACCGGGAGACTGCGCCAGCGGTAATGCCTGGTGCAGGATCTCAATCAGCCGCTGACGCTGCTCGTCGGTCAACTGGGCGATAACAATCCGCCTTCGTCCGGCGAGCATCGGGATATAAGCCACGCCGCCTTCACGGGCCAGCTCGACAACCGCATCGTCGGTCAGTTCGGGTTCGTTCATTATAAGACTCCGACATCTTTCCACGCCTGTTCGATGGCCGCCGCCACCGCTTTACCGGAACGTTTTTCGCCGTGATGAATCGTCAGTTTTGCAAAGGCGGCAAAATCGGCGTTTTGCGCCAGCTGGCGATCGCAGACCGTATCGTACCAGGCGTAGCCCGCTTTTTCCCACGCATAACCACCAATTTCCGTGGCCGCAAGATAAAAGGCGCGGTTCGGAATACCGGAGTTAAGGTGCACGCCGCCGTTATCTTCGCGGGTTTTAATAAAGTCCTTCATGTGCGCGGGCTGCGGATCTTTGCCGAGCAGCGGATCGTTGTAGGCGGTGCCCGGCTCGGACATTGAGCGCAGCCCTTTGCCGTTGATCCCTTCGGCTAACAGCCCTTCGCCGATAATCCAGTCCGCCTGCTCTGCGGTTTGCTTGAGGTGGTACTGCTTAACCAGCGAGCCGAAGACATCCGACAGGGACTCGTTCAGCGCGCCCGATTGTTCAAAGTAGATCAGCGCCGCTTCCGACTCTGTCACACCGTGGCTTAGCTCATGCGCCACCACATCAATGGCGATAGTGAAACGGTTAAATATTTCACCGTCGCCATCGCCAAACACCATCTGCTGACCGTTCCAGAAGGCGTTCTGATACTCCTGGCCGTAATGTACCGTGCCGCTCAGCACCAGGCCCTTATTATCCAGCGAGTTACGTTTCCACTCCTTCCAGAAAAAGTCGTGGGTGACGCCAAGGTAGTCATAGGCTTCATCGACGGCGACATCGCCATTAGAAGGCTGGCCTTCATAACGCACCTGCTTACCCGGCAGGCTCTCTTTGTTATGCGCATCATAGATATCGCGCACCAGTTCGCCCGGCGAGTTCGCCTGCGGAGCGCTCGGTTTACCGTGGCTGTGTGCCATCAGCGTCTGGACATGCATCAGGGTTTGTTTCGCGCAGCGCTTCTGGACTTCAGAGCCCTGGTCAATGATGCGACGGAGAATGTAGGGGGGAATAACGGTGTGCGGGAAGCGAGTGGTCATGTTGATCTCCTTGATAAAATCAAAAGAACAACAAAAGTATAGGTCGCTTCACCGCACTAAGAGTTTTAACTACGGAGTTTTTCGTTTTCTCGGTTGTTTCACCGGTGTGACAATGCGCACCTCGCTCTCGACCCAGCCATCATTCAGGCGGGTGGTGAGCGTATCGCCCGCTTTCACCTGCTTAGTCTGTTTCAGTACTTTCCCGTCGGTGGCGGTAGTGACGCTGTAGCCGCGCGCCAGCGTCGCCAGCGGGCTGACGGCTTCCAGATGGGTGAGGGCGGTGCCGAAGCGCTCGCGCGTGCTGCCGAGACGATCGCGAATCGACTGGCTCAGGCGATACTCAAGTTGCTGCACCCGCGTTTGCGCCCGGTGAATGCGCGGCTGCGGGTTGTGATGATTGAGCCGTTGCACTACGCGCTGCTGACGCGTATTCGCGCGCTTAAGCTGTGAATCCAGCGCGTTGTGCATGCGCTGCTGCAAGCGGTCGAGCACCGTCTGCTGACGCGCGAGGCGCAGCTGCGGGTGCTGCTGTTGCAGGCGGTGATGAAGCTGGGCAAAGCGGCGGTTGCGCCCTGCCAGATAGTAATCCATCCCCATCTCCAGACGCTGCTGCATCGCCTGCACCTGGCGCAGCAGTTCAAGCTGGTTACGGCTGACAATCTCCGCCGCCGCCGAAGGGGTTGGCGCGCGCAGGTCGGCGACGAAATCGGCGATGGTGACATCCGTTTCATGGCCAACGGCACTGACAATCGGAATACGGCTGGCAAAAATGGCGCGCGCGACGCGTTCGTCGTTGAAGCTCCAGAGATCTTCCAGCGAACCACCGCCGCGCCCCACAATCAGCACGTCACACTCGTTACGGCTGTTGGCAAGGGCAATGGCGCGCACGATTTGCGCCGGTGCATCTTCGCCCTGTACGGCGGTCGGGTAGATCACCACGGGGAGAGACGGATCGCGGCGTTTCAGCACATGCAAAATATCGTGCAGCGCGGCGCCGGTTTTTGAGGTGATCACCCCAACGCAGTGCGCCGGTGAGGGCAGGGGATGTTTAAACTGCTGCTCGAACAGCCCTTCCGCTGCCAGTTTCGCTTTCAGCTGCTCATACTTCTGCTGTAACAGCCCTTCACCCGCCGGTTGCATGCTCTCGACGATGATTTGGTATTCACCGCGCGGTTCATACATCGTGATGTTGGCGCGCACCAGCACCTGCTGCCCATGTTGCGGGCGGAAGGTGACGCGGCGGTTGCTGTTGCGGAACATTGCACAGCGCACCTGGGCGGTGTCATCTTTTAAGGTGAAGTACCAGTGACCGGAAGCTGGCTGGGTAAAGTTGGAGATTTCGCCGCTGATCCACACCTGGCCCAGCTCGCGTTCCAGTAGCGATCGCACCGTCTGGTTAAGACGGCTGACAGTATAAATGGAGGGAGTTTGCAATGAGGACATGTGAGCCAGATCAAATTCTAAATCAGCAAGTTATTCGGTCGATAGTAGCCTGATGCCACCCGATTACAAGTATTTTTCCAAAAAAGTGTAGATGCAATCGGTTACGCTCTGTATAATGCCACGGCAATATTTAACCACCCAGGTCAGAGATATTGCCCATGCTACGTATCGCTAAAGAAGCTTTGACGTTTGACGACGTCCTCCTCGTTCCCGCCCACTCCACTGTTCTGCCGAATACCGCCGATTTAAGCACTCAGCTGACGAAGACCATTCGCCTGAACATTCCTATGCTCTCTGCGGCAATGGACACCGTAACGGAAGCGCGTCTGGCGATTGCCCTCGCACAGGAAGGCGGCATTGGCTTTATTCACAAAAACATGTCTATCGAGCGCCAGGCAGATGAAGTACGCCGCGTGAAGAAACATGAGTCTGGCGTGGTAAAAGAGCCGCAGACCGTGCTGCCGACTACTACTCTTCGCGAAGTGAAAGAGCTGACCGAGCGCAACGGCTTCGCTGGCTATCCGGTAGTGAACGAAGAGAACGAACTGGTGGGCATCATCACCGGTCGTGACGTGCGTTTTGTTACCGACCTTAACCAGCCGGTCAGCGTCTATATGACGCCGAAAGAGCGTCTGGTAACGGTTCGTGAAGGTGAAGCACGCGAAGTCGTGTTTGCCAAAATGCATGAAAAGCGCGTTGAAAAAGCGCTGGTGGTGGATGATAGCTTCCACCTGCTCGGCATGATCACTGTAAAAGACTTCCAGAAAGCAGAACGTAAACCGAACGCCTGTAAAGATGAGCAGGGTCGTCTGCGCGTTGGCGCAGCGGTCGGCGCGGGCGCGGGCAACGAAGAGCGTGTTGATGCGCTGGTTGCCGCCGGTGTTGACGTGCTGCTGATTGACTCCTCCCATGGCCACTCTGAAGGCGTGTTGCAGCGTATTCGCGAAACGCGTGCCAAATACCCGGATCTGCAAATCATCGGTGGTAACGTTGCGACCGGCGCAGGCGCTCGCGCGCTGGCTGAAGCTGGCGTCAGCGCGGTGAAAGTGGGTATCGGTCCTGGCTCTATCTGTACTACCCGTATTGTTACCGGTGTGGGTGTTCCGCAGATCACTGCTGTATCCGACGCGGTTGAAGCGCTGGAAGGGATGGACATCCCGGTTATCGCCGATGGCGGCATCCGCTTCTCTGGCGATATCGCTAAAGCGATCGCCGCTGGCGCAAGCGCGGTGATGGTCGGTTCTATGCTGGCAGGTACCGAAGAGTCCCCGGGAGAAATCGAACTTTACCAGGGCCGCTCTTACAAATCCTATCGCGGGATGGGCTCGCTGGGTGCGATGTCCAAAGGCTCCTCCGACCGCTACTTCCAGACCGACAACGCCGCCGACAAACTGGTGCCGGAAGGTATCGAAGGCCGCGTGGCCTACAAAGGCCGTCTGAAAGAGATCATTCACCAGCAGATGGGCGGCCTGCGTTCCTGTATGGGTCTGACCGGCTGTGGTACCATCGACGCCCTGCGCACCAAAGCGGAGTTCGTGCGCATCAGCGGCGCGGGCATCCAGGAGAGCCACGTTCACGACGTGACCATCACCAAGGAATCCCCGAACTACCGCATGGGTTCTTAATGCAATTCGCGCCCGGTTTTTGCCGGGCGTTGACTTTTCTATCTCGCTCTTTGCCTCGGAACTAACGTCAATGACGGACAATATTCATAAACATCGCATTCTTATCCTCGACTTTGGCTCGCAATACACTCAGTTAGTCGCACGCCGCGTGCGTGAACTCGGCGTCTACTGCGAACTGTGGGCGTGGGATGTCACTGAAGCGCAGATCCGCGACTTCAACCCAAGCGGCATCATCCTCTCCGGCGGCCCGGAAAGCACTACCGAAGAGAACAGCCCGCGCGCGCCGCAGTACGTTTTCGACGCCGGTGTGCCGGTGCTCGGCGTCTGCTACGGCATGCAGACCATGGCGATGCAGCTTGGCGGCCACGTTCAAGGCTCTAACGAGCGTGAATTTGGTTATGCGCAGGTTGAAGTGCAGACCGAAAGCGCGCTGATCCGTGGAATTGAAGATGCCCTGACCGCAGACGGCAAAGCGCTGCTGGATGTGTGGATGAGCCACGGCGATAAAGTGACGGCGATCCCGTCCGGCTTTGTCACCGTTGCCAGCACTGAAACCTGCCCGTTCGCCATTATGGCTAACGAAGAGAAGCGTTTCTACGGCGTGCAGTTCCACCCGGAAGTGACGCACACCCGCCAGGGGCTGCGTATGCTGGAGCGCTTTGTGCGCGATATCTGCGAGTGCGAAGCACTGTGGACACCTGCAAAAATCATCGATGACGCCGTTGAGCGCATCCGCCAGCAGGTCGGCAACGATAAAGTGATCCTCGGCCTTTCCGGCGGCGTGGACTCCTCCGTCACCGCCATGCTGCTGCACCGCGCGATTGGCAAAAACCTGACCTGCGTCTTCGTCGACAACGGCCTGCTGCGCCTGAACGAAGCCGAGCAGGTGCTGGATATGTTCGGCGACCACTTTGGTCTGAACATTGTTCACGTTCCGGCAGAAGAGCGCTTCCTCGGCGCGCTGGCGGGCGAGAACGATCCGGAAGCGAAACGTAAAATCATCGGCCGCGTCTTTGTGGAAGTGTTCGATGAAGAAGCGCTGAAGCTGGAAGATGTGAAGTGGCTGGCACAGGGCACCATCTACCCGGACGTGATTGAATCCGCAGCCTCTGCGACCGGTAAAGCGCACGTTATCAAGTCTCACCATAACGTTGGCGGCCTGCCGAAAGAGATGAAGATGGGTCTGGTTGAGCCGCTGAAAGAGCTGTTCAAAGATGAAGTGCGTAAAATCGGCCTCGAACTCGGCCTGCCGTACGACATGCTGTACCGCCATCCGTTCCCGGGGCCGGGCCTCGGCGTTCGCGTACTCGGCGAAGTGAAGAAAGAGTACTGCGACCTGCTGCGCCGCGCGGACCATATCTTTATCGAAGAGCTGCGCAAAGCCGATCTCTATAACAAAGTAAGCCAGGCGTTCACTGTCTTCCTGCCCGTGCGTTCTGTTGGCGTGATGGGCGATGGCCGTAAGTATGACTGGGTTGTCTCCCTGCGCGCGGTCGAAACCATCGACTTTATGACCGCCCACTGGGCGCACCTGCCGTATGACTTCCTGGGCCGCGTCTCTAACCGCATTATCAACGAAGTTAACGGTATTTCCCGTGTCGTATATGACATCAGCGGGAAGCCGCCAGCGACGATTGAGTGGGAATGATCGGATAGCTTTTCCTGAATTTCCCACAGAACTAAATTAAATTTAACCCACTGTTTCTACAGTGGGTTTTTTATATGTGACGCTATAAGATTTAGATTGTTGAAGCACTTCATATTCAAAATTTGCGAATTTAGAGAAACTTGTAATAGCAGGCTTACTCTATTTTTATTTTTTTAGGAGCGATTGCAGATAGCGAAATCATAAACCCTGTTAATGCGGCGATGATTAACGGGAAAATAAAGGCGTCGGATGTTCTGAGCGGGTTTTTAATATCAAACAGGATAACAATAAAAAAAGCGCTGGTTGCAAAGGTCGAGGAGGAGTAGACCTCATTCATTTTGAACTGGAGTTTATCAAGCGAGAAGGGCGGAGTCTCTTTGCATAGGGCATCCCAGATGAGATGCACTGCGAGATAACCTGTACACAGGATGAAATAAAAGCGGGTTAACTCCTGTGTATTCTGCGGTGCAAGCCAGTCAAAAAAGTGCATTTTAGTGAGCAGACTTCCTTGCCGCATAGAGCGCAGGGAGCGCTACCGCACCTGCTAAAGCAAAGCTGTATGCGATACCTGCCGTAACGGTGAAAGCTGGAATCAGAAATGACAGGCCGCCGGGAAGGGCAAATCCTAAACCTGCACCACCGATGATCGCTTTCATCAGCGTAATCACATTGATTTCCATACTTCCTCCCATATCCCAAAGGCTGCATTATCTGTGGGGGAATTTTAAGGAGCTGCCTGTAATCTGTACAGAATTATTTCCAGCTAATACGAGGTCGCTTCCATTAATACATCCACTTCTCCACCACCTCATCCCCGAGCCGTTCGCGCAGCAATTCCTCATTCTCCTCCTCGCCGTGGGCTTCGAGCAGGCATTTGAACATCAGTGCGTCGAGATACTGCCCGGCATCGCGGAATATCTGCGTCAGCATCGGCGAAGTGTCGTGGTCGAAATACCACACTTCGCCGGTTTCGCGGTGAAAGCACCACAAATTACCGTTGCCAAGATAGTCGCCAAAGGCGATCAGGTTGTTAACCAGTTCCCACTGCGGGTCATCCTGCGGCACATCTTCAAGAATGTCGCTAATGCCAGGATAGGCCGCCAGCAGTGGTTCGATAGCGGCGTATTTTGCAGGCGTCACGCTGCACAGTGTTTCGGCGAGGTTCAGTTCACCAATCTGCTGATGATAGGTGCGCAGCACCGGCGGCAGCGGGCAGCCGATGCGCTGCTCAAGGTCAGCAATCTCCGCGTCGCTGGCGGGCGTTGCGAGAGCAGGGTTATCCCACTGGTCGCGCCAGGCGTGCACACAGTCGCGCCACCAGACAAGGCGGGCGTGCTGATCGGTAAACTCCGGCCAAATCAGCGGCGGAAGCGGGCGGATATCGCTCTCATTACTCATTGTTGGGCGCTCTCAATTAATAGCTCTGGCTGTCGACGCTAAAAAGATAGTTGATATCAAGGTCGGCTGCGGGCTTCGCATCGTCGTTTTTCTCCAGCACAAACTCAAATGCTGGCTGATAGTCATCCTCGCGGAACACTTCACCCGCAAGGATCTCCACCGAGTAAGTACCGTTTTCGAGCGCGATATGCGGGCGGTTCGGCGCTTCATAGCGCTGCAATAACGCGCTGATACTTTTATCGGTGAAGTCGTCGAGAATGCGCCAGGTAAAGAGCTGCACCTGACCATGCTCGACGCGCAGCGTGTAACCTGGGCGGCGGTGCTGGAGATTGTTTTCCGCTTTCAGCAGCTCCGGCGTCTCGGGTGGCAGGGTGAAAATAATGGTGTAGGGGTAGTTTTCAACGCCCGTCATCGGGATCAGCACACCTTCGAGCACCGCCTTATCGCCGCTCTCATTACGGGTAAACTCCGTTGCCAGGTCGTCAGCGAGATCGTTGTCATCTTTGAACTTTTTTAGCAGGCGGATATCGGCAAGCAGAAAGTAGTTCACCAGATCGTTCAGCACTTCATTGCATTCATAGCGCACGCGTTACCCCAGGATTTATCTCGTTGTAGAGGGATTGTTACTGCTCCGAAAGGTACGATCACCTACTTGATCAGGGGGGCAACGCTGTGCGGCAGGGGCATAATCAGCTATAAACAGGCATAAGGTCGGCGTTTTGCGCATCCGGCGAACATCAGGAATTCAATACAAGGAATATGAGTATGCAGCGATGGTTAGCAAAACTCCTCGGTAAACAAGAGGCAGCAGAGCAGGGCGCACCTTTCCCGCTTCCCTGGCCGGGCGACAGACAGAGCATCTACCACTTTCTCTCCCCTTATGCAGACGGCAGCGCGCCGTTGCCGGAGCAGGCGCAAACCCTGCCGGATGAAGATACCCTAGAGGGCGAGCTGCGCTGGGTGGCGGGCGGCATGGACGGCGCGTTTGGTCATCACGGCGGCGGCGCAGACGCAGAAGAGGCGGCAGATGAGATTATCAGCGCATTAAGCGCCGTGCTGCGCAAACCCTCCCCGGCTAATATGAACACCTTCTATGCGCTGCTGAAAGCGCGCCCGCCGCTTGATTACATCGATATTCTGACCGACAAACTACCGGAAGCGCCGTCGCTGTCGCCGCAGCAGGTTCACGACCTGATGGTGTGGCTGGCGACCAACAGCCCGGATCGCAACGCTGTCAAATGCGCCATTGCACTGCTGGCCTTTTTCCCCTCCGACGAAAACCGGGCGCTGGTGACCACGCTTGGGCTGCATGAGGAGTTTACGCTTTTTACCGCCGTCGCCCTGCGCAACATGTTGCCGGAAGAGGCATTTGATGCAACGCTGACGGCGCTGGCGAAACGGGTCACCGGCTGGGGGCGTATTCAGCTTATCGAGCGCCTGCCGGATGAGGTCTCGCCCGCCACACGAGAGTGGCTGCTGCGCGAGGGCTACTCCAATTCTGTAATGGATGAGTACACCGCCTGGGACTGCGCCACCAAAGGGCGCTTGCTGGCGGCGCTTTCGGTCGACGCGGTGGATGATGGCGTGCTGACCGGCGCGGGCGATATTCTCGCGGCGCTGATTGCCGGCGGCCCGGCGCGCGATATCCATGACTACCCTGAGGGCGCGCAGGCCTGTCACCGCTATCTCACGCTGCTTCGCCGCAGTCAAAATGACGATCTGCGCAACCTGCTCAACACCAGCGCCATCGGCGCGTTTGCCGGTGATGAAGATAACAACTGGGAGACGCTGCAAGCGGAAGGCTGGAGCGATGAGATCCGCCAGCAGATTGCGGATGATGTCGAGGCGATTGTCGCGCAGGAGAAGTGGCTGACGCGCGTGCAGCAGGATCTCACCGCCTGCGATAACGGCGATTTTTACCTCGCCCTGCGCGCGGCGAAGCTGTTAGGCATCGACACCTGGGAGCAGGTTTTTGCCCGCCAGCAAACGGTGCCCAATGAAGCGAACTGGTACGAACTGATGCAGACCGAAAGCCCGCAGCGCATGGAGCGCATTCTGCAACTCGCTGAGCAGCAGCTTGATCTTGCGGCCATTGCCAGCGGGCCAGATACGCTGATGGGTCTCGGCGCTGAGTATCGCCAGCACGGCGCGCTCGATTTTATCCTCCAGGATCTCAACCGTTTTCCGGGCATGGGCTGGTCGCTTATTAAAACCGGCCTGCGCAGCCCGGTGGTGCGTAACCGTCTGATGGCGCTCAACGCTCTGGAGGGCTGGCCGGAAGAGCAGCTCCCGGCCGAGCTGCACGGCATGCTGGAAACCGCCTTCCACGCGGAGCCGGATGATAACGTGCGGGCGCGGTTAGAGAAGATGCTGGCTGAAGAGTAATCCATACGTGATGCACGAAAAAGCTCGCCGCCCGGCGGGCTTTTTTATGGGTAGCTGCCTGCATTTTTATATTCCGCGTTTGCTGATATTAATTCTTTAATTAGGGTGATTAATAAAACGCTAATAATTAAATTATGATAAATATATCTTATTAGAAACAGGGATATATTTTTTACATTATGCGAACTCTTTGCTTTTATACTAATCAGAAAACCGCATCTCATGGGAGTAAATATGGAAGTATCATCGATCGCCGGTGCCGTTAAGTTATTAGTGCCTGTATTACCATTTCTGAAAAAAGTACTTATCTTTGAAACGTTCTTTTCCCTTTCCAGTGCGAAGAAAGCGGAGGCGGTAGCCTATTTAAAAACGTGTGCTACAGAGAACGATGCGTTAGACGCTTATCAGCAGGAATTGAAGCTATCAGAGTATAAAATGACGCAGGACTATGCATTAAGTGACTATGCTATAAGGTTTTATCTACTCGACCGTAAAAAACATAGTAGCTTTTGTAAATCCGTATTCAATGGCAAAAGCTTATACAATTACGCCAACTCGGAATTGGTTATTAAAAAGAATGTTTTTTGGTTTCCTTTTTTCATGCTGCTCATTGGAATAATGGCAGCCGTAGGGGGGTGGTTTACATGGAGTAATGAAACGCTGGGTGCATGGAAATGGTTTTATGCCGGCGGCTGCGCAATAGTTGCTGTTCAATACATTATTTACTCTTGCTGGCGGTTGTTAAGCTACTGGCATCTCATGCGCTATGCAAAGAAATTTTATTTTTTTATCTTACTTACTCGTATAAGAAGAGAGCTCGCAAGAATATAATCTCTATGCGAAAGTACTTAGGCTCTTACCGACAAATCGACCCGCGAATTCTGTGTAGGCTAAAGGCAATTAACCCAATGACAGGAGCGCGGAATGTTTACTCATATGAGAATTGCCAGGCCGGTGACCAACCTTGAGCAGGCTTATCAGCAGTACAGCAAAGGATTAGGGCTGAAGCGTATTGCGGACTTCAGCGATCATGAAGGTTTCAGCGGCGTGATGTTAGGCCGGGAAGGATTGGGCTGGCATATGGAATTAACCCTCTGCCACCATCATCCGGTGCAGCCTTCGCAGACGGACGAAGATTTGCTGGTGCTCTACTACCCCGAGAAAGCGGAGTGGGAGGCGGCCTGCGCAACGATGCTGGATGCCGGTTTTATTCCGGTGGCGTCGTTTAACCCCTACTGGGATCGTCACGGGCGCACCTTTGCCGATGCCGACGGCTACCGGGTGGTGATACAGAACCAGGCGTGGGTAAACGCCGGGTAAAAAGCGGCAGGTTAGCTCTGCCCGGGTTGATCGGTTGTCAGGTCACCACCTGTAACGACGGTGGGGATCTCATCCGACTCTTTGCTGACGGCGCGCGTTAATTCCACCTGCTCATGAAATTTCACCAGCAGCAGCTCGGCGTCGGATTGCAGCGCGGCGTCGGGCGTCTCCAGCACGGAGTTAATCGACTTATTAATGCTTGCCACCATTTCATCCAGCCCGCCGCCTTTGCCGACGGTCAGCGTCAGGGCGGCAACGACCAGCGACTGCGCCTCGATTTGGGCGGTCAGCTCTTTCATTTGCGCGTCCATCCTGGACATTTTTATTAGCATACTCAGTATGACGTTTTTCATGGACTACCCATTTGAAGACATTATTTCAGACGAATATTACTCCGGGATGCAATGAATTCAATCACACTATTTGTGAATACGCGATCTTGTATACATTAAATGTATATATGTATTACGAAGCGGCGGCGACATAATCCTAACTAATTGATAATTATATTTTATTTGGCGTTCCGCCGCCTGGCGAAGATCTGTGTGAGCAAACGGCAAATTGTTGCTATATCAGGTACGGATCTTCCACTCCAGCCAGCTGCTCATCTCCTGGGCCGGAAGCGGGCGGGCATAGAGATAACCCTGCGCCTGGTCGCAGCCATACTTTTGCAGGGTTGCACCGGTCTGCGCATTCTCCACCCCTTCCGCCAGCACGACATAATCCAGCTCTTTCAGCATGCCGATAATACTGCGGGCGATAATGCGCGAGGCGGTATCTTCTGACAGTTTAGAGATCAGGCTCTGATCCAGTTTGATGATGTCGATCGGCATACGTCGCAGGTAGCTGATGTTGCTGTAGCCGGTGCCGAAATCATCGAGCGAAATAGGGAAGCCGCGCAGTTTCAGCATCTCCAGGCCTTTCAACGCTGCCGCACTCTCAATGATGCGTTCAGTTTCCAGACACTCAATGCCGAGCAGGCTGGTGGGGAGGCGGGCGCGGATCATGCGCGCTTCGAGGCTGTCGGCAAAGCCGGGCGCGGAGATATCCTGAATGCTGACGTTGACGGAGACCGGCAGTGCAAGCCCGAGCGCATGCCAGCTTGCCAGTTGGGTAATCACATTGGCGATAACCCAGCCTGTCAGATCCTGTAGCAGACCGGCCTGCTCAGCAAAGGGAATAAACATCCCTGGCGAGAGTTCGCCTTTTTGCGGATGCCGCCAGCGGATCAGCGCTTCAATGCCAACCGGCGCGTCGGTTTGCAGACACATTTTCGGTTGGTAGACGAGATAAAGCCCTGACAGTTTGCCATCGATGGCCTGCGCCAGCTCCTCCATCAGCACCGGCATCGCCGCGGCATCCTCATCAATGATGGTTTCCGGCAGCTGGAAGGTGTTCTGGCGGATGCGCTCATGCAGGGCATGCACTGCTTTATTGAGTACCTCTCTGGCGGAGAGATCGCCGGGGATAAAGGTTTTGCCCGCGGTATGCACGCGGAACTCGACGGTGATGCCCGGTTCCAGCTCGGCGCTGACGCCCTGCAAGCGATTGGCGATGGCGCAGGCCGAAATATTGTCCGACGCACGCGTCAGCAGGGCAAAGCGGCCCGTCGCTACCATATAGAGTTTGCCGCACTTCAGCGGGCGCAGGCGCAGAGGCAGCATAATTGCCATATCGCGCAGCAGGTTTTCAACCGGGGCCATGCCGCGGGTGCGCGCCAGTTCGAAAGCGCGGGGCATGTCGATACAGTCAATCAGAATCAGGTTGCGCTCGGCGGTATCGTTCGCCGCGTTCAGCAACTGGATATCGCGCAGCAGGTGCAGCTTGTTCGGCAGCCCGGTAATGGCATCCGTCAGGCCGGCGTAGTGCCAGGCTTCCAGAAACGACATTGCCAGTTCACCCAGCAGCCGCAGCGTATCAATCTGCTCTTTGGTTACGGTATGAGGATTGGTATCCACCACACAGAGCGTGCCGAGTGTAATGCCATCGCGGGTGGTCAGCGGCACGCCCGCATAGAAGCGAATAAAAGGGCTGGCAACGGTCAGCGGATGCGTGACAAAGCGGGCGTCCTGCAAAGTGTCCGGCACGATAAATGGATTACCGCTGTCGACGGCATAGCGGCAAAAGGAGTTAACCCGCGACGAGGTCTCCAGCTGGAAGTTGATCGCGGCCCGCACATACTGATTCTCATCATCAAGCACGGAAATAAAGCTGCCGGGTATTTTTAACATTCTGGCGGCGAGCTGGGTAATTTTACGCAGCACATCATCGCGGCTGTCATCCGGGTTCAGCAGGGCCTGTAACGCCAGAAAATGGCGCTCTTTGTCGCCGCCGATATTAAGTAACATTGTTGCCTCCCAACCGGCTGTGGACGGTGGGTAAAAAAAGAGATAAAGGGTGCTGAACACGCTTTTTAGTTGTTACAGCGGAATGGAAGCATACCGGCAGGCAACGTCAGCCCAATGCAAATATGATTTGTATTGATATTAGCAGTAACGGAGCGCAACTGATGCCTGTAAAAGGTGCGGTCTCACATTTATTTCACAATTTAATTTACACCATTAGCGCCCGCCAGCCGGGGAAAAGAGCATCAGGTGCAAGGGAATGGAAAGATCTCATAACAACACCATTAATAAATAAGAAGAATATTTCAGTTGCCCAAAAAGAGAGAAAAAAAACGGGCAGCCGCGACATCGGCACTGCCCGTTATAAATAAGACGAAGAGGATAAAAGACGTCTGCTTTTTTATTACTACGTCCGGTGACTTTTCCGGTGCGTAGCCTCGTCCCGTGTAACACGTTGCTTCAGGAAACTCAGCTCACCGTGAGCGGCAGCGTAAAGTGCTGCACCACGCCGCGCAGGGTTTCCGTTCTGCCATTAAGGTTGCTGGCTGACGCCGTAATCTGATGTACCAGCGCCGCGTTCTGCTGAGTTACGCGATCCAGCTCAGCAACCGCGTGAGTCACCAGCGAGATGCCTTTACTCTGCTCATCGGAGGCGAGGGCGATTTCGCCAATCAGCGCATTGACGCTGGCGACATTACCTTTTACTTCGCTCATCGCCTCACCGGCATCTTCCGCCACATCTTTGCCCTCATGAACCGAGGTAATCGCGGATTTGATCAGCGACTCAATTTCACGCGCCGCCGCCGCACTGCGCTGGGCGAGGGAGCGTACTTCTGTTGCCACCACGGCGAAACCGCGGCCCTGCTCGCCGGCACGCGCCGCTTCAACAGCGGCATTCAATGCAAGGATATTGGTCTGGAAAGCAATGCTGTTGATGGTGGAGGTGAACTGGCGGATCTGCTCGGAGCCATCGGCAATGCGGTTCATGGTGCTGGCCAGTGTCTCCACCAGGTTGCTGGCTTTCTCGGTGGTGTGTGCGGTCATCACCGACAGATCGCGAACCTGACGCGCATTATCAGCGTTGTGGCTGACCGTTGAGGTCAACTCCTCCATGCTGGATGCCGCCTGTTCAAGGGCTGCCGCCTGCTGGGTTGTACGGTTTGCCAGATCGCTGTTACCGGCGGCAATCTCGCGTGCTTCACGGTGCAGCGCATCGCTGTTCTCGCTGATCGCGCTCACGGTCGTCAGCAGGCTGTTCTGCATCTCACGCACCAGCGGGATCATCTGACCGACGCAGTTACGGCCAATATCCTGTGGCTGGTAAGTTAAATCACCCTGCGCAATCAGGCGGAAATGGGCGCGGATATCACCAACCGGCTTCACCAGATGGATAACCAGGTAGCAGTCACAAAACAACACCAGCCCGGCCGCCGCCAACAGAGCAATAATCAGAACGATATCGAGTTGAGTGCGATCGGCGGCAATCTGCGCGCTATTGTCATGAGACTTACGGGTTAACGCCGCCAGATGCTCGCTGGCCAGCATTTTCCAGGCGCTGGCGGAGCCGGATAACGCCTCTGTGGCCCACTCCGTGCCCGGCGGGATTTCATTTATCAAGGCCGCTTTTTCGGCTGCGCTTCCCTGTTGCAACACCTGCGTGGCGTGGGAGAGGAAGATCGCCTGCTGGGTCAGCGCTGTGCTCTCGTCAGCCTGTCTGTTCATATCGCGCACGGCAAAGGCCGCATAGCCGCCGGTGGCGGTAATCAGTGCCAGCGCTGTCAGGAGGATCCATAACACGACGCGGCGGATAGTGTAGTTTTTCAATGTGTTCATAGTCGCGCCCTGTTTGATAGCGGTGGCCAAAAGTGTTGTTGTTACGTTATATAAATAGCGCGTTAACTAATTACGCGCGATTTTATTGAGTGAATTGTGGCAGGATTTTTACGGAAAGATAGTGGGAGAGATGTAAATAATTTCGCGACGAAACAGTCGGCGTGAGGCGGGGCGGCTAAGTTCAGGCGTAACGGCTTGTTTAATCGAGGAAATCGCTATTCACCGCAGGCTTTAATTGATTGTTCCTTGCGTATCAATAGGTGTGCACAGGGGTTAAAAAGGGGGCAAAGAGGCAGTAAAGAGCGGAGAGGGGGCTTACGGCAGCAAGCTGCGTGCTCGACCCTCTCCTGATCTGGACGGGAAATTTAGGTTATGGCGTGGCGTATTTCTGTTTGTTGAAGTCAGTCAGCTTTGACGGAAAGGGCGACATCTTTCACCGCGGCTTCAACCCCGGCTGCATTTTTCTGGATGCTGGCAATTACTTCGCCCGCTTCACGCATCAGCGTCACACCTTCGCGGGTGCTCATCAGGTTATTTTCGATGCCGTTCAGCACCTCTTTGGCGAGCTGATTATTGCTGGCTACAACCCGCTCGATCTCTTCCGTCGCGCTGCTGACGCTCGCTGCAAGCGTTCGCACTTCTGCGGCCACCACGGCAAAACTGCGTCCGGATGCGCCCGCTCGCGCAGCTTCAATCGCGGCGTTCAGTGCAATCAATCTTGTCTGCATGGCAAAGCTGCGGATGGTCTCAACCATCCCGTCGATGCTGTCAGACTGATCGTTGAGCCGCGAGACATCGCTGGAGACCGTGCTCATTCTCTGGGCAATGGTGTCAATCATGCGGATGCTGTTTTCGATAACCGTCGCACCGTTCTGCGCGCTGCCACGAGTTTGCACCGCCATATCCCATGCGTGGACAGCCGCCTCCTGCTCCCGCTGGTTGCGCAGCACATCTGCCGTGACATCGGTAGCGAATTTCACAATCTTATAGAGCTGCCCGTCGCTGTTAAACACAGGGTTATAGGTTGCCCGCAGCCATAAAGGCTCGCCCCGGCGGTTCAGGCGTGGAAACTGACCGGAAAAGAACTCGCCCTGATTCAGCCTCTCCCAGAACTGGCGGTATTCGTCACTTTTATACAGTGTCTCAGAGCAGAAAAGACGGTGATGCTTGCCGATCACTTCATCGCGTTTATAGCCAGTGGTGCTCAGGAAGTTGTCATTCGCTTCCAGCACCATCCCTTCCGGGCTGAAGGCGATGATGGCCATCGAGCGACCGATGGCATTAACGATCGCCTCCTTCTCAAGCGCAACATGAATACGCTCAGAAATATCGGCCGCAATTTTTATCACTCGGGTCACCGCGCCGTGACGGTTGGTGACGGGGATATAGCTGGCTTCAAGCCATACAGGGCGATTGCCCTTGGCCAGGCGCAGATATTTGCCGCTAAAGCTTTCGCCGCGCGAAAGGCGTTGCCAGAACTGCGCGTACTCCGCTGAGTTCACCAGCGACGGCGGGCAGAAAATGCGGTGGTGCTGGCCGATGATCTCATCCGCGCGATAACCCATCGCGGAGAGAAACTGCGGGCTGGCGCTATGGATGATCCCTTCCGGACTGAATTCAATGACAGGTTTATTCTGGCAAAGTGCGTTATAAGACGCGGATGAACGCAGGCGGCTCAGGGAAAAAAGGTGTTTAAGGAAAGGCATACGCATCAGATTTACCGGATCGAGTAGGAATTGATCTGGTTATCGGCAATCTCGTCAGCAGCATTATGTATTGGTGTGATAGTTGCAGGGTATTATTTAATCACTGGTTAACCCTGAGCGAAGCAGGATAGATGACCTGAAGGGCCGCGCCACGGCGTCTGGCAGCGGCGCGGCCCCGGTCTGTAACACGTCAAAACTGCGTCATTCTGCTTGCAGGCTCGTGTACTTTTTTACGCTTTGTTACTTACTTGCAGACATCTGCTCGGCAGACTTCAGGTGCTGCTCAACCACCGGGGTATGGGCATCGGCCAGCGTTTTCACGTCCGGATCTTTAATCTCTTTAGCGTCGCTCTGCAGTTTATCGAGCACCATTTTGTGATCTTTGGTGCCGGCATTTTCCATATAGAGCTTGTCAAACTTGTCACCGCTCTCTTTTTCAAGCTTGGCAGCCATCGTTTTATGCTTGGCGTCCGGCTCGGTCGGCAGTTCAACGCCTTTTTGCTTAGCGACGGCCTGAACTTTGGTCAGCGCTGCGCCATGGTCATCGACCATCTTCTGCGCATAGGCTTTCACTTCGCTGCTTTTGGCTTTTTCCAGCGCGATTTTCGCGGCGGCGACCTCATTGATATTGGCCTGTGCCATATCCTTCAGTGCTTTTTCATCGCCGGAGCTGAGTTTGGTGCTGGTTGCGGTCGCGCTACTCTGCGCGGCGCTCGCCGGAGTCTGGGCTTGCACGCCAACCGTGGTGAACATCGCGACGGCGGCTGATACGGCCAGCAGTCCTTTTAACGTTTTACTCTTTTGCATGTTGTTCTCCTGATGGTCATGGGTACAGGTTTTATGAATTCTGTAATCGTCAGCAGCCTCGTAGGTAAATGACAACTGCAGTGGTCAGTATAGTGGATACGCATTTTTTACAAGCTTTATACGTTAGAGTTCTTAATATATCGGGCTAACTTGAGGGTGCATCATCCCTGAAAATCGTTATCAGAATTGC
This sequence comes from Kosakonia cowanii JCM 10956 = DSM 18146, assembly GCF_001975225.1. Taxonomy (NCBI): domain Bacteria; kingdom Pseudomonadati; phylum Pseudomonadota; class Gammaproteobacteria; order Enterobacterales; family Enterobacteriaceae; genus Kosakonia; species Kosakonia cowanii. The sequence goes on along the minus strand of NZ_CP019445.1, from coordinate 37,651 downwards.
CTGATATTGTTATCAACGGATAAGGCTGTTTTCATATTTTTCATATAATAAGGCGCGGGAATCAGGCAATCTGCGGGTTATCTGCAAGGGAAGGTTTACCGATCCGTTTAACCGTACTGACAACGCAGGGGTGTTGGCAGAATATAAGGGGAAAGCATGCCTTTTTTATTTGGTGAGTTATCTGGCGCTCCGGCATGGGTGCCTGCGGTATTGCTCGTCACGCTCTCGCTCGCGATCGGTTTTCTCGCGAGATTTACACTGCTGCAATTTATCCGTTACTGGCAGAGCCGGGACAGAAAGCTCTTTAAATCACTTGAGAAACACCTGCGCGGATCGATGTTTCTTTTCATCCCGCTGCTGTTAATCCGCGTCGGTGTGAATTATGTCCACATCCAGCCTGAATCGCTGGGGTTTATTACAACGACAATAAATATATTTATTATTTTGTCATTCTGCTCGGTCCTGATCCGCTTAATTAACGTGGCTCAGGATATGCTTTTTATCCGCTATGACATTAATATTTCGAACAATCTTCGTGCGCGCAAAATCCGCACGCAGATAATGTACGTGAAGAAAGTCGCTATCGTTATCCTCGTGACGCTCTGCCTCTCCCTGATTTTGCTCAGCTTCCCGGGCGTGCGAAAATTCGGTACCACGATTCTGGCCGGTGCCGGTGTTGCCGGTATTATCATCGGTTTTGCTTTGCAAAAATCGCTGGTCAATCTCTTTGCCGGTATTCAGATTGCCTTTACGCAGCCTATTAAAATTGATGATGCGGTGGTGGTGGAAAAAGAGTGGGGCTGGATTGAGGAGATTAACCTGACCTATGTGGTAGTGCGTCTGTGGGATCTGCGTCGGCTGGTGCTGCCGATCACCTACTTCACCGAAAATCCGTTCCAGAACTGGACGCGTAATAATGCACAAATTTTAGGCTCGGTTTTTCTTTACGTTGATTACTCGATGCCTTTAGAGCCTCTTCGCCAGCATTTTGAAAAAGTGCTCAGTGAAACCAAGCTCTGGGATCAGCAAACGCAGGTGCTGCAGGTGACCGATACCACGGAAAAAACCATGACCATCAGGATGTTGATGACGGCACAGAACTCGCCAACGGCCTTCGATTTACGCTGTTACGTGCGGGAAAAAATGATTGAGTTTATTCAGGAAAATTATCCGCACGGCCTGCCGCAGGTAAGGGCAACGCTGACCGCGCCTGCGGCTTCCGAAAACGAGTTATAGTCTTGCCGGGCGCAACGTGCAGTGGCAATAATCTGGCTGCACGTCCGCGCTTCGCTTTATTACTACTCCGCCTCTCTTGTGCCAGCGGCAAAGTTAACGAAAAATGGGTTAAGCTGTTTCTTAACCCGCACACTGATTTCTGAGGCTTGTTATGCCAGCAAATATCCTGATTGCGCTTGTCGCCGTTATTCACCTCTATATTCTTGTGCTCGAAATGTTTCTCTGGAATACGGCAACAGGCCGCAAGGCGTTTAACCTTACTGCTGATTTTGCCCGTGATAGCCGGGTGATGGCCGCCAACCAGGGGCTCTATAACGGCTTTTTAGCCGCCGGTTTGCTGTGGGGGTTATGGCTTGGCGATAGCGGCTTCCAGGTTAAAACTTTCTTCCTCGTCTGCGTGCTGGTCGCGGGAATTTTTGGTGCGATCACCGCCAGTAGAAAAATCCTTTATGTGCAGGCGCTTCCGGCGCTGGTTGCGCTAATCGTATTGTGGATGATGCGCAGCCCGGTGTTGTAACATTGTTAAAAAGTTGATCTTGTCGGTCGGGCGGTTATGCTCTTATCCCTTAGTTGACCACCCGAGAAGGATCGCCTGTCATCATGCCCGTGAATTTCGATCTCAACGACCTCTATGCTTTCCGCGCCCTGGTGGAATATGGCAATTTTCGCCTTGCCGCCGAGTCAATCTGCCTGTCGCAGTCAGCATTGAGCCGCCGCATAGAGAAGCTTGAGAACGCGCTGGGCATTAAGCTGTTCGACAGAACCACGCGCCGGGTTGCGCTGACGCTTTATGGGCAGACCTTCGCCGAGCGTTCTGAACAGCTGTTGATGAATGTGGAAGCGGTGTTAGCCGATATCGATAAAGTGAGCCAGGATCGCGTCGGCGTGGTGACGGTCGCCGCCGTGCCTTCTGCCGCGTGCTACTTCATGCCTGATGTTATCCGCACCTTTAAAGCGCGCTTTCCCCGGGTGCGTGTAAAGTTAATTGATAGCAGCGCGGGCAACGTGATCGACACCGTCGCCAGCGGCCAGGCCGACTTCGGCATCTGTTTTGCCGGTAGCCTGCTGGCAGATATCGAGTTTCGCCCGCTGGTGGTGGATACCTATGTCGCTGCCTGCCGCCACGATCACCCGATTGCCAGCAAGAAGAGCCTCACCTGGCGCGAGTTTTATCAGTATGACTATATCGGGCTGGATAAAACCTCTGGCAACCGCAATTTGATTGACCAGATGCTGGGGCACATCACGCCTGAGCGCCCGAGCATCTGTGAAACCCGCCATGTCACCACCATGATTGGCATGGTGGAAGCGGGGGTGGGCATTGCGGCGATACCGGCGATGTCGATGCCGGCGTCAGCCCATTCGGTGCTGACGCATCTGCCGCTGACCGACCCGGTAGTCAAACGCACGCTGGGGCTGATCCGCCGCAGCGGGCGCGTGCAGTCCTATATCGCTGCCGAACTGGAGAAACTCATCACTGAGCAGTATCACGCGGTGCCGCCGCAACGGAGTGCATCCCGGTAAGGTGGATGGTCGATTGCGCCTCAGGGGCGGAGAGGAACGCCAGCAGCGCTTTGCCCTCCTGCGCATGTTGCGCTTTCGCCGTCACCGCCCCGGCAAAACGGGTGATGTACTGAAGATCGGCCGGCAGTTCGCCCACAAACGTCACGCCATGCTCTGGCAGCAGTTCGCTCACCTGCTGGAAGCCGACGGCGTAATGGCCTTTTGCCACTTCGCCAGCGACCGGGATGCGCTCCACTTTGTGCGCCTTCTGCGCCACCGCCTCGTCGATACCGAGTTTCTTGAATAACTGGCTGCTGATGTAGACGCCGCTGGCGCTGTCCGAATAGGCAATCGATTTGGCTTTCAGCAACGTCGCGCGCAGCTCCTCGTTCGTTTTGATCGCGGGAACCGCGTCACCCTCTTTCACCACCATCCCAATCGGTGAGTCCGCCAGCTCGACGCGAGAGCCGGGCGCAATCCACCCCTCTTTTGACAGTTTTGTCAGCGCGTCGCCGACCATAATCACTACATCCGCTGCTTCGCCACGCGCCAGCCGCGCGGGGATCGCCTGCGGCGTTTTGCCCATCGACGGCCCGGCAACCACCACAATGGTATCGCCGGTTTTCGCTTCAAATTGTGGGATCAGTTTCTGCAATGCCGGTTTAAAGCCGCCGGAAATCATCACCGTGATCTCTTTCGCCGTAGCGCCCAGGCTAAGCGTGCAGAGTAGCAACGTGGCGAACAGGGAACGGAGCATTCTCTTCATTATCGTCTCTCCTTAACGTGCGGTTTGCAGGGTTAAGCTGCTGCGGCGGTACATATAGAGCGTGGCGAGCAGGGCGCAGATCGCCGCAAAACTCATCCAGTAGCCGGGGGAGGCTTTATCGCCGGAGTACTCAATCAGTGCGGTGGAGATCACCGGCGTAAAGCCGCCGAATACCGCCGTTGCCAGGCTATAGGCCAGCGAGAAACCGGCGACACGCACTTCGGTGGGCATAATCTCTGTGAGTGCCGGGATCATCGCGCCGTTATAGAGGCCATAGATAAACGACAGCCACAGCAGCACCGTCAGCATCATGGTAAAGGTCGGGTTCTGCGCCAGCAGGCTGAGGGCCGGGTAGGAGGTGAACAGCGCCAGCAGTGTCATGGTCACCAGCACCGCTTTGCGGCCAAAGCGATCGGACAACGCCCCGCCAATCGGCAGCCAGATAAAGTTAGAGATAGCGACCAGCAGCGTGACCAGCAGGCTGTCTGAAGCGCTGAGCATCAGCACTTTTTTGCCGAAGGTCGGCGCGTAAACGGTGATGAGGTAAAAGGCGGTGGTAGTCATTGCCACCATTAACATTCCGGCGATCACTACCGGCCAGTTCGCCAGCAGGGTTGTAAACACTTCGCGCATCGCCAGCTTTTTATGGCGAGCGTTAAACTCCTGGGTCTCTTCCAGCTTGCGGCGCAGGATAAAGATGAACGGCACAATCAGGCAGCCAAACAGGAACGGCAACCGCCAGCCCCAGTCGCGGATCGCTGACTCTTCCAGCACGGCGTTAAGGGCGAAGCCCATCGCGGCGGCGACCATAATGGCGACCTGCTGGCTACCGGACTGCCAGCTGGTGTAAAACCCTTTGCGGCCCGGCGTGGCGATCTCAGCCAGGTAAACGGAGACCCCGCCCAGCTCGGCCCCGGCGGAGAAACCTTGCAGTAAGCGCCCACTCAGCACCAGCAGCGGCGCCCAGATACCGATGGTCTGGTAAGAGGGGATCAGCACGATCAGAAAGGTGCCTGCCGCCATGATCGACAGCGTGACGATAAGCCCTTTACGGCGGCCCACTTTATCGATGTAGGCCCCAAGCACAATGGCACCGATAGGGCGCATTAAAAAGCCCGCGCCAAAGACCGCGAAGGTCATCATCAGTGAGGCGAACTCGCTGCTGGCCGGGAAAAAATTATGCGCAATATAGGTGGCATAAAAGCCAAAGAGAAAGAAGTCAAACTGCTCGAGAAAGTTGCCTGAGGTAACGCGCAGTATCGCGCTGGTTCGTGCCATAGGGGTCAATGTTTGCATGTCATCTCCAGTTATACAGGGACGCTTGTAACGCGCCTCTCTGAAGAGTGGATCAGGAAAAGTAGCTGAATAAGCGCATTAAACTCATCGGCTGATGCGTGACGCGCATTAATCGCCGTTAACATTTACCCTGAATCAATTGCAACATGCTATTAACATGATTCCGCGCTTCAGTTGCTCTGTTTGCCAGGGCAAAAATTGACCTCTCTATTCTGTGACGAGGCGCATAAACGCACTACTGCGGAAAAACCTATCAACCCTGGTAGGGCGGTGCGGTTGCCATCTCCTGACGCGCTGCTATCTTAATGCCCATCGACATTGGACGTAATGTAAGGCGCTCAATGGCTTACTTTTTCAGGAACAGGAGTTCAGGATGTTTAAGCGTTTAAGCGCGATTGTTTTCGTATCGTTGATGGGTGCCTCTGCGGTTCAGGCGGAAGAGCTGCGTGCCGTCGATGTGACAAAGTTTGACGTTGCCGGGGTGAAAACCGGCATGGATTACGATGAGGTGGTCAAGGCCATTACCACTCACTTCAATGTGCCCGCCTCTGCGCTACAGGTGGATAAATACCCGCAAGATAACCCGGTCACCGGCAATAAACAGCCGAAATTTGTCGGGTATGAAAAAGAGGGTGTGAAATTGCAAGTGAATTTCGAAGGCCGCGTTCCGGTGGATGCGAAACATCCGCTGGCGGTATCGATGATCACTTACGAGCTGCCGTGGTCGACTGCCAATAAAGAGGCGATGGAAAAAGCGGCGGTCGAGAAGTATGGCCCGGCATCAAATGCTCCTTATTCGACGCCGATGGTATGGTGCAAAGAGCCCGGCAAACAGGCCGGGATGGCGTGCTCTTCCACTACGCAACAAGCCGTGCTGAAACTCTCCAACACCTCTCTTGAACTGGACGATCCTGTCTGGAGAGAGGCGCGTATCAAATTTATGGACAGCAAACAGACCCGCACGCCGGGGTTCTGATGAGGGGCGAGGTGGCAGATCCACCTCGCGTTTCAGGCTGAGGGATGGGGGGCGCTTTTCTGCCACTCCTCCCTGCTCAGGGTGTAGAGCAGGCTCGGCGGCGCATTCTCAATATCCGCAATTTCGCTGACAAACTTCAGCCCCGCTTTCTCCAGCACCTTTCGCGACGCCAGATGGTTAGCGCGCACTACGCCGCAAATCTCCCCCATGCTCAGCGTCTCAAAACCATATCTCACCGCATAGAGCGATAACTCACTCGCCAGCCCCTTGCCCCAGGCGCTGGTGGCAAAGCGGTAACCTAAGTTATTCATCGGAATATCGGCAAAGCTGCGCAGGCTCAGGCCACCAAAACCGATGATCTTCTCGGGCGCGTCGCGCAGCGCGATCGCCCAACTGCCAAACCCGTGCTCTGCCCAGTGCGCCAGCCAGCGATCCAGCACCGTTTGTGTGTATGCAATATCGGGATAGGGGCCTGCCGGGTTGAAGGTGTTGGTCGCCGGATCGCCATAAATCGCGAACAGATCGCCGAGATCCTCCTGCGCAACGGGGCGCAGGAGTAATCGTGAGGTATAAAGGGTCAAGGCGACCTCCTAATGATTGGCTAACGATTTAGAGAGAATAATTAAGCCCTGATGCTCTTTAAAGCCATTACGCGTGTAGAAATCATCTGAGGCATACCCTTTTTGCGTGTTGAGGATTATCGCATTCAGCCCTTCATCACGGCAGCGCGCCTCAATAAATGCCATCAGCTGCGTACCGATCCCCTTTCTTTGATATTCGGGGTGGATAAAGAACTCATCAATGTAATACTCCACGCCGCCGGGCCACGGTTTTTTAAAGCCGATGCTCACCGCGATGACTTCATCGCCATATTTGGCGATATAGCCGCGGAAATAGTTATTGCCCAAATGCGCCTGAATAAACTCGACGATTGGCTGCGGCGACGGCCAGCTCTCATTCCACGGCGCTTGCTGATAGGTGCGACAGTAGAGTTGCGCGCAGGATGTGATATGCGACTCATCCAGTTCCTGCAAAGCAATATCCATTTTTGCCTCAGCGCGGTTCATTCAGGTTTAACTTAATCAGGTAGTGGCGCTGCATCCCCTCTTCGGGAAAGTCCGGCAGGCTTAATTTCAGTTCGTAACCCTGTTTAAGGTAAAAAGGCAGCGCCTGAAAACTGACGGTATCCACCTGTGCGTGTCGGCAGCCCATGCGCTGTGCTTGCTCTTCTGCCGTGCGGATAAGCGTGCTGCCAAGCCTGGCGCCTCGCGCTTCTTCACTGACCCATAAAAAATCGATGCACAGCCATAACCCTTTTTGCGTACCGATTAACCCACCGATCATCGCGCCCGCCTCATTACGGCTGTAGATGCCAACCTGGCCCCAGCCAGAGCCATCAATAAACTGCTGGTTATAGCGCCGTAAGCCGCTCAGCAACTCTTCTTTGTCCTGCTCCGTTACCTGGGTGGCGATCTCAATGTCCATGGTTTTCCCTTATCATTTTTAGTTATCTGGAGATGATTTTTATCATCAATGGGATGGATATGTGCCTGCCCTTCGAGAGTAAAGAACTTTCCCTCTCCCTTCAAACACCCCGCGCCGCCAATTCTGGTAGCCCGGTTTGTGCGTTTAGCGATACAGAGTTTATTACCGGAAAAAAGAGAAGGGCTGAATTATTTAAAACGGCGCGAAAGGTCGTTCATTGACCTCCATTTTCCCTCCATAATTCGCGCAATATCGCGCAATAAAACCTGTTCAAAATCTTCATTGTTCTCAGGAGGGGGCAATGAACAAATTCGACTATTTCCGTAAATACATCTCTTATTTAGCGAAAAAAATGACTGCCTGCGCCGTGGCGGACAGCCATTTTCATGCCAGCAGGCTAAAAAGAATTTCCGGACGCGAACACGATTTGCGCCACCCGGTGACGCTCAGCGAAAAGATCTGCCACCGCATGCTGTATGACCGAAACCCGCTCTACACCCTGCTGGCGGATAAGCTGGCGGTGCGTGACTATGTCCATGCCCGCACCGATCAATTACGCGTCGTGCCGCTGTTGGGGGTTTATCACAAAGTCAGCGATATCGATTTCAACGCCCTGCCGCAGCGCTTTGTACTGAAGTGTAATCACGACAGCGGCAGCGCGGTGGTCTGTCTTGATAAGGATGAACTTAACCTTGGCGCCGCCATTAATAAGCTGTCGCTGGCGCTGAAAAAGAATATGTATTACGCCACCCGCGAGTGGCAGTACAAAGATATTGCGCCCGTTATTTTGTGCGAGAAATATATCGACGTCTTTACCCGCGGCAATAAAAACCAGACGCCAGAGATGCTGCGGCTCCACTGCTTCCATGGTGTCGCCGAGGTGATTGAGGCAGATTTTACCGATGAAGAGGGGAATGGTTATATCAACGTCTATAACCGCGCATGGCAGTTACAGCCCTACCAGATGGAGTATCCCAATACGCCTGGTGCGATCCCCGAACCTGACTTATTGCAGCGAGCGATCGTCGCGTCGGAACGGTTAGCCAAAGGGATCGATTACTGCCGCATTGATCTGATGCCGGCGGAGGAGGTGATCTATTTTAGTGAAATCACCCTCAGCCCGCGCCGGGGAAAACTGAAGATCGTCCCGGCCGAGTGGGATGCCCGGCTGGGTGAGATGTGGCGGCTGAATTTAACTTAGCGCGTTGTGCATAATGGCCAGCTCAGCCTGAACAGCGAATGGCGGTTGGCCGTCAGGGTGTAGGTCACATCGCCGCCGTGGGCAAGCATGATCGCTTTCACTACCGACAAGCCCAGCCCGCAACCTTCCGGGTGCGCCTCGCGCGCCCCGGCTCCGCGCTGAAAAGGCTGAAACAGGAATTTATGCAGCCCTTCAGGGATGCCGGGGCCGTGATCCTGCACCAGCACGTACACCTCTTTATCGGTGACGCCATTTTTTATCACCACGGTTTTCGAGGTGGCATATTTGATGGCGTTATCGAACAGCACCGTCAGGCACTGAATAATGCGTAGCGGATCGCATACGCATGCCTGCGGGTGCAGCTCTGCGATCACGTTGACGTGATGCCGCGCGAACTCCAGCGAGAAGGCATCAATCGCGCTCTGTAGCGTCGACTTTAAATCGACCTTCTCAAGGGTTAAAGAAAATTGCGCCGCGCCCGAAGAGCTGACTACCCGCATATCCTCAATCAGGTTGGTTAACCCTTCTGTCTGTTTAAGCAGGTTGGCAAAAAGCGCCGGATCGGCGTCGAATACGCCATCGACCAGCCCTTGCAGCCTGCCGCGCAGGATCGTCACCGGCGTGCGCAGTTCGTGGGCAATCGCCGCATTCCACGATTTCCGCTGCGCCTCAAGGGTTTGCAGTTTTTCCGCCATAGTATTGAAGTCATTAACGAGGTTATTGACCTCGCCAAGGTGTGAACTGGAGCAGGCCGCGCGTGCGCCGAGATCGCCCTCGGCAATGCGCCGCAGGCTGGTGGCGACAGAGGTTAAAGGGCGCAGGATTTTTGATGACAGCCTGACGGCGAAAAAGAGCGAGATGGCGAGCGACAGCAGGGTGACCATCAGGATCCACGCCCAGTCGACAACCGTCATCTGATCTTCATTGCCAATCTCCGCACCGCCAGGGATGTAGTCGATCAGAAAGGCATAAAAGAGATAAGAGCCAATGATGGCGATGGCAATCACGATCAGCGTCAGCGAGATCATAAACCACAGGATCTGCCGATCTAAGGTCTGCTGGCGGCTCATTTCATCTGCCCCAGACGGTAGCCCATGCCGCGAATGCTTTCCGGCATCCCTTTCAGGCCGCACTGCTCCAGCTTTTTGCGCAGCTTACTCATATGGCTATCCACCGTGCGATCCAGCGTATCGCCCTCCGGCAGGCAGGCATTGAGCAGCTCTTCGCGGGAGCAGACTTTGCGCGGGTTCTTCGCCAGGTGCGCCAGCAGCTTAAATTCGGTGGTGGTCAGCAGCGGGGTGACCGTTTCACCATCAACATGCACCTCGACATAAAACTCCTCGGGATAGACCGTGACATGCTGGGTGCGAATCGGTTTATCGCAAGGCGGCACGCCGCCCGCTTTGGTGCGGCGCAGCACCGCTTCGATTCGCGCCACCACTTCCGACGGGTTGAAGGGCTTCACCACGTAATCATCCGCGCCGAGCCGCAGCCCCATCAGTTTATCGATATCCTGATCCAGCGCGGTGACCATGATGACCGGCACCGTGCTCTCTTTGCGCACCGCGCTCAGAACGCTCCAGCCATCATGGATGGGCAACTGAATATCAAGTAAAACCAGATCGGGTTTATGCAGATAACAAAGGCTAATCGCCTGCTCGCCGTCGGCCGCGCGCAGCGTACGCATGCCGGCGCGATGGATGTAGCTTTGCAGAATATCGGCGATTTCATCATCATCTTCAGCAACCAGAATAAGGTGCTTATTGTCCATCTTCTCTCCCGCTACCGTTGACGATGTCAGTGCGTATTAATTTAGTTCTTTCTGAATGAAACACGGTGGTGTCCTGCCAGCAATTTGCCACAGTCAGACCAGACCCGACGGCAAAAGTTGCATGCAGTAATGCGCTCTTTCTTAACCCCTCATTACGGCTTCCACACAGACTCCACATTCACGTTAAAAAATGTACACGCAGCGGGATAACAATAGTCGCTCACTGTTCTGCCATCGGTGCAAACAGCCGATGTGTGCTGCCTCACGTGCATGTTAAATATCCCGCCTGCCGGGTAGCGTTTATTCATCAGGAATGAAGCAATGATGAAACTGGATATAAAACCCAGGGCTGAGAATTTTCCTTCGCTGGTTGTTTTTCTGCTGGTCTGCTGGGGCCTGCTCTATATATGGCTGCTGTTAATACACCACATTGGTGAGAAAGTAGCGCTGACGCTGCTCGCCTCGCCGTTGCTCTATATCAACCTCTGCGCCTGTACGTTTTTATTAGCAGTACAGCAGAAAAGCGGCGTATTACAGGAGTTAGCCCTTATCTTTCTGATCATCGCCTCACTTTTTATTAGCCTGATCGTTATCTTTAATGCCTTACGCTATCGCGTGCCGACGATTTACGATCTCACTTTCTATTATGAGTGCTTTCTGACCGCTTTTTTTGGTGTGACGCCGCTCTTTCTGTTCGTCCGGCGATTCTGATCTTATCCCGCTCTCCACACAGGCTCCATCAACCATGCATTAAGGCTAAACAGATAAACCTTACGATTATTGATTAACCAGGCGCAGAAAATGGCGAGTCATAATCATGCCCGCGCCTGATCCTCTGGACAACATGACAAAATAAAACCATGCCGCACTTTTTTATTGCACGCCCCGTTTTCGCCTGGGTCATTGCGCTATTTATTATCCTCGGCGGGCTGCTCGCCATTCCAAAGCTGCCCGTATCACAATATCCGGCGGTGGCACCGCCAGGGGTGATTATTTCCGTCACCTTTCCCGGTGCGACGCCGGAGATGATGAACACCTCGGTTATTTCGCTGATTGAGCGCGAGATCTCCGGCGTAGATAACATTCTCTATTTTGAGGCCACTAGCGATACCAGCGGCACGGCGTCGATTACCGTCACCTTCAAACCGGGCACCGATGTAAAGCTCGCGCAGATCGATCTGCAAAACCAGATCAAAATTGTTGAGCCACGGCTGCCGCAGGTAGTGCGGCAAAACGGCATCAGCGTCGATGCGGCAGAGACCGGCTTTTTGATGATGGTCGGGCTGAAATCGACGAACGGCAAGTATCAGGAGGCGGATCTCAGCGACTACTTTGCCCGCAATGTGACCGATGAGCTGCGCCGTCTTCCCGGCGTCGGCAAGGTGCAGCTTTTTGGCGGCGAGAAGGCGATGCGTATCTGGCTCGATCCGCTCAAGATGCACAGCTATCAGCTCTCCGTTAGCGATGTCACCACGGCTATCTCTCAGCAAAACGTGCTGGTCTCGCCGGGACGCGTGGGGGATGAGCCTGCGCTGGCGGGGCAGCGCGTGACCTATCCGCTGACTGTTAAAGGCCAGCTCTCCTCAATTGAGGAGTTTCGCAATATCACGCTGAAGTCGAATACCACCGGCGCGCGTTTGCGGCTGGCGGATATCGCACGCGTCGAGAGCGGTTTGCAGAGCTACGCCTTTGGTATTCGCGAGAATGGCGTGCCGGCAACGGCTGCGGCGATCCAGCTCTCTACCGGGGCGAATGCCATTAATACCGCAGCGGCCGTGCATCAGCGTCTGGCGGAGCTGAAAAGCGTGCTGCCGGAAGGCATGGTCTTTACGGTGCCTTTTGATACCGCGCCCTTCGTTAAACTCTCAATCTACAAAGTGGTGCAGACCTTTATTGAAGCGATGGTGCTGGTGTTCCTGGTGATGCTGCTCTTCCTGCATAAAGTGCGCTGTACGCTGATCCCGGCGATTGTCGCGCCTATCGCGCTACTCGGCACTTTTACCGTGATGCTGCTAAGCGGGTACTCCATCAATATTCTCACCATGTTTGGCATGGTGCTGGCGATTGGCATTATCGTCGATGACGCGATTGTCGTGGTTGAGAACGTCGAGCGCTTGATGGAGGAGCAGCGGATGACGCCCGCTGACGCTACCCGGCGGGCGATGCACGAAATCACCCCGGCGATTATCGGTATCACGCTGGTGCTGACAGCGGTGTTTATCCCGATGGGCTTCGCCAGCGGCTCCGTTGGCCTGATCTACCGGCAATTCGCCATTGCGATGGCGGTGTCGATCCTCTTTTCCGCCTTCCTGGCGCTCACCCTGACGCCTGCGCTCTGCGCAACGGTGCTGAAGCCGCACACGGGCGCTTCGCGGGGATTCTCCGCCCGCTTTAACCGCGCCTTTAACGGGCTGTCAGCGCGCTATGAATCCGGGCTTTTATGGGTGTTGATGCGCAGCGGCCGCATGCTGCTGATCTACGCCGCGCTCTGCATCGCGCTGTTTGCCGGTCTGGTGGCGCTGCCATCCTCCTTTTTACCCGAGGAGGATCAGGGCTACTTTATGTCCGCCATTCAGCTTCCCTCGGACGCCACCATGCAGCGCACCACGGAAGTAGTGGAGCAGTTTGAGCAGGCGCTCGTCGATCGCCCGGCCATCGACAGCAACCTGATGATCCTCGGTTTTGGCTTTTCAGGCTCCGGGCAGAACTCGGCGATGGCCTTTACCACCTTAAAAGGGTGGCAGGAGCGCCACGGCGCGACGGCGCAGAGTGAAGCCGATCTTATCCAGCAAAAGATGGAGTCCGTGCCTGGCGCGACGACTATGAGCCTGCTGCCGCCTGCTATCTCCGATATGGGCACCTCATCCGGGTTTACCTTTTATATTCAGGATCGGGCAGGGAAGGGGTATAGCGCGCTGAAACAGGCGGCGGAAACGCTGGTGGAGAAGGCGAATGACAGCAGCGCGCTCTCTGATGTCTATATCGACGGTTTGCCACAGGGCACTTCGATCTCCCTGACTATCGACCGTGAGAAAGCCGAGGCGATGGGCGTCTCGTTTGAAGAGATCAACCAGGCGATCTCCGTCGCCTCCGGCTCGAATTACGTCAATGACTACACGCAGAACGGTCGCTTACAGCAGGTGATTGTGCAGGCCGATGCCGCATACAGGATGCAGCCAGAGACGCTGCTCAACATCCCGCTGAAAAACAGAAGCGGTGAGATGGTTTTACTCTCAAGCGTGGTCAGCGCGACGTGGACCCAGTCGCCGCAGCAGCTCAACCGCTATCAGGGCTACCCGGCAATACGCATTACAGGCAGCGCCGCGCCGGGGCATTCAAGCGGCACCGGGATGGCGACTATGGAGCAGCTGGCGCGCGAACTGCCAGAGGGCTTTGGCGGCGAGTGGGCGGGCAGTTCGTTACAGGAAAAAGCCTCCGCCGCCCAGTTGCCGGGATTGATTGCGCTGTCGGTGCTGGTGGTGTTTCTGGTGCTTGCCGCGCTGTATGAGAGCTGGTCGATCCCCTTTGCGGTGATGCTGGTGGTGCCGCTGGGGCTTATCGGTGCGCTTATCGCCGTGATCGTCGCCGGTATGAGTAATGATGTCTTTTTCAAAGTCGGGCTGATTACCTTGATTGGCCTGTCGGCGAAAAACGCCATTCTGATTATTGAGTTTGCCCGCCAGCTGCGTTTGCAAGGCAAAAGTACCCTCGAGGCGACGCTGATGGCATCGCGGCAGCGGCTGCGCCCCATTTTGATGACTTCGCTCGCCTTTACGCTCGGCGTGGTGCCGTTAATGATTGCCAGCGGCGCCAGCGCCAGTACGCAGCATGCGATTGGTACCGGGGTGTTTGGCGGCATGATCAGCGCCACCGTGCTGTCGCTATTTTTTGTGCCGGTCTTTTTCGTTGTCATCATGCGGCTTTGCGAGTGGGCTACGCGGCGGGCAAAAGAGGCGTGAGACGAAATCGGCTGTCTTTCGTTCCGCAACGGGCTTATGGTGTTATGCAGGCGAAAACAGGCTTATGCGTCAATCTCGCCTGATGGGCACTGATAACCGATGATCACAGCAGGAGAACGTTTGATGTCTGAAAATCTTACGATTGCGCTGATTGGCCCGGGCGCGATTGGCACCACCATTGCCGCCGCGCTGCATGAAGTTGATCGCGCGCCGCTGCTCTGCGGGCGCACCGCCCATGCGCAGTTAACGCTGCGCCACGATGAGGGCGAGATTGTCGTCCCCGGCCCGGTTCTCACCGAGCCAGCGGCGATCCAGCAGCCGGTCGATTTACTGTTTGTGGCGGTGAAAACCACCCAGGTTGCCGAGAGCGCGGGCTGGCTCGCCGCGCTGTGCGATGAAAACACGGTGGTGTGCGCGCTGCAAAACGGTGTGGAGCAGAAAGCGCAGCTCGCGCCGCTGGTCAATGGCGCGACGGTGCTGCCTTCCGTGGTCTGGTTTCCGGCGCAGCGCGAGCCGGATGCCTCTGTCTGGCTGCGGGCGAAACCGCGCCTGACCCTGCCGGATGTGCCGCAGGCACAGCGGGTGGTTGAGGCGTTAAGCGGCACGCGCTGCGCGGTCGACCTCTCTGCGGATTTTCTCTCTATCGCCTGGTGCAAGCTGTTGCAGAACGCTGCGGCCGGGCTGATGGTGCTGGCCAATCGCCGTGCCGGTATGTTTTCCCGCGACGATATTACCGAGCTGGCGCTGGCCTATTTACGGGAGTGCCTTGCCGTTGCGCGCGCCGAAGGGGCGGTGCTGAAAGATGATGTGCCGCAGGAGATTGTCGGCAACTTCCAGCGCGCCCCTGCCGATCTGGGCACCTCTATCTTGGCCGACCGCCAGGCGAACCGCCCGCTGGAGTGGGATATCCGCAACGGCGTGATCCAGCGGCTCGGCCATGCGCACGGCATTGCGGTGCCCATCAGCGATGTGCTGGTGCCGCTGCTGGCGGCGGCCAGCGAAGGACCTGGCTGAGCCCATTAGCGCAGACAAGCAATATACTTCTCGCCGGAACGCCGCACGATCGCTGCGGCGTTGTGCATAATCTCCCGGCCTTCAAATGCGCCGTAGAGCCGGGTGAAATTTATCGCACTCAGGCGGCGCAGCATGTCGCTCACCGTGTCTGCCGACAGCGGCAGCATATTCGGGTAGCTCCACATAAACGAGACCGCGTCATTGCCCGGCGCGACCTGCACAATATCTCCCGACAGCACAATACCCTCATCCCGCGCCCAGTAGAGCACCGCGCCGCCGGGAAAGTGGCCGCCGAGGCGCATCACGCTCACGTCGCGGGTCAACTGAAGCGTATCACCCTCCCATAAATTCAGATAAGGCGTGTCGCGCATGATCCACTCGCGATCGCTGGCGTGAAGATAGATCGGTGCATCAAACTCGGCGGCCCACTCCTGCATGGTGGTGTAGTAGTGAGGGTGGGAGATGGCAATCGCTTTCAGCCCGCCCAGCGCGGCAATCAGCGTTTTTGTCGCCGCGTCGAGGATGGCGATGCAGTCCCATAAAATATTCCCCTCCGGCGTTCTCACCAGAAAGGCGCGCTGGCCGATGGCAAAATCCGGCACCGTTTGCAGGCTGAAGAGATCCGCCTCGTGCTGCGCCCACTTATTGGTATGGGAAGCCAGCAGCTCGGCAGGATCGACCCACTGTTGCCCGCCCGGCGGCACAAACTGCCGCTCATCAACACAGATTTTGCAATGCTGCGGGTGTTCGCCTGCGGTCTCATACGAGGTGCCGCAGGCGCGGCATAAGGTCATCATCATCACTTCTCCGTTGTGCAGTAAGGACAGGATCAGCCTGGCACATCACGCCGCAGCGGTGTGGTGGTTCGTGCGTTGCGCGCTACGCCTGCGCGTCGGGAATGCGGGCAATCACTTTGATTTCAAAGTCAAAACCCGCTAGCCAGTTGACGCCCACTGCCGTCCAGTTGGGGTAGGGCGGTTGCGGGAAAATCGCTTCTTTCACCTGCATGATGGTCGGAAATTGCGCTTCCGGGTCGGTATGGAAAGTGGTGACATCAATAAGATCGTCAAAGGTGCAGCCAGCGGCGGCAAGGGTTGCGCTGAGGTTCGCAAAGGCAAGCTCAACCTGGCGGGCAAAATCGGGCTCCGGCGTGCCATCCTCCCGGCTACCGACCTGGCCGGAGACAAAGAGCAGATCGCCGGAGCGGATGGCGGCGGAGTAGCCGTGCGCTTCATAAAGCGCATGACGGTTGGCAGGGAAAACAGCTTCGCGACGGATCATAGTGGTTCCTTTTGGCAATGTAGGTGAGAGAAGTGCGCGGCGCAGGGAAAAGGTTTAATATACGCCACGTATATGAAATTAATATCACATACGCTACGTATGTCAAATGAGATACACGCCGTATGTGAAAAGGAGAGGATGATGGCCGGTAAACGCCGCAGTGAAACGATGGAAGAGAACCGCGCGAAATTGCTGGCGGCAGCGCGACGAGCCTTTGCCGAAAAAGGCTTTGCCGCCGCTTCGATGGATGAGCTAACCGCCAGCGTCGGCCTGACGCGCGGCGCGCTGTACCACAATTTTGGCGATAAAAAAGGGTTGCTGGCTGCCGTGGTTGCCGAGATCGATGGCGAGATGGCGCAGCGGGCGAAGGCCGAGGCCGCGAAAGCCGGCGACGCATGGCAGCAACTGTTAGCCGAAGGCATTACCTACATTAAAATGGCGCTGGATGAAGAGGTGCGGCGCATTGTTCTGCTTGATGGCCCGGCGTTTCTCGGCGATCCGGCTCAGTGGCCAAGCCAGAATAGCTGCCTTGAGGCCACGCGCCAGACGGTGATCACCATGATTGAACGTGGAGAACTTAAACCGGTTGATGCCGACGCCGCCGCGCGCCTGCTAAACGGTGCGGCGTTAAATGCCGCCCT
Source organism: Kosakonia cowanii JCM 10956 = DSM 18146 (assembly GCF_001975225.1). NCBI lineage: Bacteria > Pseudomonadati > Pseudomonadota > Gammaproteobacteria > Enterobacterales > Enterobacteriaceae > Kosakonia > Kosakonia cowanii. The sequence goes on along the minus strand of NZ_CP019445.1, from coordinate 20,522 downwards.
GTGGGTCGCTGCCAGCGACGAGCCAGAGCAGGTGTTACCAAAGATGATAGACGCCTTTACCGCGCTCGCGAGCGGTTTACGCACGGCGTCTAATCACGAAAGCTGAGGGCGGTAATAGGTAAGAAAAAAGCCCCGCAATGGGGCTTTGCTCAATAGCGGCCACTTCTGAACGCTTCCCCCACGTGGCCTGGGAAAAACAGCCCGGTCAGCGGATCGTATCCTGCCCAGCCGCGATCCCACCACAAGGCGTCGACCAGACCAGTTGCGTGGGCAAACCAGGCGAGCAGCAGCGGAACGACGGTCAGAAGCACCACACCCAGCAGCACCTTTTTCATCATCTTCCGTTTCTGCGCCCATTGTCGGGCGATAAACGCATTCAGCACCGCCATCCATAGAAACATCAGAATAAAGGTGATAACCCCCGCTACGACTTTATTAGTCATAAGCGGCGTTAGCAGGCAGGGCAGCAGCATAATGGTGGAGATAACCCACCAGGCGCTGTAACACACCAGGCCAATCAGGCGTAGCGGCTGGGAGGAAAGCGCCAGCATGGCAGACGCGCCCATCGCCGGGTAAACGCAGAAGCCATAAAAACAGAGGCTGGGTAACAGCAGCAGAGTGCAGCCGACGGGATCGGTATTGCTCATCTCTGATTCGGGTGCTGCTGTATAAGGAGTTTGTTGCCGGGCCCTTTGGCGTTTTGCCTCTGCCGCATCCTCGGCAGAGTCATAAACTTCCGGGTCGTTATAATTCCTGAATTTATCGCCTTCTTGATAATCGTGCATAGTTTCCCTTGTAAAACGGCATGCTGAAAAGAGGTCCGTACTCTGCGGCTGGCGGCGATTGTAACTATTTTGTTTAAAATAAACTGCTACAAGAGCAGGTAGTAAGCCCTCTTAAGTCGCGCTATCCAGGGACTGGCAGATAAGATGCAGACGTGCGTAATTCCACGCGAAAGCGTGCAGGCAAAAAACGGAAATCGTTAACGTTGGGCGGTGGGGTCGATAGTCTGGCTAACAGGTTGTAACTGGCTTTTTTCCTGATGATGATACCAGGCGCCAACAGAGGAATAGACAAAACGGCCGAAGAAGAAGAGGAAGCTGATAAGAAGTACGATACGGGTCATGCGACTGTCAAATCGATGTCGTTTTCGCATACTGGTTGCCTGACTCACAATGGTTCCTTAGGAATACCCGAACAACGGGCGACGGGGACATTAAGTCACACTCTCTTATTAAGATCAATCGTGCTTGCCGCAAAAACAGTGTGAATAAAATATCACCACACTTTATATAAGATAAATTAATTATTTACACCTTAAATAAAAAAGCGCGAGATCGGTAATAATCAGCCGAATATAACCGCGTCGCGGCGGATTACTTGATCTAAAACAATTGTCACTCCGCATTGACCTCTTAAATTTCTTATCATTTGCGCACTGCCACGCTGTTTGGGCTTCGTGTAGTCAGGCTGGAAACCTGTCTTAACCACCTCTCTCGCGTTATGCGGGTTTGCTGAGTGATTATGTCATTGATAAGAAGTTACAACAGATACAAAGACAGATGGTGGGCGCTGCCGCTCATCATCACCCCCGTTTTCTACCCGCTCGTTAATCTGGCAAATACGTTCACCATTATTTCAGGTCAGGAGGTGATGCTCTATTACCTGCCGATGGCCCTGTTCACCACCATGATGACATTCTTTGGCTGGGCCGCATTGCCGGGTGTGATCATCGCCTTAACCTGGCATTATGCCTCTGCTGGCCCGTTCGTCGTGGTGGAGCGATGCGTGCATATGCTGATTCCGCTGCTGCTAAGCTGGTTCGGCTACCGGCTTTTTGTCGCCCGTCGCCATCAAATTGCCTATGGTTCGACGCGGCAGATGACGCAGCGGGTCTTCTGGCAGGTGCTCAGCCCCGCCACGCTCTACCTGATCCTGCTTGAACTGGGTGTCTGGCTGAATCTTGATGTTGCGGTTAATGAGGGCGGGGCGCTGGCGCTTAATGTGCCCACGTTGATTAACTACCAGGCGCTGCTGGTGGGGGCTATCACCGGCGTGCCCTTTAGCTATTTAGTGATCCGTATTTTGCGCCATCCACGCTATGCGATTGCCTGGTTTTCACAGCTGCGAGCAGAGTTCGACCGAAAAGTTACGCGAATAGAGCTGCTGATCTGGTTAGGCATTATTACCGCCATTTTGCTGCTGTTGCTGCGACCGCTGAATAATAACAGCTCGATATTCAGCACTAACTACACGCTGTCGCTGCTGCTGCCGGTGATGCTGTGGGGCTCAATGCGTTACGGTTTTCGCTTTATGCTCTTTATCTGGACACCGCTGCTGGTGCTCTCGGTTCACTTTTACTACCACTATCTGCCCAATTCGCCGACCTGGGATGTGCAACTGGCGATTGCCTCTTCCAGCTATCTGGTCTTCTCTTTTATGATCCTCGCGATGGCGATTATGGCGACCCGCCAGCGACAGGTGCACGATCGCGCCCGGCGGCTGGCCTATATCGACCCGGTCACCCATATGCCGAACCTGCGCGCCCTGAGCCGATCGCTTGCCGATACTCCCTGGTCGGTGCTCTGTTTTTTACGCGTGCCGGAGCTGGAGCTGCTCGGGCGCAACTATGGCGTCTGGCTGCGTATTCAGTACAAACAGCACATGGCGGACTGGCTTAAGCCGCTGCTCTCGGCAGAAGAGAGTGTCCACCAGCTCTCCGGCCACGATCTGGTGATTCGCCTGAATACCCAATCACACCAGACGCGCATCGAGGCGCTGGATGCGCGGGTCAAACAGTTTCGTTTCGTCTGGGATGAGATGCCGCTCCAGCCGCAGGTCGGCTTTAGCTACTGTTATGTGCGCTCGCCGGTCAAACACCTCTATATGTTGCTGGGGGAGCTGAGCACGATTGCCGATCTGTCGCTGGCGACCCACCACCCGGAAAGCCTGCAAAACCGCGGAGCGGCGAACGTGCAGCGCGGGGTGAAAAGCAAAGTGGAGATGATGAACCGCCTGCAACTGGCGCTGGAGCAGGACCATTTTGTGCTGATGGCGCAGCGGATCCAGGGCGTGCGCGGCGACGATTATCACGAAATTCTACTGCGGATGCGCGAGGAGAGCGGCGAGATCATCAAGCCCGATCTCTTTTTGCCGGTGGCCCATGAGTTTGGCCTCTCATCGCGCATCGACCTGTGGGTGACGGAGCATGTCCTGCGCTTTATGGCGCAGCACCACGAGGCGCTTCCCGGCCAGCGTTTCGCCATTAACCTCTCTACGTCCTCCCTCTGCCGCACGCACTTCGCCCAAGAGGTGCTCAACCTGCTTGAGATGTACGGCGTTGAGCCGTGGCAGCTTATTTTTGAGATCACCGAAAGCAATGCTTTGCCGAGCCTGGCGCAGGCGATCAATACCTTATCACAGCTGCAACAGATGGGCTGCCGTGTGGCGATTGATGATTTTGGCACCGGCTATGCCAGCTATGCGCGGCTGAAAACCGTGTCGGCGGATATTTTGAAGATTGATGGTAGTTTTATCCGCAACATTGTCGCCAGCAGTCTCGATTACCAGATTGTGGCCTCGATCTGCCATCTGGCGCGGATGAAGAAGATGCAGGTGGTGGCGGAGTATGTGGAGAGTGAAGAGATACGCAGCGCAGCGGTCGCGCTGGGTATCGATTATCTTCAGGGGTATCTGATTGGCAAACCAGCGCCGCTGGCGGCGCTGGTGGAGGAGTAGCGAATGTGGCGGTTTACGCCGCCACGGTCGGGGACTGCTCCTCTTCGATCTTCAGCCGCCAGCCGGTTACCGCTTCCCAGTACTCCTGCTCTTTTTCCAGATCCAGCAGCACCAGCGCATTCTGGCTAAACCAGTCATGGGGGAAGCTCAGGGTCCAGTGGTTGTCATCGGTTTTCAGCCGCAGCGTCGGCGGCGTGGTGGTCGCCTGGCGCTGGTTATTCAACAGCACGCCGAGACGCAAGATCTGCACCAGCGGTAAAAACTGTTTCTTTTTAAACAGCGTAAAGCGCGGGATCTCATCGAGCTTGATCGCCTTGCGGTGGTAGCGCACCATCGTCGCCATCATCAGCTGCTGCTCCTGGTTAAAGCCGGGCAGATCGCTGTTTTGCAGAATATAGGCCGAGTGGCGGTGCATGCCGCTGTGGTTAATATTCAGCCCCACTTCATGCAGCATCGCCGCCCATTTCAGCAGTGCCGCCAGCTGCGGGCTGCCGAGCTTCGGGTTCTGCGCTTGCCACTGATCGTAAATCAGGGTGGTGGTATCCAGCACGCGACGCGCCTGATCGCGGTCGATATTGTACTGGCTTGCCAGGCTCTGCGCGGTACGGCTGCGGATGTCCTGATGGCGGAAACGCCCCTCCATCTCATACAGCACCCCTTCACGCAGCGCGCCGTCGGAGAGCCGCAGTTCGCGGATCGCCAGCGCGTCAAAGACGCCACAAAGGATCGCCAGACCCGGCACGAACACCACTTTGCGCTCATCGGAGAGGCCCGGCAGGGTAAGATCGCTGAAGCTCTTAAATTTCAGCACTTCGGCGACCACTCTTTCCAGCCGCTCCGGGGTGATAATGCCATCCTTCTCGCCCAGTGCGATCAGCACTTCATGCACCGCTTTAATCGTGCCGGAGGCGCCAAGCGCCACGTTCCAGCCCTGAATGCGGTACTGCCAGGCCAGCGACTCCAGCTTCTGCGTCGCTGCCATGCGCGCGCGGCGGAAGTTTTCACCGTTAATGGTGCTGCCCGCAAAGTAGAGCTGGGCAAAGCTGACGCAGCCCATCCGACGGCTCTCAACCAACTGCGGCTGAAAATCTTCGCCGATTACCAGCTCCGTCGAGCCACCGCCGATATCAACCACCAGCTTGCGGCCTTTCTCCGGCTGCGTGTGCTCAACGCCCATAAAAATCAGGCGCGCCTCCTCGTTGCCGGGGATGATCTCAATCGGGTAGGGGATCACTTTTTCTGCGCGTTTAAGAAACTCTGTCGCGTTCAGCGCCTGGCGCAGCGTATGCGTGCCGACGATGCAGACGCTGGCCGGATCGAAGCCCTGTAAGCGTTCGGCAAACAGCGACAGGCAGGCAAGCCCGCGCTCCATCGCCTCTTCGCTCAGCATGTTATTGCTGTCCAACCCGTCAGCCAGATGCACGCGCTGCTTAAGGCGACCAATGATTTGCATCGCGCCATCCACCACACGGGCAATCACCATGTGGAAACTGTTTGAACCCAAATCGACCGCGGCGAACTCCTCCGGTCTTGGCATCTTCTCTTGTATCGGCATAGATTATTCGGACTGTTCGAGGGATTTGATATAGTCGTAAATCGCTAATTGGGAGCGTACTTTACGACGATTCCCGCGTGGCACATAGCGATTACTCAGTTCTTTGTCGATATAACGAGCTTTCACCGTATCACTGAATTGCAGCTCCATAATATCCAGCACCCGCTGTTTCAGGCGCGGATCGAGAATGGGTGCGGCCACTTCAATACGGTAATCAATATTACGTGTCATCCAGTCGGCGGAGGAGAGCCAGACGCGCTTTTCGCCACCATGTTCGAAAATATAGATGCGATCGTGCTCAAGATAGCGGTCAACGATACTGATCACCCGAATATTGTCGCTGATGCCTTCAAGATTGGGGATCAGCGAGCACATGCCGCGCACCAGCAAGTTCACCGGCACGCCGGAGCAGGACGCCGCATAGAGCCTGTCCACCAGCCCTTTATCAACCAGGTTATTCAACTTCAGCGTAATGCCGGACGGGTTACCCTTCTGTGCGTTGGCGATTTCCGCGTCGATCATGTCATAAAGCAGGCGGCGCGAGTTTTGCGGCGACACCAGCAGATAGTCGAACTGCACCGGTCGATAGGGGTTCTCGATAAAGTTAAACACCCGGCGCACTTCGTTAGTAATACGCGCATCGGCGGTCAGCAGCGAGTAGTCGGAGTAGATGCGCGCGGTTTTCTCGTTGAAGTTACCGGTGCCGATATGGGCATAGCGCACGATCTCTTCGCCTTCCATACGCGAGATGAGGAACAGCTTGGCGTGAATTTTTAAGCCCGGTGCGGAGAAGATCACCTGCACGCCCGCTTCCGTCAGCCGTTTGGCCCAGTGAATATTGGCCTCTTCATCAAAACGCGCCTGCAGCTCCACCACCACGGTCACTTTTTTGCCGTTGTGCGCGGCGTGGATCATCGAGTCGATGATGCGCGAATCTTTTGCCACGCGGTAGATGTTGATTTTGATCGCCAGCACGTTCGGGTCGAATGACGCCTGGCGCAGCATCTCCAGCACATGCTCAAAGGTGTGGTAGGGATAGTAGAGCAGCACATCGCGCTCGCGGATGGCGTCGAAACCGTTGCGGAATTTATCAAACCAGACGTGACGCAGGCGCGGCAGCGGTTTGTTGACCAGATTGGCTTTGCCGACATTCGGGAAACCAATAAAGTCCTTAAAGTTGTGGTAACGCCCGCCGGGAATAATCGAGTCGTAGCGGGAGATGGTCAGCTTCTCGCGCAGCATCTCAACCATCGCATCCGGCATATCGCGCTGGTAAACAAACCGCACCGGCTCGGCGGTCAGGCGCTGTTTCAGGCTTGAGGACATCAGCTCCATCAGGCTCGACTCCATCTCGTGCACCAGGTCATATTCGGCGTCACGGGTCATTTTCATCGAGTAGGCGTTGAGCGAGTCGTAATCGAAGAAGCCTTTGAAGATATCATCCAGGCAGTAGCGCAGAATGTTATCCAGCAGGATCATTGGCTTGCGGCGGCGCGGCGTCTCCGGCGGCAGGTTGACGAAGCGCGGCACTTTGTCTGAGGGAATTTCCAGCAGCGCGTAGCGGATATCGTCGCCGCGAATGATCTCCACCGCCAGATAGGTGTAATCATCCTTCAGGAAGCGCACCAGATTGGTTTCGCGGGTGATAAGCGTCGGCGTGATGTGCTGGCGCAGGTACTGTTTAAAGTAGCTGCGCAGCCAGCTTTGCTGGTTTTGCGAGAGCTGGCGTTCGTTAATCAGGAAGATCTGGTTACGCGCCATCTCCAGCAGCAGGTCGTTATAGAGCCCGTCGAACTCCTGGTCGGCTTTCAATACGCGAGACTGAATTTTGCCCAGCAGATGACGTGAATTGGTCGCCACGCCCTGTTCTTCGCTGATGATCAGCCGCCGCTTAAGCTCGGCGAAACGGACCTTATAGAACTCATCAAGGTTGTTGGAATAGATCCCCAGAAAACGCATGCGTTCTATAAGGGGGTTACTTTTGTCCGCAGCTTCCTGAAGCACGCGTTCGTTAAAGCACAACCAGCTTAGTTCTTTTTCGAGATATAACTTTTCCTGACCCATTCCTGTTTACACTCCGGTTCTTTCTCGAAGCACGGACACTCCCGCTCGCACATGCGGTGCTTCGACTTGCAGGTGAACGTTGCTGGCGTTCCTTCGTATAAGACAACTTATTATGGCGAGCTTTGTTAGCAGATGTCCAACTGTGGCAAAAAAGTATGACAGTAATCAGTTTTATTGCTTAACGTGATGAAAAATAGTGCAGAGTGGTGAGGGAAGGGGGAGGAGCCGGAGATGGTTTCGCCTCTCCGGCACAGAATAGAGCCCGGCTGCGAAAGCCGCAGCCGGGGAAACGCGCAATTATTCGTCCGCTGCATACCCTTCAGGCGGTAAACGCAGGCCATCAAGCCAGGCACCGCCCTCCTGCATGGTCAGGCGACCCTCGACAAACCAGCTCACCACCAGCGGATAGATCGCATGCTCCTGCGCCTGCACGCGGGCAGTAATATCCTCTTCGCTGTCACCCGCAAACACCGGCACTTTCGCCTGCAAAATTACCGGGCCGCCATCCAGTTCGTCAGTGACAAAGTGCACGCTGGTGCCGTGCTCCTCATCGCCGTTTTCCAGCACCTGGCGGTGGGTATGCAAACCGGGGTATTTCGGTAACAGAGAGGGGTGGATATTGAGCAGGCGACCGGCGTAGTGGGCAACAAACGCCGGGCTGAGGATGCGCATATAACCCGCCAGCACCACAACATCCGGCGCGTAGGCGTCAATCTCCTGCATCAGCTCACGATCGAATGCGTCGCGGTTGGCAAACTGATCTGCGCTCAGCGCATGAGCGGGAATATTCGCTTCCCGCGCACGCTGAAGGCCGAACGCGTCGGCCTTATTACTGAAAACTGCCCGCAGGGTGCCGTTGATTCTTTTCTGTTTGCAGGCGTCGATAATCGCCTGCAAATTACTGCCGTTGCCGGAAATCAGCACCACAATGTTTTTCATTCAATAACCACACGCTCGCTGGAATCAGAAGCTTTGATCATACCGATTTTCCATGCCTTTTCACCTTTGGCATTCATCAGCTCAATCGCTTTATCCACTTCCTGCGCGGGCAGGGCGATCACCATGCCAACGCCGCAGTTAAAGGTGCGGTACATTTCGTGACGGCTGACGTTACCGGCGCTCTGTAGCCAGTCAAACACCGCCGGCCACTGCCAGGAGGATTCGTCAATAACAGCCTGGGTGTTATCCGGCAGCACGCGCGGAATATTCTCCCAGAAACCGCCGCCAGTGAGGTGCGCAACCGCATGAACCTCAACCTTTTCGATCAGCTCCAGCACGGATTTGACGTAAATGCGGGTCGGTTCCAGCAGATGATCGGCCAGTGATTTGCCTTCCAGCTGCGTGGTCAGCGGATCGGTGCCGCTCACTTCGAGGACTTTGCGCACCAGCGAGTAGCCGTTGGAGTGCGGGCCGCTGGAGCCAAGGGCAACCAGCACATCGCCATCGGCGACTTTGCTACCGTCGATAATCTCTGATTTTTCTACTACGCCAACGCAGAAACCGGCCACATCATAGTCGTCGCCGTGATACATGCCCGGCATCTCTGCCGTTTCGCCGCCGACCAGCGCGCAGCCGGACTGCAAACACCCTTCGGCGATACCGTTAATCACGCTGGCAGCAGTATCGACATCCAGTTTGCCGGTGGCGTAGTAGTCGAGGAAGAAGAGGGGCTCTGCGCCCTGTACCACCAGATCGTTAACGCACATTGCGACAAGGTCGATGCCGATAGTGTCGTGACGTTTCAGATCCATCGCCAGACGCAGTTTGGTGCCTACGCCATCAGTGCCGGAAACCAGAACTGGCTCACGATATTTTTGCGGCAACGCGCACAGCGCGCCGAAGCCGCCCAGCCCGCCCATCACTTCCGGGCGACGGGTCTTCTTCACCACGCCTTTGATTCGGTCTACCAGAGCATTGCCCGCGTCAATATCAACACCGGCATCTTTATAGCTGAGAGAGGTTTTATCGGTCACTGCTTCTGTCCCCACGCGTTTTCTAGCGGTAGCAATAAAAATTCGGCGCAATTCTAACAGCCAAGGCAAACGTTTGCGAGTCCATTGTTGCAGGGCGCGGTCGATTATTGTTTTATACTCTTCTCCAGCTGAATTGATCGCGATCAAGCGGCTGCCTGTAGCGAAACGGGAAAAAAGCGGTATAATCCGGCGATTTTTTTTGTGGTTGCCACCTGTCAGCGGAAGGAGAAGAGTATGAAGGTCGTGGAAGTAAAACACCCACTCGTCAAACACAAGCTGGGCCTGATGCGAGAGAACGACATCAGCACCAAACGCTTTCGTGAACTCGCCTCAGAAGTAGGCAGCCTGCTGACTTATGAAGCTACTGCGGATCTGGAAACCGAGAAGGTGACTATCGAAGGCTGGAACGGCCCGGTAGAGATCGACCAGATCAAGGGTAAGAAAATTACCGTGGTGCCGATCCTGCGTGCCGGTCTGGGGATGATGGAAGGCGTGCTGGAGCATGTGCCAAGCGCGCGCATCAGCGTTGTCGGTATCTACCGCAACGAAGAGACGCTGGAGCCGGTGCCTTACTTCCAGAAACTGGTATCGAACATCGACGAGCGTATGGCGCTGGTGGTTGACCCGATGCTGGCGACCGGCGGTTCAATGATCGCCACCATCGATCTGCTGAAAAACGCCGGCTGCACCACTATTAAGGTGCTGGTGCTGGTGGCCGCGCCGGAAGGCGTCGCTGCGCTGGAGAAAGCGCACCCGGATGTCGAACTCTATACCGCATCTATCGACCAGGGTCTTAACGAGCAGGGATACATCATCCCGGGGCTCGGCGATGCCGGCGATAAGATTTTTGGGACGAAGTAACTGACAACACAATGAAAGCCGACTTTGATAGTCGGCTTTTTTTTGGAAACAGAACACTGCCCGCCGCACCGGACGGGGAGATTAACAACAACACTCAGAGGAAAACACTATGACGCGCCGTGCTATCGGGGTGAGTGAAAGACCGCCGCTTTTGCAGACGATCCCGCTTAGTTTGCAGCACTTGTTCGCCATGTTTGGCGCAACCGTGCTGGTGCCAATCCTGTTTCATATCAACCCGGCCACCGTGCTGCTGTTTAACGGTGTCGGCACGCTGCTCTATATCTTTATCTGTAAAGGGAAGATCCCCGCTTACCTCGGCTCCAGCTTTGCTTTTATCTCGCCGGTGCTGCTGCTGTTGCCGCTGGGTTATGAAGTGGCGCTGGGCGGATTCATTATGTGCGGCGTGCTCTTCTGCCTGGTGGCGCTGATTGTCAAAAAAGCGGGTACCGGCTGGCTGGACGTGATGTTCCCGCCTGCGGCAATGGGCGCCATTGTGGCGGTGATCGGCCTCGAGTTAGCGGGCGTAGCGGCGAATATGGCCGGCTTGCTGCCCGCAGACGGGCAGAGCGCTGACAGCAAAACCATCACTATTTCGCTGGTGACGCTGGCGGTGACGGTCTTTGGTTCAGTGCTGTTCCGCGGTTTTCTGGCGATTATCCCGATTCTGATCGGCGTGCTGGCGGGCTATGCGCTCTCCTTCGCCATGGGCGTGGTCGATACCACACCTATCGCCCAGGCGCACTGGTTCGCGCTGCCAACCTTCTACACCCCGCGCTTTGAGTGGTTCGCTATCTTCACCATACTGCCGGCGGCGCTGGTGGTAATTGCCGAGCACGTCGGGCATCTGGTGGTGACGGCCAATATCGTCAAACGCGATCTGATCCGCGACCCGGGCCTGCATCGCTCGATGTTCGCCAACGGCCTGTCGACGATGATCTCCGGCTTCTTCGGTTCGACGCCGAATACCACTTACGGTGAGAATATCGGCGTGATGGCGATTACCCGCGTCTATAGCACCTGGGTGATTGGCGGCGCGGCGATTATCGCTATTCTGCTCTCCTGCGTCGGCAAGCTGGCGGCGGCGATCCAGATCATTCCGGTGCCGGTAATGGGCGGCGTGTCGCTGCTGCTCTACGGGGTGATCGGTGCTTCGGGGATCCGCGTGCTGATTGAGTCGAAAGTGGACTACAGCAAAGCGCAAAACCTGATCCTCACCTCGGTGATCCTGATTATCGGCGTCAGCGGCGCGAAGGTGCATATCGGCGCGGCAGAGCTGAAAGGGATGGCGCTGGCGACCATTGTCGGCGTTGGCCTGAGCCTAATCTTCAAGCTGATTAGCGTACTGCGTCCGGAAGAGGTGATACTGGATGCGCCAGAAAATGAGCAGGCGAAACCGTAAGTAGCGCACAGAATTGAACCGGGCCTCGCGCCCGGTTCAAACGGCGTCGATTTTTATGATAGACTCACTGCGTTTTTTGTAAGCCCTGTTGAGGTACCTCTGAACACGCCGGCACAGCTCTCCCTGCCATTATTTTTACCCGATGATGAAACCTTTGCGAGTTTCTGGCCGGGTGATAACCCCTCCTTACTGGCGGCGTTACAAAACGTTTTGCGCGAGGCGCACAGCGGTTATATCTATTTCTGGTCACGCGAAGGCGCGGGCCGCAGCCATCTGCTGCATGCCGCCTGCGCCGAACTCTCCCAGCGCGGCGATGCCGTGGGCTATGTGCCGCTCGATAAACGCACCTGGTTTGTCCCGGAAGTGCTGGAAGGGATGGAGCATCTGTCGCTGGTCTGCATCGATAATATCGAGTGCATCGCGGGCGATGAGCCGTGGGAGATGGCGATCTTTAACCTCTACAACCGTATTCTGGAGCAGGGTAAAACCCGCCTGCTGATCACCGGTGATCGGCCGCCGCGCCAGCTCAATCTCGGCTTGCCGGATCTGGCCTCGCGTCTCGACTGGGGGCAGATCTATAAGCTGCAGCCGCTCTCCGATGAGGACAAACTGCAGGCGCTGCAACTGCGCGCGCGCATTCGCGGCTTTGAGCTGCCGGAAGATGTCGGCCGTTTTCTGCTGAAAAGGTTGGATCGCGAGATGCGCACGCTGTTCGACACGCTCGATCAGCTGGATCGCGCTTCGATCACCGCCCAGCGCAAGCTCACCATCCCGTTTGTGAAAGATATTCTGCAGCTGTAGGTGCTTCTTCTGCCGGATGGCGGCGTCCCGCCTTATCCGGCCTACAAGGGCTTGTGGTCTGATGCGTAGGCCGGATGGCGGCGCACCGCCTTCTCCGGCCTACAAAAGCTTGTGGCCTACGGCCCGGCAATCACACTTACCCGACGATCTCCATTACGCTTTCCGGCGGGCGACCAATGCGTGCTTGACCGTTGGCGACCACGATGGGTCGCTCGATCAATTTCGGATTCTCTACCATCGCCTGCACCAGCGCCGCTTCGGACAACGCACTGTCGCCGAGATTGAGCGATTTATAGAGCTCCTCTTTCGTGCGCATCAACTCCCGCGCGCTCGACATGCCAAGCCACTGCAACAGCTGTTTAATCGTTGCCGCATCCGGCGGCGTCTCCAGATAGAGCACCACCTCCGGGTCAACACCGTTGGCTTGCAGCAGGCTCAAGGTTTCGCGGCTCTTGGAGCAGCGTGGGTTATGGTAGATTTTTACTGCGTCTGACATCTTCTCTCCTGATTACATCTTTTCGTACGGGCGGAAGCGCTGCTGCATCTGGCGCAGCTGATCGATTCGCGCGTCATAGCGTGCCTGTTGCAGGCTGCCAAGCTTCACCTGCGCGCTGGCGCTGCTCAGCAGCGTAATCGCCTGGTCGAGCCTGCCGATCAGCGCCTGGCCTTCGGCACGCGCCGCCAGTTCCTGATCGCGGTTGCCGAGCGCCGCTTCCGTTTGCGCCAGCAGATCCCAGCCGTTGATATCGTCTTTATTGGTGAAGGTGTAGCGATTGAGGATCTGCGCCGCCTGTGCCGGCTGGCCGCCCTGTAAGTAAGCGTTCGCCAGGTTGAGTTGCAGCACCGGGCTGTTCTTAAGCCCGCTGGCACTATTCAGGCGTTTAATCGCCTCGCCGCTTTTATTCAGGCCAAGGTCGATATCCGTCGCCAGATCGAGATACCAGGCATTGTTTGCATCCGCGCTCAGCAGCGGCTGCAACAGTTTCTGCGCCCCGGCAAAATCTTTCGCCTCCATCGCTTTCAGTGCCCGGCCATACTGCGCGGCGCGCTGCTCGCGCACGTTGCCTTTCGCCCAGCTGTCGAGCAGATCGTCGGTCAGCTGGTTACGGCCTGAGTTATACATGCCCAGGGTGCGGGCCTTTGCCATATAGAACGATTCAGAAGATTGCACCACTACCGGGCGCATCTGGTTGGCGCGGTTGCGGGCGTCTGACAGTCGGCTCTCCGGCAGGGGGTGCGTCAGCAAAATTTCCGGCGGTCGGCTGGAGTAGCGGGACTGATCGAGCAATTTTTCGAGGAAGGTCGGCATCGCCTGCGGATCAAAACCGGCGCGTTGCAGCACCTGAATGCCGATGCGGTCCGCCTCCTGCTCATTCTGCTGCGTAAAGCTGATCATCCCCTGCCGCGTGCCGGCCAGTGTACCGGTCAGCGCCGCCATCCCCGCCTGCGGGCTGGCCATCGCCAGCAGAATCGACCCCAGCGCGCCTGCCCAGGTGAGCGGCGCGCTGCTTTTCTGATCTTCCATCGCGCGCGCAAGGTGGCGCTGGGTAACGTGCGAAATTTCGTGCGCCATTACCGACGCGAGCTGGCTCTCATTATCCGTGTAACGGAAGAGGGCAGAGTGCAGCACCACGTTGCCGCCAAAGAAGGCGAAGGCGTTAATTTCGTCGTTATTCACCAGGTAGAAGTGGAAAGGGGTTTTCACTGAGTAGGCATGCGCGACCAGCCGCATACCGAGGGAATTGATGTACTGCACCAGCAGCGGATCGTTAATCAACGGCGCGCTGCCGCGCAGCTGGCGCACATAGAAGTCGCCCATCTGCATCTCCTGGCCGATGGAGAGCGTGCTGCCAGCCGAGGTGCCCATATCCGGCAGGCTATCTGCCGAGTCTGCAAAAACCGGCGCAGCCTGGCCTGCGGTAAGGGCGGCGATAAGGGTTGCGACCAGCGTTCGTTTCAACTGCCTGAACATAACCTCTTTCCTGTGTTGGAGGTGACACAACGATAACCGGGTTCCATTCGGCTTACCCGCCCTGCGAGTGTAGCCGCGTTAATGGTCATTGAAAATCTTATTCACGGCAATGATATGTTTCCCGCAAAGGGAACGAAAAGCGAAGTCTTTTTTGTGACATTTCGATAAACTTCCCGTTCTGAACGTCCGCCAGTGAGGCGAAATAAGGAACGTTATGCTCGAAATGTTGACGCAGTGGTATCGCCGTCGCTTCAGCGATCCCGAAGCGATTGCCCTGCTGGTTATTCTGCTTGCCGGTTTTACCATTCTTTTCTTCTTTAGCGGCCTGCTCGCGCCGCTGCTTGTTGCGCTGGTGATTGCCTATCTGCTGGAGTGGCCAACGGCCCGCCTGCAACGCATTGGCTGCTCGCGCAGTTGGGCGGCAAGCATTGTGCTGGTGTTGTTCGTCGGCATTCTGCTGGTGATGGCTTTTGTGGTGATGCCGATTGCGTGGCAGCAGGGGATCAACCTGATCCGCGATATGCCCGGCATGTTAAACAAGCTCTCCGGTTTTGCTGCCACCCTGCCGCGCCGTTATCCCGCGCTGATGGACGCGGGCATCATTGATGCGATGGCAGAGAATATGCGCTCGCGCATGCTGTCGATGGGTGACTCGGTGGTGAAATACTCCCTCGCCTCGCTGGTCGGGCTGCTTACCCTTGCGGTCTATCTGGTGCTGGTGCCGCTGATGGTCTTCTTCCTGGTGAAAGATAAAGAGCAGATGCTGAGCGCCGTGCGCCGCGTGCTACCGCGTAACCGCGGGCTGGCAGGCCAGGTGTGGAAAGAGATGAATCAGCAGATCACCAACTATATTCGCGGCAAAGTGCTGGAGATGGTGGTGGTCGGCGTCGCCACCTGGATTGGGTTTATTCTCTTTGGCCTCAACTACTCGCTGCTGCTGGCGGTGCTGGTGGGCTTCTCGGTGTTGATTCCCTATATCGGCGCGTTTGTGGTGACCATTCCGGTGGTTGGCGTGGCGCTGTTTCAGTTCGGGCTGGGCACCGAGTTCTGGAGCTGCTTTGCGGTCTATCTGATTATCCAGGGGCTGGATGGCAACCTGCTGGTGCCGGTGCTCTTCTCGGAAGCGGTTAACCTGCACCCGCTGGTGATTATCCTGTCGGTGGTGATTTTCGGCGGCCTGTGGGGCTTCTGGGGCGTTTTCTTTGCCATTCCGCTCGCAACGTTGATTAAAGCGGTGATCCACGCGTGGCCGGATTCATTGGCCAGCGAAGATGAAGTGATAAGCGGATAAGACGACAGGAAGAGCAGGAGAGGAGGGCGACCCTGACGGGTTGCCCGCAGCAGAAGAGGGGACGTTTAGGCGTTCTCTTTTAACCAGTTCACGACGATATCGTGGTGATTGCTGGTTTTGAAATCATCAAACACATGTTCGATGGTGCCGGCGGCATCAATCAGAAAACTGATGCGGTGAATGCCGTCGTAGGTTTTACCCATAAAGGTCTTCTCACCCCAGACGCCAAACTGCTGGCACACTTCATGGCTTTCATCGGACAGCAGGGTAAAGTTGAGCAGCTCTTTCTCGGCGAAGCGGGAGAGTTTTTCCGGTTTATCAGTGCTGATACCGAGAACTTCTACGCCTGCTTTTTTTAGCTCATCCATATTATCGCGCAGGCCGCAGGCCTGGACGGTACAACCCGGTGTCATGGCTTTCGGGTAGAAATAGACCAGAACACGCTGTCCCTGGAAGTCGGCTAAATTTACTTGTTCACCGTCCTGATCGGGCAAGCTAAATTTCGGTGCGATATCACCGGCTTTCAGTGGATTCATTGCTTCACTCCATCCTGTTCATCATGCTGAGAATAGTTGACGACGTTTATACTGCCTTGCGCATTCAATTCTGTACAGAGCGCCCGAAACGCCTGCTCAATATTTGATGCATCCCGCGAGGCGGGGCTGTGGGCGGTAATCTGAATAAAGAGTTGCGGAACACCATCGACGCTGGCGGGCTGGGTACGGGAAACCAGCTCGGCAATATTCATCTCGTGAGCGTCGAATAACGCCGTAAAGCGTTCAATTAAATGGGGCGAATCCGGTACGTCAACCTGCACCCAAACGGTGGCGGGCATATCAGGACGCGGGCGAGCCTCGGTGCGCTTCATCACAATCAACAGATCCAGTTCGGCGCCTTTCAGCGGCAGGGTCGATTCGATAAGGGTGATGGCGTTCCACGACCCTGAAAGCAGCATGATAAACGTGAACTCTTCTCCCAGCATCGCCAGCCGGCTGTCTTCGATATTACAGCCGTAGCTGCTGACGTGGCGTGTGATCGTATTCACAATGCCAGGCCGGTCGGCCCCAGCGCAGTGATAACCAAAAAGTGTTGTGATGAGGTTGTCAAACCTGAGCTTCCTGTCAAACATGAGGTAATCATAAGGAAAGCATAAAAAAAACCGGCATACAACCGCCACAGACCGTCAGGTCTCTTGCTTTTCTTACGGCACCGCACGTACCATTGAGGCTCTTGTTTGCACAGAGGATGGCCCATGTTCACGGGAAGTATTGTTGCGCTTATTACGCCGATGGATTCGCAAGGTAAAGTCTGCCGGTCAAGCCTGAAGAAACTGATTGATTATCATGTCGCCAGTGGAACCTCGGCGATCGTTTCGGTAGGGACTACCGGCGAATCCGCAACCCTTAGCCACGACGAGCATGCCGATGTGGTTGAACTGACGGTTGAGCTGGCTGACGGGCGCATTCCTGTTATTGCCGGCACGGGCGCAAACGCCACCGCCGAAGCCATCAGCCTGACGCAGCGTTTCAATAACAGCGGCATCGTCGGCTGCCTCACCGTTACCCCCTATTACAACCGCCCGACGCAGGAAGGTCTGTTCCAGCACTTCAAAGCCATCGCCGAACATACTGACCTGCCGCAGATTCTGTATAATGTGCCGTCGCGTACCGGCTGCGATATGCTGCCGGAAACCGTGGGCCGTCTGGCGGAAGTCAAAAATATTATCGGTATTAAAGAAGCGACCGGGAACTTAAGTCGCGTTCACCAGATCAAAGAGCTGGTTTCAGACGACTTTATCCTGCTGAGCGGCGATGACGCCACTGCGATGGACTTCATGCAGCTCGGCGGTCACGGTGTAATTTCCGTCACCACTAACGTGGCGGCGCGCGAAATGGCCGAGATGTGCAAACTGGCCGCTGAAGGGCAGTTTGCCGACGCCCGCGCGATTAACCAGCGTCTGATGCCGTTACACAACAAACTATTTGTCGAACCCAATCCGATCCCGGTCAAATGGGCATGTAAGGAGTTGGGACTTGTGGCAACCGATACGCTGCGTTTGCCGATGACACCGATTACCGACCACGGTCGTGAGGTGGTTCGTGCGGCGCTTAAGCATGCCGGTCTGCTGTAAAGTTTAGGGAGATTTGATGGCTTACTCAGTACAGAAGTCGCGCCTGGCGAAGGTAGCGAGTGTTTCACTTGTGATGTTGCTCGCCGCCTGCAATTCCGATTCACGTTACAAGCGTCAGGTCAGCGGCGACGAATCCTATCTGGATGCTACGCCGCTTGCTGAGCTTCATGCGCCCGCCGGGCTGATCCTGCCGGTGCAGACTGGGGACTACAATGTCCCTTCCGCCAGCGGCAGCGGTGCCGTTGGTAAAGCGCTGGACATTCGCCCGCCGGCACAGCCGCTGGCGCTGGTGACCGGTGCGCGTACCCAGTTCAACGGCGATACCGCCACGCTGATGGTAGAAAATGGTCGCGGCAATACCTTATGGCCGCAGGTTGTTAGCCTGATTCAGGCGAAAAACTTCACCATCGCCAAACGCGACGATGCCGCGCAGACCCTGACTACCGATTGGGTTGAGTGGAACCGTCAGGATGAAGATCAGCAGTATCGCGGTCGCTATCAAATCGCGGTGAAACCGCAGGGCTATCAGCAGGCGGTTGTCGTCAAGCTGGTGAACCTGGAGCAGGCGGGTAAACCGGTTGCTGATACCGCATCGCTGCAGCGCTACAGCACCGAAATGCTGAACGTTATCTCCGCTGGCCTCGATAAAACCGCCACCGATGCGCAGAACGCCGCTGAGAAGCGCAGCGTGACCACGCTCGACGTGCAGAGCGGCGCGGATGATACCGGTCTGCCGATGCTGGTGGTGCGCGGTCCGTTCAATATCGTCTGGCAGCGCCTGCCGAACGTGCTGGAAAAAGTGGGCATGAAAGTGACCGACAGCACCCGTTCTACCGGCAGCATGGCCGTGACCTACAAACCGCTCTCCGACAGCGGCTGGCAGGCACTGGGCGCGCGCGATCCGGGTCTCAGCTCCGGCGACTATAAACTGCAGGTCGGCGACCTTGATAACCGCAGCAGCCTCCAGTTTATCGATCCGAAGGGCCACACCCTGACGCAATCTCAGAACGACGCGTTAGTCGCCGCCTTCCAGGCCGCGTTTAACCAGTAAGATCCAGGGCCGGAATACCTCCGGCCTTTTTTATCAGCGTGACGCAAACGTGTGCGTCGGCGTAAGATAGTGCAATTAGCCTTGTAATCACACCTGGAGTAATAAAATGCAAAAGCAAGCTGAGTTGTATCGCGGCAAAGCGAAAACCGTCTACAGTACCGAAAACCCGGACCTGTTGGTGCTCGAATTCCGTAACGATACGTCAGCAGGGGATGGCGCGCGCATTGAACAGTTTGATCGTAAAGGCATGGTGAACAACAAGTTCAACCACTTCATTATGACCAAGCTTGCCGAAGCCGGCATCCCGACCCAGATGGAAGCGCTGCTCTCGGATACCGAATGTCTGGTGAAAAAGCTGGATATGGTGCCGGTCGAGTGCGTGATCCGCAACCGCGCCGCGGGCTCGCTGGTGAAACGTCTGGGCATTGAAGAAGGCATTGAGCTTAATCCGCCGCTGTTTGACCTGTTTTTGAAAAACGACGCCATGCACGATCCGATGGTCAACGAATCCTACTGCGAAACCTTCAACTGGGTGAACAAAGAGAACCTGGCGCGCATGAAGGAACTCTCCTACAAAGCCAACGACGTGCTGAAAAAGCTGTTCGATGACGCAGGCCTGATCCTCGTCGACTTCAAACTGGAGTTTGGCCTGTTCAACGGCGAAGTGGTGCTGGGCGATGAGTTCTCCCCGGACGGCAGCCGCCTGTGGGACAAAGAGACGCTGGATAAAATGGACAAAGACCGCTTCCGCCAGAGCCTCGGCGGGCTGATCGAAGCCTATGAAGCCGTCGCGCACCGCCTGGGCGTGAAACTGGACTGATCCCCTACATTAACGTCTCAGCCAGAGGGTGCCCGCATCCTCTGGTTTTTTTACGTCTTTTTCCCAGTGGTAATCCTTCCCTAACCGCCTACGATCATATATACACAGAGTCCATTATTGGCATAGGGAGGCAGTATGCGCTGGCAAGGGCGACGAGAGAGTGACAACGTAGAAGACCGACGGAGCCAGTCGGGCGGCCCCTCAATGGGCGGCGGGGGTTTCCGCCTGCCGCGGGGCAAAGGCGGGTTAGTCCTGCTGGTGATTGTGGTGGTAGCAAGTTATTACGGCGTGGATTTAACCGGCATGTTGACCGGGCAACCCGTCAGCGCGCCGTCGTCACAGCAGGCGGCGGTTAACCCGAAAGAGGATGAGGCCGCGCGCTTCTCCAGCGTGATTTTTGCTTCCACGGAAGATACCTGGGGGCAGCTGTTCAAAAAAATGGGGCGTCAGTACCAGCAGCCAAAGCTGGTGCTCTACCGTAATCAGTTCAATACCGGCTGCGGCATGGGCCAGTCAATCATGGGGCCGTTCTATTGCCCGGCAGACAGCAAGGTCTATATCGATCTCTCCTTCTACGATGAGATGAAAAACAAACTCGGCGCAGGCGGCGATTTTGCCCAGGGTTACGTGATTGCCCATGAAGTGGGTCACCACGTGCAAAAACTGCTCGGCACCGAGGCGAAAGTGCGTCAGCTGCAGCAAAATGCCAGCGAGAAAGAGGTCAATGCACTTTCAGTTCGCATGGAGCTGCAGGCCGACTGTTATGCCGGTGTCTGGGGCCACAGCATGCAGCAGCAGGGCGTGCTGGAAGAGGGCGATCTCGCAGAGGCGCTGAACGCGGCGCAGGCAATTGGCGATGACCGTTT